>JAAWGR010000009.1 GCA_022795445.1 Oscillibacter sp. | reverse complement strand
GGTGTATGTGGCTCTTGGCATTTCCGGCGCGATTCAGCACAAGGCCGGTATGCAGGACAGCGAGTGCATCATCGCCGTGAACAAGAACGACACCGCCCCGATCTTCGAGATCGCAGACTATGGCATCTGCGGCGACCTGTTCAAGGTCACCCCCATGCTCACTGAGGCTATCCGCGCCGCCAAGGCTGCGAAATAATCAAGCTTTCACTTTTGCCGGGGCATGCAGCGCCATGGGAAACGCTTGTCAGATGGCGTTTCCTTCTCCCTATGGCCATCCATGCCGGCCTCTTCTCAAGGTGGTTTCCTTTACTTACCTCTTCACGTGTGCCCCGGCAAAGTGAATATAAATGACAGGCATTTGAATGATTTCAACAAAAAAGGAGTTCCTGATTGAAATGAACGCATATCTTTCCAGCGTGATTGAGCATGTTAAGGTACGTCACGCAAATGAACCGGAGTTTGTGCAGACGGTGGAGGAAGTTCTGTCCTCCTTGGAGCCGGTCATCGAAAAGCATCCTGAATACGAAGAAGCAGACCTCCTTACCCGTATGGTGGAACCGGAGCGGATGTTTACCTTCCGTGTATGCTGGATGGCGGACGACGGCGCATGGCATACAAACATCGGCTACCGCTGCCAGTTCAACGGTGCGATTGGCCCTTACAAGGGTGGCCTGCGGTTCCAGAAAAACGTGTATCCCGGCATCATCAAGTTCCTAGGCTTTGAGCAGGTGTTCAAAAACAGCCTGACCGGCCTGCCCATCGGCGGCGGCAAGGGAGGCAGCGACTTCGACCCAGCGGGCAAGTCTGACGCAGAGATCATGCGCTTCTGCCAGAGCTATATGCAGGCGCTGTATCGCTACATCGGGCCGGACGTGGACGTTCCCGCAGGCGACATGGGCGTCGGTGCCCGGGAAATCGGCTACCTCTACGGCGAATACCGCCGCTTGAAAGGCGCGTTTGAAAACGGCGTACTGACAGGCAAGGGGTTCAGTTATGGCGGCTCGCTCATCCGCCCTGAGGCAACCGGCTACGGCGCGGTGTACTATCTCGAAAACGTTCTCAAGCATAAAGGCGAGGAAATCCAGGGCAAGACGATTGCCTGCGCAGGGTTCGGCAACGTAACCTGGGGCATCTGCAAAAAGGCGGCGGAACTGGGGGCAAAAGTGGTTACCCTCTCCGGCCCGGACGGTTACGTGTACGACCCCGACGGCGTAACCACCAAAGAGAAGATCGATTATTTGGTGGAAATGCGGAACAGCGGCCGGAACCGTGTGCAGGATTACGCGGAGAAGTTTGGCGCAGCGTTCTACGCGGGCGAAAAGCCCTGGGGCGTAAAGACCGACATCTGCATGCCCTCCGCTATGCAGAACGACGTGCATATGGAACATGCGGAGAAGATCGCCGCGGCAGGAGTGAAATATTATATCGAAGTGGCGAACATGCCCACTACCAACGACGCCCTCAAGTACCTGATGGAGCAGAAAGGCATGATCGTAGCTCCCAGCAAGGCAGTAAATGCGGGCGGCGTGGCGACTTCCGCGCTGGAAATGGCGCAGAACAGCGAGCGGCTGGTCTGGACGGAGGAAGAAGTCGACAAGCAGCTGCGCCAGATCATGGACACCATCTACAATATGAGCGTCCGCGCTGCGGAGCAATATGGCCTGGGTTACAATCTCGTGGCCGGCGCAAACATTGCGGGCTTCCAGCGCGTGGCGGACGCCATGATGGCGCAGGGCATTTTCTAAGAAGCAAAAAGGAGAATCAAAGGGAGGTAATCACATGACCGAAATTCGCTGGCATGGCCGCGGAGGACTGGGCGCATTCACCGCCGCCCGGCTGCTGGGCAGCGCCGTTTCCCTGCATGAGGGGAAATATGCGCTGGCGTTCCCCTCCTTCGGCCCCGAGCGCCGGGGCGCGCCGGTGTTTGCTTTCACACGGATTGACGGGAAACCCATCACAGACCGCAGCGAAGTTACCGAGTGCGACTGTGCCGTCGTGTTGGACGACACCCTGTTCGGCGACCCGGTGAAAAGCGGGCTGAAGCCTGGTGCGACCGTCGTGATCAACACCACGAGGCCGAAAGAGGAATTCCAAATCAGCGGCGTACAGGTGGTGACAGTGGACGCCATCGGCCTGGCGCTGGAAATCCTGGGCCGGCCCATCACGAACGTTCCACTGCTGGGCGCGCTGGCCGCGGCAACCGGCCTGACGGAAGTCAAGTCCATTGAGGCCGCCATTGACGACCAGCTCGCGCCCAAGCTTCGGGAGAAGAACAAAATCCTGCTGAACAAAACCTATCAGCTGGTAAAGGAGGCGCTGTAAATGGATAGACCCAAGGCTGATTTGAGTTACGTGGTCAAGGCTCTGCCCCTTGGCCCTGCGTTTGAAACAGGACAGCTTCACGACGTCAGTTCCGGCATGCGGACCTTCCGCCCGGTGATCGACGGGGAGAAGTGCGTGAAGTGTCTGCGGTGCTTCCTGGTATGCCCCGATGGCGCGATTGACAAATCCGGCGAGGCGCTGGAAATCGATTATGATTACTGCAAAGGCTGCGGCGTATGCCGCCGTGCCTGCAAGCCCGGCGCAATCCGCATGGTAAAGGAGGCAGAGGCATGAGCGGAAAATTGTTTGTATCCGGCGACGAGGCCGTCGCCTTGGCGGTGCGCCAGGCGAAACCGCATGTCATCGCCGCCTATCCCATCACACCCCAGACCATTGTTGTGGAGCGACTGAGCGATTTCGTGGAGGACGGCTCCCTGAACAGCCAATATTTGTATGTGGAATCAGAGCACAGCGCCATGTGCGCCTGTTTGGGCGCCAGCGCTATGGGCGCACGGGCGTTTACTGCGACGTCCAGCCAGGGCCTGCTGTACATGGTGGAGGGCCTGCACTATGCCAGCGGTTCCCGCTTCCCCATCGTCATGATGAATGCAAACCGTTCCCTGGCCGCTCCTTGGAGCATATACAACGACCAGCGCGACTCCCTCTCCGAGCTGGAGAGCGGCTGGATTCAGCTCTACGCTGAGAACGCCCAAGAAGCCTATGATACCACTCTCCAAGCCTATCGCATTGCGGAAGACCCCGCGGTTATGCTCCCGGTGATGGTGAACCTGGACGGCTTCGTCCTGACCCATACTTACGAGCTGGTGCAGTTGGCGGAGCAGGAAACGGTGGACGCTTACATCCCCTACCGGAATTTCTGCAACAAGCTGGATTTGAACAATCCAAAAGCAACCTGTATCACGGCCGGCCCTCCGTACAACATGGAGTTCCGCTACCAGCAGCACAAGGCTGCTGTGGACGCGGCGGCAAAGATTGTGGAGGCGGACAAGGAGTTTGGCAAGAAGTTCGGCCGTTCCTACGGCGGCCTGGTGGAAGCATACAAGTGCGAAGACGCGGACGCGGTTCTGGTGACGCTGGGCAGCGTAGCGGGAACGGTGCGCTGTGTGGTGGATGCTTACCGCGAGGCGGGCAAGAAGATCGGACTGCTGAAAATCCGCTGCATGCGGCCCTTCCCGGCAAAGGAAGCGGCAGCGGCGTTGAAGGGCGCAAAAGCTGTGGGTGTGCTGGAGAAGGACATCAGTTTCGGCTACGAGGGCGTTGTGTATACCAACGTCAACTCCTCCCTCAAGGAGCAGGGCCTTTCCGTCCCGACGGCGAACTGGGTTGGCGGCCTGGGCGGACGGAGCATCTCCAAAGAAGATATCCAGGGCATTTTCGACCAACTGCTCTCCGGCAGGCTGGAAGGTACGCAGACGGCATTTGTCAATTTGAGGAGGGATATTTGTGGCGCTTAATGCAAAGACGATTCCGAATAAAGAACTGTTTTACGGGCACAAGGCCTGCGGCGGCTGCGGCGCGGCTCTGGCGATCCGCCTGGCGCTGAAGGTGCTGGGCGAACGGGCCATCGCCGTAATCCCGCCCAACTGCATGTCTACTGTCGGCTTTATTTACCCCCATATGCCCTTCTTTGTGAACAGCATCATCCCGCCCTTCGCCGGAACGGCCGCGGTAATGAGCGGCGTCCTGGCGGGTGCGCAGGCCCAGGGGCTGGAGGATTACCATGTGGTTGGTTTCGCCGGCGACGGCGGCACGGCAGATATTGGCATCCAAGCGCTCTCTGGCATGATTGACCGGAACGACCGCGCCATCTTCATCTGCTACGACAACGAGGCGTACATGAACACCGGCGTTCAGAAGAGCGGCCTGACGCCTTACGGCATGAAGACGACCAACACCCCTGCCGGCAAGAACTTCCACGGCAGCCAGAGCAGCAAGAAGCGCATGTTTGAGATTGTGGCCGCCCACGGGATTCCCTACGCAGCGACTGCCAGCGTTGGCTATCCTGAGGACTTCCTTGCCAAGGTGGAAAAGGCCATGAACACCGACGGTACTTCCTACATTCACGTCATGGCGCCCTGCCCCACCGGCTGGGGAACGGAGTCTGATGTGACCGTTGACATCGCCAAGGAAGCGGTTGACTGCGGCTTGTGGTTCCTGGCGGAGTATGAAGGCGGTGAATTCAAGCTCAACCGTGACCCGAAGGAATTTGCCTCTGTTGAGGCATATCTCAAAAAACAATCCCGCTTCTCCGCTCTGGATGACGCTGACTTTGCCAGAGTTATCCGTGAGCGTGACGAGTCCTGGGCGCGGATGCGCCGGGATTGGACAAAATAGGCTGAACCTGCGAGGTGCAGCATACCTCCCGTTTGACCTCGAAGGCGCCGGGGGTATGCTGCTGCCTTTTTCCTTGCTCGTTATGTGAAAACGGTTTCAGAAAGGAGTCTTGGACTATGAAAAAAGAGATGCTTGTCTCGGAATTGGTGAAAAATTATCCTGCGTCCGGCATTCGTAAAATGTTCAATATTGCCGCTGAGTATGACAATTTAGTGAACCTGACGCTGGGTGAGCCGAATTTTGATACACCGGATTACATTAAGGAAGCTGCGAAGAAGGCGTTGGACGAGGGTTGGACGCATTACAGCGTCAATGTTGGTTTGCCTGTTCTGCGGGAAGCCATTGCAGAACGCTATCGCAGGACCCACTGGGATGGTTATGGTAAGGACAATGTAATCGTAACAGTTGGCGCTCTGGAAGCTCTGACGCTTTCCTTGTATGCCCTGGTCAATCCCGGCGATGAGGTCATAATCCCTGACCCCTGTTTCCCGAACTACTACGGTCAAATCCTGCTGGCTGGGGCCAAGGCCGTCCCGGTGCCGGTCTATGAGGAAAACGATTACCGCCTCCAGGCGGCGGATGTAGCTAAGGCCATTACGTCCAAAACGCACGGTATCATTCTCAACTCCCCCAGCAACCCCCTGGGTTCTGTTATGACCAGAGAGGACATTGAGGGGATTGCCAAATTGGCGCTGGAGCATAATCTTTATGTATTCTCTGACGAGCCTTACGACCAGTTGGTCTATGACGGTGGGCGGCCCTTCAGTATCGCGGAGATCCCAGAGGTGCGGCGGCAGGTGGTCGTGCTCAACACCTTTTCTAAATCCTATGCCATGACTGGCTGGCGTGTTGGCTATCTGCTGGCGGATGCCTCTCTAGTGCCGGATATGGCGAAAATACAGGAGGGCATTGTTTCCTGCGTGCCCGCTTTCTCGCAGATTGCCGCCGCAGAGGCACTGAAAAGTACAGAATGTGTGGAGCAGATGCTTGTGGAATACACCCGCCGCCGGGATATTTTGATCGACGGTATCAACGCCATTCCCGGTTTTTCCTGCAAAAAATCCCCCGGTACCTTCTATGCCTTTGTAAATATCAAGGCGTTCGGCAAGTCCTCTGAGGCGTTTGCCGAGGAGCTGATCCGTAACGCAGGCGTCGTCACGGTTCCCGGTTCCGCTTTCGGCAAGATGGGCGAGGGATATCTCCGCCTTGTGTTTGCCAACTCCGACGAAAATCTTACAGAGGCCGTCAAGCGCATTGGCGATTATGTGCGGAAGGCCTATCCGGATTTGAAATGACTGGAGAAGGCGCCACAGGCGGCCTGTGGGCTGAGTTTGACCATTAAATGTACAAAAAGGAGGACAACAAATGTCAACTGTATCAATTCAAAGAACCCAGGGCGACGACTACCTGGCCATCAAAGCTGCCGTTGATCAGGTGATGGCTGATCTTGGCGGCCTGGAGGATATCATCAAACCAGGAAACAAGGTTATGATCAAGCCAAACCTGGTGGCTTGCCCCACCGACCGCCTCTCCGGCGGCATCACCCGCTGGGAAGTGTGCTTGGCTATTTATGAAGCTGTTCAAGCCGTGGGGGGCAACCCTTACATTGCTGAATCCTCCGCCGCTGGCGCGGACACTGAGCTGACAATTGCCAAGTGCGGTTACCAGGAACTGCGGGACAAAGGCGTCCCTGTTATTGATCTCAAACAGAAAGAGAACAAAAAGTACGTTATGGAGATTGAAAACGGCGTAGTTTTCGATAAAATCAACACCTGGGAGCTGGTGCGGGATACCGATGTGTTTATTACCGTCCCTGTCATGAAAACTCATGACCAGACCGAAATCACCCTGGGCATGAAGAACATGAAGGGCCTGCTGAGCGACGTGCAGAAGAAAGATTTCCACAAGAAGGGCCTGATCGAGGGCGTAGTCGACTGGTGCGCCGCTCTGAAACCCGCCCTCGAAATCGTGGACGGCACTTACGGCCAGCAGGGTTTAGGTCCTATCTTCGGCGAGACGAAAGAAATGCATCTGATTATTGGCTCTAAGGATTTGGTTGCCTGCGAGGCCGTTACCGGCAAGATCATGGGCTATGAACCGGAGGAGGTTATGATTACCAAGTCCGCATACGCCCGGGGCCTGGGTGAGATGAATTTGCAAGCGATCAAGGTGATTGGCTGCCAGGTTGAGGAAGTCGCCAGCCGTTTCAAGCGTTCCAGCGAGATCACTATCGAGGGTATTCCTGATTCCTTCAACCTGATTTTCAGCAAGGACGCCTGCACCGGCTGCCACAACACCGTGATCAGCGCATTGATGGACATGAAGGCGCAGGAGCTGTTTCCATATCTGGAAGGCATGAACGTCTGTGTTGGCCCCTGCACTAAGGAGCATCTGCCTGCGGATGCGAGCCCGGAGAATACGGTATGCATTGGCGTGTGCTGCAAAAAGCTGGCGGACGAAATGGGCTTCCGCTATGTCGTCGGCTGCCCGCCGGGAAACGCCGATGTTGTCAAGGGCATCCTGGGCGACCGGAAAGAATACGGCGTGCGGTATAATTGACATACTGCCGGGATTTCGCAGCCGATACTTACGATTGCTACGGCATTTAAGCAACCACAAATTCTGCCGTAAAAGAGACGTTTAGCAGATGACGTTTCCCAGAGCGGCCTGTTTTCTTACATTATTACATTATACGGTTTTGAAAGCGCAAAAGAAAACGCAGGAAGAACCTGGAACGGTTAGAAAAGCGCACTGCAAGGTGCGTTTTTCTCCGTTCTATAAAAAGAGAACGGCTTGTTTCCGATTGCGGCGCAGTATGGTAATATAATAATTTGGTGAACCTAACGTTGGACAAGGGACGACATATTATACTGTAAATGCAGGCTGCCGTTCGGAGGGCTTTGCAGAACGCTGCCGCAAGGCTTTCCAGAACGGCTGCACGAGAAGACGACGGCGCGATTGCCAAGGAGTGAAGTGCGTATGGATATCAAAAAATATGAGGTGCTGCTCAATGTAATTGATCGGGGAAGCTTTGTGCGGGCGTGCGAGGATTCCGGCTATACGCAGTCAGGCATTACGCATATGATGAACAGCTTGGAGCAGGAGGTAGGGTTTCCGCTTTTGCTGCGGACGAATAAAGGCGTACAGATTACGTCTGCGGGGGAGCAGGTCCTGCCTGCCATCCGGGAGCTGGTCAACATGAACGAGCGGCTGGAGCAGGAATTTGACCTGATCCGCGGATTGGAGACCGGCAGGCTCCGGATTGGGTGTTACCCGACGGTGGCTTGTTCTTGGATGCCGAAGCTGTTCTTTGTTTTCCGAGAACGCTACTCCCATATCCAAATTGAATTGATCGAAGAAGGCAGCATCTCGCAGATGGAAAACTGGTTGTCTTCCGGGATGATTGACATTGCATTTTTCAGCCGCCAGCCCAAGCATGCATACGAGTGGGTGTTCTTGAAACGGGATCCCTATTTAGCGGTCCTTCCGGCGGGACATCCGCTGGCGGAAAAGGAGTATGTGACGCCAGAGCAGCTTATGAGAGAACCCTTCTTTATGCAGCGGTGTCTGGATGGGCTGGATCAGGATATCAAGCGTTATTTTGACAAAAACGGCGTGCCGATCTGTTCAGGAGTCACTTCCAATTCGGATTATACCCTCATGTTTATGGTGGAACGCGGGCTGGGCGTGGCAGTGCTGCCGTCTTTGATTTTGGAGCAGTTCCCTGGCAGGAGCCAGCGCCTGGTAACGAGGCCGCTGTTCCCTCTTGCCTACCGGGAGCTGGGGTTTGCGGTACGTTCCTTACGGGACAAATCCCCGGCAATGGCTCGGTTTATCCAGTGCGCAAGGGAAGTCTTGCAGCAGGAAAACAAGGAAATTTGATAGGAGGAAAGGGCTCCCTTGAATTGACGAAATATTAACGAAGATTCGATTGCCGCATAGTCAGTATGTTGAATTCCGGTTTTACTATTGGAGAATAATTGGTTATTATGATGGTATACAGATAAAACTGCTTGGCGGCATTTGTGGAATTGTTTCTACAATTTTGTTGGCTTTTGGAATTCTATCTATGTGGTGGTTTCCATAGGATGGCCGTAAAATAAAGCTGAGTATTAAGGCAAAGGCGCCTGAGCAGTTTGGAGCTCCAGGGCGCCTTTGTTTTTTGTAAATGGGATTGCTCTTTTGGTTTTGTAAACTGGTGGCGAGGGGATACAGGTTGACCACATAACGGGCCAGCTCGTATGTGTCAAAATAGAGGACCACAACAACGGATTATGAGGAGGAGAAAAATGAAAAACGAAAAAGCGAATATCCCCGAGCGCGAAGCAACCCTAGGTATGTCTTTGATCATGCTGCTGGTGTGCGTAGTTGTCCTGTCCGTGTGTATCATCGGCTTGGGGCAGGATGTCCAGGTCCCGCTCTCCCTTTGCACAGGCATAATGCTGGCTTATGCCTCGTTCTATCTGCATATTAAATGGGGCGATTCCGCAAAGGCCATGATGGAGAGCATTTCCACCGCCCTTGAAGTTATGATGATTATTTTGCTGATCGGCGCGACCATTGGCACTTGGATTGCCTCCGGCACGGTGCCCATCATCATTGTGTATGGCTTGCATGTATTTTCCCCCCAATTTTTCCTGGTTTCCATCCTGATTATTTGCAGCATTCTATCGGTGGTAACGGGTTCTTCCTGGACAACCATGGGCACGGTTGGCATTGCCTTCATGGCAGTGGGCGAGGGCTTGGGCCTCAATCCCGCCGTTACGGCTGGCTGTATTGCTTGCGGCGCATTCTTCGGCGATAAGCTCTCCCCAATGTCTGACTCCACCAATTATGCGGCTGCTGTGGCGAAAACCGATCTCTATAAGCACGTTTTTTCCATGCTCTATACGACAGGCCCCGCTCTGATTGTCAGCGGCGTCATCTTCACCGTAATGGGCCTGTCCCATGGCGGCAGCGGCGATTCTGTGGTCATCAATGAAATGATTGACGGACTGAACGGAGCATACAACATGTCTCCCCTTCTGCTGATTCCCTTGGTAATTATGATCGTCCTGATTGTTCTGAAAGTTCCTGCCATCGCCTGTATGATGATTTGTGCATTGACTGGCGTGGTGTTCGCAATGATTTTCCAAGGGGCCAGCCTGGCCGGCGCCCTCGGGAATTTCATGTCCGGCTTTGTGGGCAACACTGGAGTGGAGAACGTGGACCGTCTCCTGACCCGCGGCGGCATGAGTTCCATGTACGGCACATTAGGTATCATGATCTGGTCGTTGGCCCTGGCCGGCATGCTGGCCCGCTGCGGCGTCGTCAGATGCCTGATGCAGAAGGCGGAGAAATTCACCAACAACCGCGTGGGCCTGGTCGTGACCCATGTTATCAGCGGCTTTGCACTGAGCTTTGTCGCAGCGGATCCTTACATGGCAATGGTTCTGCCTGCCGAGGCGTTCGGCGAGAAATATGATGAGCTGGGCCTGGACCGCAGCGTCTGCTCCCGTACCTGCGAAGATAGCGGTACGCTTGTTTGCCCAATGGTTCCCTGGGGTACCAGCGGCGTATATACCGCTGTTACTCTGGGCGTGGCGACAACCGCTTACTTGCCCTACTACCTCATGGGATTCCTGACCCCGCTGTTTTCCATTGTCTGCGCCATCACTGGCTTTGGAATGATCAAAGCCGCCAAGAAAGCCGCTGAGCAATAAAGTGTTGCCGTCGGGCCACTGTAACACGCTGTTCGCGGGCATACCGAGCGGAATGCCGTCCGGTATGCCCTTCCGCACAAGGAATTAGCAAAAACAACGGCCCTGTTCGAATCAAGTCGCTGAAAAATGGAGGAAATTGTATCATGAACGAAAAATTTGCAGGACGTGTAGCAGTTGTCACAGGCGCGGCGGGCGGTATTGGCGCAGTCATTGCCCGGAAGCTGGCGGAGTATGGCGCCGACATTGTAATTGCAGATATCAAAATCGACGAAGAGTCGGAGGTTTTCCAGGAGATTCGGAAGATGGGCCGGAAGGTGATGGGAGTTGGTGTGGACATTACCGATGTAGATTCGGTAAAAGAGGCTGTGGCAAAGGCCGTAGCGGAGATGGGGAAGATTGATTTCTTGGTGAACAATGCGGGCGTATATCCTTCCGCGCCGATTCTGGAAATTGACGAGAAAATGTTTAACTTTGTTATCGGCGTTAACCTGAAAGGCATGTTCTTCATGACCCAAAATGTGGTGCGGCAGTCCATGCTGCCCAATCAGTTTGGACGCATTGTGAATATCAGCTCCATTGATGGGAAGAAGCCTGCTCCCGGCGTCAGCGTGTACGGCGCGGCAAAAGCGGGCGTGATTGCCCTGACGAACTCGTTTGCCCTGGAATTGGCCGGAACCGGGATCAACGCGAACTGCGTAGCCCCCGGCTGGGTGGAATCCCAGGCGGTGTTGTCTTCCGACCGGTGGAAGAGCTTTCTGCATCTGATCCCCGCCGGACGGCTGGGCAAGCTCAGCGAGATTGCCGAGGCAGTCTGCTTCCTGTGTGACGACAAGGTTTCTTTCATCAACGGCGAGACCCTGGACGTCAATGGCGGACAGATTATGGATTGATTGGATGGCAGATCGAGGCCCTCTGCTGTGGAATTCTGCCGCAGCAGAGGGCCGTCGTGGATAAATTGCATAACGGATTCGGCAAGCGCTGCGCCCGGATGCACAGAGGAAAGGTTTGTGATCAATATCAATACCGCAACGAAAAAAATATTAGAGTCCATTCCCGGGATGGATAGCAGCTTGATCAAGCAGGCGCGGGAAGAGGCGCAGGGCATTCAAGTTCCCCAGAGCAGTTGGTGCAGGGCCAGCGGGTTTTCTTCAGAAAAGGCATATAAGGCCGTCATGGCGGCGAAGGGTGTTGTTATGTATCATGTGCACTGTTGTTTCCCTGACCGGGAAGCTATGCTGCACAGCATGCCGGTTTTGCAGGACCTGCTGGAGGAACAGGGGTTGACGTTAGACCGGTTCGGCGTGTCCCTGGACCCGGCCATGGCTTTTCCGCGTGCGGTACGCAGAAAAGGGGAAAAAGCGGGGTTGTACCTGGACGCGCCGGAGGATTGGGCGGAGCTGGCCTCTTTTCCCTTCTCCCAGCCGCACTTGGGAGATCATATGATCGGGAGCCCGGCTTCCTATGATTCTTGTTGTTCGGCATTGCGCGCAGGC
The DNA here is from genome assembly GCA_022795445.1 of Oscillibacter sp. GTDB lineage: Bacteria > Bacillota > Clostridia > Oscillospirales > Oscillospiraceae > Oscillibacter. The sequence goes on along the minus strand of JAAWGR010000009.1, from coordinate 47,951 downwards.
ATTACCACAATGGGGAACATTTCTCAGTTTTTCGGCTGGGACTATCCGGAGTTTCCAGACATTGAGGCGCGGACCCGCAGCACGGTTATGGCAATGGCCGTTATGGGAGAGCATGTCAAGGACGGCGCGTTAATCCATTCAAATTTGGACGACGGCTATGGCGACAAATGTGCCGATATGGGGCAGCTGATTGGCATGGCACTGCTGGAGCAGTATATTGCGGAGGATTTACTGGGCGCAAAAGTGGCCCACTCCTTTGGCGATATGTTCCATTCCCCCTATAAGCGGCTTGTATTCCTGGCGGCGCTGAAACAGGTTCATGGGGAGGATGTTTTTGGTTCGATGGTATTCGCCAACAAGCTGGGCCGAGAGAAGCAGAGGGTTGATTTGAATGATGCGCACCTCTGCACCTGCATGTTATACGACATGGCGGGCCAGGCCCGCTATCGGACGGGGCATGCGGTAACGGTAATGGCGGACCGGGGGCTGGACGGCCAGGCTGCGAATGAGGAAATTGTTCGGAAGCTGGGGCTTGCAAAGCAGTTGGAGGCATATTTGCCGGAGATGGCGAAGACCATTGACTTTGCTGCTATAGACATGGAGGCGGCGCGTCTGGCAGCGCGGGGGCAGAGAGTGAGGGACAATATTCTGTCGTTCCTCTCCCATTTCATCGACATTACAGACCCCTGCAGTATCATGCTGGCGGTAAAAAAAGCAGGTGTAAAAGCGCTGGTGGAAGAGCTGTCTGACCCATCGGAAGACAGGATTCCAACCGATTACAGCTTATATAGTCACTAAAGCCTCTTGACGTTACCCATGGAATGGAGGTGGGTGAATGTGAAATATGCAACGTTAATAGACTTTGGCAGTACCTATACGAAAGTGGCTTGCGTATATCTTCCAGAGCGCAGGGTACTCATGACAGGCTGTTTCCCGTCCACCGTACATACGGACGCCCGCATTGGGCTGCACCAATGCTTTGATGCAGTAAAGGGAGCCGTTGGCCGTGCCGCTTTGGAGGAATCGCTGAAGCTTTCCAGCAGCAGCGCGGCAGGGGGACTGCGGATGGCGGTGATCGGCTTAACGAAGTCGCTGAGCATTCTGGCAGGACGGAATACGGCCTTTGGGGCTGGCGCCAAGATCATGGCAAGCGAGTCTGGCTGGCTGACGCCAGAGGATGTACGCGCCTTGGAAGGAGCGGATATAGAGATCGTTCTGCTCTGCGGCGGTTACGAGAAGGGGAACCGCACGATGGTCCTTCACAATGCAGAGGTCCTAAGCGGTTCCGGCTTGAAGGCTCCGGTCATCTACGCAGGGAATTCAGGCGCAGCCCAGATGGTGCGGGAAATCCTCTGCCTGGGAGGCAAGGAATGTTTTCTGGTGGACAATGTGATCCCAGCAGTGGGAGAGTTGAATACCGGCCCGGCGGAAGAGGTCATCCGAAATCTCTTTATGAAGCGGATCACCAATATGGCCGGCATGGACAAAGTACAGGAGGAGATTGGAGAAATCCTGATGCCGACGCCGGCGGCCGTTCTTGCGGCGGGCAAGCTGCTTTCCGAGGGGATCGAAGGAGGAAAAGGCCTTGGAGGCGTTATGATGTTGGATGTGGGCGGCGCGACGACGGATGTCTACTCCTTCATCAAAAACAAGGGCTATCACTACGCCCGCATTGTCGGTGCCGCGGAACCCGATGCCAAACGAACCGTCGAGGGTGATATGGGGATGCGGGAATCCTCCATATGTGTTTTGGAAGAGGCCGGCGCGGAATCCATGGCTAAGAGCGTAGGAGTGACAGAGGAGGCGTTGCGGAAATCCATTGAAAAACGGTTGTTGGATACCAGTTTTTTGGCGGATACCCCGGAAGAGCTGCGGATTGACCAGGAGATTGCCAGCCGGGCGATTTCGATTTCCGCCCGCCGTCATGCGGGGCGTATTGAGAAGGTACATTCCAAAGGGGTTCGGGAAATCCAGAGGGGAAAGAACCTGACGAAAGTAGAGACGTTGATTGGGACGGGTGGAATCTTGGTAAATGGGACGGACCCAGACCGCCTGCTGCAATGTGCGGCCCTTCAGGATGGAGAGGATGAAACCATCTTGCTTCCCCGAACCATACGCACGCTGGTGGATCGTGATTATGTGTTTTACGCGGCAGGCCTGTTGCAGGGATATGATGAGGCGGCGGCTTTCGCAATCATGAAAGCCAGTCTTTTTCCTGGCGGGAATTAACGGAGTAGGAGGATAACAGGAATGGAAATCAGGGTTAACAGACGGTTCCATGAAAAAGAGCTGCCTGATATGAAGACGCTCGTTAGTGAAGGTCAGAAAATCGCAAAAACGGTTACCATCGGCGAGAGCTTGTTTATGAAGACTTACGGCGTGCGGTCTGAGGCGGAGTACAAAAAGAAGATGATGCAGTCAGGCCATGTCATGAAACACTCCCACATCGGCTGGAATTCTGTAAATGCCACAGCTGAAGGCTTTCAGAAAATTTATGAGGCGTTGAAGGAATCCGGCTCCTATATTGACCGTTTCGGCGTGTGTCTGGATGGTTCCATGGGTGTGCCTGCGGAGTACCGAGACCGAATACAGGTTGGCTCCGGGCAGGTTTACAAGACGCCTGATGAATGGAAGATTTTGAGCCAACAGGCACCTGTCCAGGTTCACATGGGCGACCACATGATCGGCTCCTTAAATTCCGTAGAAAACTGTGTTAACGCGCTGAATGCCGGCGTTACCACGATTGGAAACATCTCCCATTATTACAGCTATGAATATCCTGGCCTGGATATGGAGTTTGACCGTACTGTCAAAGCCTGTGAGGCCATTGCTATTATGGGCTATTACCGGGAACAGGGCGCCATCATCCACTCCAACTTGGATGATGGCATGGGGTCTCAGTTCCATGACCTGGCAAACCTGGCTGGCTGGGCCAGGCTGGAGCGCTACATTGTGGAAGACCTGCTGGGGGCGGGGATGAACTTCTGTTTCGGCAACCTGTTCAGCGACCCAATCCTTCGGATAATCTTCAACAAGGCCATGTGGAACATCAATACCTTCCAAACGCCCGGCTCCATGATTTATGGCAATACCATTGACTTTGGCCTGGACATCCCGCGAAACTATGGTGCACTGTCGTCCTTCGCCCTGGCAGACATCATTGGACAGATGAAATACCCCACAGGCCATGCCGTATGTGCGATCCCCGTGACAGAAGCTATCCGTGTACCTTCTGCCGAGGAGATTATTGACGCACACCATACGCTGGACCTCATGCAGGAGAAAGCCCAATATTACATGAACTTTATCAACTTCGACTGTGTGGAAGCGGAGGCAAAGCTGCTGAACACCTGTGGAAATATCTTTTTTGAGCGGGTTATGAACGCCTTGGATGATTTGGGGGTTGATATCACTCATGCAGGCCAGGTCATGGCAGTGCTCAAGGGGATTGGCGCAGAGCAGTTGGAGATCAACTTCGGCGCGGGCAAGAAGGACGAGATGGCAATGCGCGGACGGACGCCCGTTCATCCGACCAATGTTATCCAGACCATCAACGCCACACAGGACCAGCTGATTGCCAAAATGCCGGGATTGGCTGGGAAGCCGTTGGATGGAATCAATATTGTCATTGGCGCAACGGATATTCATGTGTTTGGCAAAGAGGTCATCAAGAAAATTCTGCGGGTTGCGGGTGCAAATATCTACGATTTAGGCGACGCGACTCCAGTGGATGAATTCGCTGATACGCTGATTGAAACGGAGAGCAAAATTCTGGTGGTCAGCACTTATAACGGTATGGCGTTCAGCTTTGCGGACGCGATGGTTAAAAAGCTGAAAGAGCTGCACTTGGATGATGTAAAATTGATTATGGGCGGACGGCTGAACGAAGCGATGGAAGGCAAGGATCTGCCGGAGGATGTTTCCGACCGTCTGGAAGCGATGGGGATCAACGTAGATAATGACGCAGAGCGCATTGTAGACACCATCCGGCAATACAGCAGTGTCAGCGTATAAGTTGAAAATCAAGTTATGGAAGCGGATGGAATTGTCCGCTCCTGAAAAAGCCGCCTGGCGCGGTGTGACAGGGGGGCCTAGAGTACATCCATTCATCATATGACGCTTCCGCAGCGGCCAGGCCGACGCCCGGAATCAGCCGCGAGTCCAGCGAAGCGAGTCGCGGCTGAAAGCGAAGAAATTCCCCGTCCTGCGTAGTTTTCGGCGAAGCCGGAAACGGAGCGGTAAGGGGAATTTCTTCGCTGGTGCCGTTTTCACCTGCCATTATGGCTCCTCACGTTCCGCAGAACAGCTTTGTTGTCAGCAGATAATCGTCCATCGTCCTCTGCCTTATGCTGGGCGGGGACCTTTTTATTTTTGCCCATCTTTTCCTGAACCCGGTCGAAAAGGTCTTGAGGAACCATGAGATAATCTTGTATTTCTTTCACAGTTGAACTATTGTTGTAACGAATAAACATTTCCGGCACAATGGGCGCGGTGTATGGGCCGATTTGGTAATGGCGCTCACTGACGATGGTGCAGCCCAATGTGGGTATTCCTCCAATGTATTTACACTTCAAGGCATTCTTTGTGTGGCCTCGGGTTACCATATTTTTTGAGCGGCCCTTTATCATGTGTTGGAAACCTGGGCGGCTGGAATAACGGGCATAGATTACAGCGCTCATGTTTCTTTCTCCGCCTTGGAGTAAAGTGGCTTGGGAGCCGTAAAAATAGAGGCGCACTCTTTTCATACCTTGTGATATTTTTGTGACATTCCTGTGCTATCCTGTATGGGAAAGGAAGTGAACCCATGAGGTTTTTAGCCGTTGAGGGCGACCGCCTTTTGAAAAATACGCTTTGCTGCAATCTTTCTGCGGCTGGTGCCATGACAAAGGCATCGGCAGCAGCATTCTGCAAAGCGCAGGACTGTGATTTAGCCGTTTTGGATGTGAATCTGTCGAATGGGAATGGATTTGATTTCTGTGCGGAAATCGAGGAGCGCCGCTCAGATACCGCCGTGATAAAGACCTCCTGCCTGAAAACCGGAAAGGGATGATCTTCAAACACTTTTGCCGGGAAAAAGTTCGTGATATTGACGAAATCGACATTGAACTGTATCTGGTCCGTGAGATCGTTACTATGCAAGGCGGCTATATCAGGGGCGTTTCCGCAGAGGGACAGGGTTTTACCTTTTCCGTATTTCTGCCCTGTGGATAAAATTTTTTGGAATGCGTGTCAGATTGTCGCTTGAAAGTTGTGTATATAGGTGAAAGGAGGATTTCTATGGATGATAACGGAATAATCCAGCTCTATTGGGATAGGAATGAGCAAGCTATAACGATAACATCCGATAAATACGGTCATTACTGCAAAGCCATCGCACGGAACATATTAAATAGTGAAGAAGATGCAGAAGAATGTGTCAATGATACCTATTTAAACGCCTGGAACTCCATGCCAACCCATTGGCCCGAACAGCTGGCGACATTCCTTGGCAAAATTACACGGAATCTGTCGTTTAATAAGTATAAACATAATCATACCGAAAAACGTGGCGGTGGTGAAATGGCGCTTATTTTAGACGAACTGACCGACTGCGTATCAGATGCTGATGATGTGGAGCAAATCATTGACCATCAAGAACTGACAAAAGCGATCAATTTATTTGTAAGAAGTCTTTCGGCAAACAAACGGAATATATTTGTTCGCCGCTATTGGTATGCTGATTCCGTTTCAGAAATAGCAAAAGACTATGGAATGCTGCAGGGAACCGCATCAAAAACACTGGATCGGACAAGAAAACAGCTAAAAGTATATTTGACAGAAAGGGGCTTTGAATTATGAGGAAAGAAGATTTTTTTGAAGTCCTTGGTGAACTTGATGACGACATCGTGAAAGGGGCTAAAGCAACTGTGATGAAGAAAATGAATTGGAAGGTCTGGGGATCGCTGGCGGCGTGCCTATGCTTTGCTGTGGGCGCTGCGGTTCTTTTACAGCAGAGCATTTTATCTTCCGGCGGCGGTTCTGTGCCTGATTTTGTCGATACAGGCGGCGATATAGAAAGCGGCATGTACAGCGTTGCTGTATATCCGGCAACTGAACGTGAAGAAAATGTGGATTCAGCAGAGGTTGTAAGTCTTACGGAGAGGGAATCTTTAGATAATCTGTTAGCAGAGCATCTTCCCAAACAGCTGCCGGATGGGTTTCATTACGGACGCGGAAGCATTTACAATACGATTATGAAAGATGGAACACAGTATAATATGCTGCGAATCGAGTATATTACCGGTGAAATACCGGAACAGAAATTTGCGGAGGATGGTGGAGCGATTGCACCAGAGCCGGGAGCGTTTGGAGATATGTTTACCATCTGTGTTTTGAACTATGAACCCAAAACAGATATAAGCATTTATTCCTCCAAGGAGGAAGTAACAGTATCCGTTCTTGAAAAAAATGGCGCTGCCTATATCCGCGCTGGCGATTGCTGCATCGGAGTGTTTGTAGAAACAGCGGAACCTGCAGAGGTTTTAGACGCTTTGAAAAATATTGAGTAAGGCCAAAACCATCGGGCTTCATTGGTATGATCGGCTTCATAGCTTTGGGAGCAGCTATTTTGGTCAAACTCCCTCACTACTTGGAAATGTATAAGGACAGATGGAATTGACCCCGTAAAAAAATGATGGTATGATGATTTTGTGTCAACAAAAAATACAACAGGAGATGATTTTTGTGTTTGGATTCGGAAAAAAGAAGAAAAAGTCCCCGAAGGAGCAGCTGGCTGAGTTCCAGAGAAAAAGGGACTGGGCTGGGGTGTCCAGGACCTATTACGAGCTGGGCGTGAGCGCTATGGATGCAGGCGACCTACATAAAGCCCAGCTGTGGCTCCACCGGGCGGACACCATTTACAGCGCGGATGACAATATCTATGATAAGGTGGGGGAGAAAATTATAGATGACTGCTCTGACCGTATTGGACGGCTGGATGAGGAGGATGGATTGTTCTACAATACCGTTCCCGCCGAAATTGAGGCCAGGGCGGAGGAACTGAACGCCCCCCAAGTCCGGGTGTGGGGGCTGCTGTCCATTGCCCGGTTGGTGCGGCTGGGGGAACGGCTGGCCAGGCTGCCAGGCTGTGAGGTGCTGGGCCAACTGGAATGGGCAGTGGATTTGATGTTTCACTCCTTCCAGACCCTGCCCTCTCAAGAGGCCTGCCAGCGCTTGCTGGATATGTGCAGCATGCTCTATATGCTCAACGGCAAGCCGGTCTATTACAGCGGCGAGATCGAGGTCCCGGGCAGGCCGCCCTTCCAGCTGTTCGACCTGAACGGCCTGTTTGGAGTGGAACAGGAGCTGAACGGTTATGCCAACAGCCATCTGCGCTTGCTGGACGCTCTGAGCCAGGGCATGGAGGAGCTGCCCCAGGTCGAGAGCAGCATCGTGGGCTGCGCCCTGCTGCCTGACTACTACGTCCGCTCCGGTGTGGACAGGCTGGAGGATGTCCCCCAGATCAAGGCGGAGCTCCAGCGTATTTGGAGCGACTATGATTTTGTTCGCGGCCGCTTCACCTGGGAGGAAACTAGGAAAAGAATCGCAGATTATAAACGCTTGGATATTCTGGCCTGACAGCTTGCTCTTTAGGCGGGCGGGATCATACAAAAACAGTCCCGCTTTTTCACAAAAAGAAAGGGGAACAAATCGAGATGGAACCTTTTTCTTAGATCTGCAATCTGCTATTGAGGAGGCCATAACGTATATAACCGTTATGGAGATAATGCAAAGTTTATTATAGATGTGGACCAACTGTGTGTTGCAGATGACGGGCATTTACATATTTCGGAAGAGGAAGATTATGGCATTGCGGTCGATATGGAAAGCTGCCATGGTTCACTTGCCGAAGTAAAGTCTTTTTTATTGCTTTTTGGCAAAGCATAAAGGAATATCGCTTTTTCTTGCGGAAATATGGTTCTTTTGATTTTTCTGATAATTGGGAAGATACAGGATGAGTTTCGGTTTATCCCTCTGCCCCATAAACACATTTCGCTTTATCATGTGGCCTATGTGGGCGATATACCCGTTTCTGCTCTTCCTGACTGTGGCAATACCGGCGCTGTTATACCGCCAAGTCGCCAAAGCCAGCATGATCGAGTAGCTGCGGCAGTGAGGAAGAAAAGCAGATTTCTCTGGAAATCGAACCGTTTAACAAAAAGGAGAGAATGTAAAATGAGAAAGCTATTGACTTGGGCGGCATTATTGGCCGCACTGCTGACACTTGCAGGCTGTGCAGGGAGGGAACCGTCGGACCCCAAATGGGAGGACCCCCTTTACCGCACGGTGGTCTACAACAGCGGAGAAGATGAAAGCGATGCGGCATATCTGGAGATTGCACAGCGCAGCCAGAAACTGCTGGCCATGCTGGAGGAAAAAGCGGGAGCATTTGTGATGGATGCATACAATTATCAGGCCATTGATGATGAGGGTACTCCCCTGTATTCCATGAATCACCCGGAGGTTCCTATCGAGATTGCCCCCGCCGGGATGTCTGTGCAGGTAAGCCGGGAATATTTCAAATGGAATCCCATTGAAACAGCGGATGGTTCGGAACTGGCAGAACAGATCGTGCAGGACGATTTGACGCTGAATCTGCTTGTGCCGGAGCAGTACCACAATATGGAGCAGGAAATACTGGCCGCCTGGAGGGAATACTTCTATTTTGAAAAGGTGGAGGCCGAGAACGATTACAATGAAATGGCCGGGAGGATAGAACGGTTGGACATCGCAGAAGATCAACTAACAGTGAATATCATTTATATGAAGGAAGGGCAGCGGTACTTTACCTATCGGAGCGACTGTGCAGCTTCTGACGGCAACTGGATCACCGACCCCTTGGTACAGATTTATACCGGGAACACCCATTGCAATTATGCTCACAGCTTTCTGACACAATGGACCTATATCCCATCCGAAGCAGGTTCGCCGGAAAAGGCTTACGAAGAAATTGCTCCATATATTTTAGAATGCGGCGCGCAGGAGAGCCTGAAGGAGCTGCGTCCTCTGCGAAATGGGTAAGCTGGACAAGCGATCAACGTGAGTCCGAGACCCGGTTCGGCACACGTTCAGAATGATGCTGCGGAATAACAGCCCCGCCAGGCGCGGCTGTCAATTATATGGAGAACTTGCTTATGAAAGAAATCCCTGTTTGCCAAAAGAGCAATCTGAGCTTGGAAGAAGCAGACGCTTACTCAGGAATTGAGATAAACAAGCGGTGGGGTATTACAAATGATGAATCCTGCAAGTTCGTCTTGTGGGTGGGAAATAAAAGGCTGATAAAGCTCTGTCAGTTCGATCTGTTTATCGAGCAGGCATATTCCATTTAAGGGCATGATTTGTGCACGGTGCTGGTAAAGGCGGTCTTGCTATGACGGTGCTTCTTGTGCTATAATGAATACATCATTTTAAGGCTCTTTTCACCACGGAAAGGAGTTTTCTATGTCCGAGAAACGCAAAGACGCAAAAGGCCAAGTGTTGCGGACAGAAGAGAGCCAGAGGAAAGACCTGATTTATCTGTGTCAGTACACGGATATTCGCGAAAAACGGCAGACCATCGATTCCTCGGATTTGAAAGAACTGCGGGAAAAGGAACAGAAAATTCAAGCATCTCAACAGTGGATCATTAAGCTCTGTCAGGATGGCAGAGGATACAGCACGATCACCAGCTTGTCCAGGAGCGGGGCGGAAAGTATTATGATTTATGCAGGGAACGGACCGCGCACTAAAATCTGAAAAAACATGGAACCCATTGATATAACAGGGTTTGTAGACTTATAAAGGGAAATGTGAGATATGGTAAAAATTCTATTTGTATGCCACGGCAACATTTGCCGCAGCCCGATGGCGGAGTTTATCATGAAGGATCTTGTGCAGAAGGCAGGGCTGGAAGCCCAGTTTCACATCGAATCCGCCGCCACCAGCACAGAGGAAATTGGGAACCCAGTCTATCCTCCTGCCCGCCAGAAACTGGCGGAACATGGCATCCGCTGCGCAGGAAAAACGGCGCGGCAGCTCCAAAAGAGCGATTATCAGGCTTTCGCCCTCCTGATTGGGATGGACCGTGCCAACATCCGGAACATGAACCGTATTTGCGGCGGCGACCCGGAGAACAAAATCCACCCATTGATGGAGTACGCTGGCCGCTCCGGCGACGTTGACGACCCTTGGTATACCGGGGACTTTGAAACAACCTGGCAGGATGTGCTGGCAGGCTGCCAGAGCCTCCTGGAACAGCTCCAGCGCAAGTGAGCAAAAGCCATTTGAGAAAAAGGCAGTGAGGAGACGATCCATGTTTGGATTTGGAAAGCACAGGAAACCGAAGATCGCAGCTTATGACAAAACCGGGAAAATCCCGGTAATCTGCGCCAGTATCTGCACAGGCGAACAAGTTGCCGGTTTCAAGGATACGACCAGCGGAAAATTTGAGGAATTGATGCTGATCCGCAGCAGCGCCGACCTGCAAGAGTTCCTGTACCAGTACCAAGTTGAGGAAACCGCGGTAAAAAAAGAGTGGTAACACACAGAAATAGAAACCGGCGCCTGTGATTCCCTGCCCACAGACGCCGATTGCTTTTCCAATTTGCCCCCACGCTTATTTGCCGGGAATTTCTCCCACTCCGTTCAGGATAAAGCGGGGGCGGTAGGGGTATTGCGCACAGGTTTCCCGCGTCGAGACGCCAGAGAGCACCAGCACCGTATCCAAGCCCGTCTCGATCCCGGCAATGATGTCTGTATCCATCCGGTCTCCTACCATGACCGCATTGCCGGAGTGTACGCCCAGCATTTGGAGGCCGGTCCGCATCATCAAGGGATTGGGTTTCCCCACAAAATAAGCATTCTTGCCAGTAGCCAGTTCGATTGGAGCGATCAAGGCCCGGCAGGCCGGCACTATGCCGTCCTCCGCCGGCGCGGTCAAATCCGGGTTTGTACCAATCAGCTTCGCCCCATTGTTTACCAGGCGAATTGCCTTTGTCATCTGTTCCAAGTTGTACGCGGAAGACTCGCCCACAACCACGTAATCCGGGTTCACATCATTGTAGGGAATGCCCTTGTCATACAGCGCATTCAAAATGCCGTGCTCGCCTACCACGTAGGCGCTGCAGCCCGGCGCCTGACTGTCCAGGAAGCAGGCTGTCGCCAAGGCGCTGGTATAAAAGTGGGACGCGTCCACATCCAGCCCCATGCGGGCCAGCTTCTGCTGAAGCTCCTTGGGGGTATGCTGGCTGGAATTGGTCAGGAACAGGTAGTTCTTTCCCTCCTTTGCTAACCAGCTGACAAATTTCTTCACTCCCGGCAACAGTTGGTTGCCATGGTAAATCACACCGTCCATGTCGCAGATGAACCCTTGCTTTTTCCTCAATACATCCATAAAAAACTCCTGTTTATAGAAGGGCGAACGCCCTGCTTCCTCTATTTTTCGTAAGGACTTTTTTCAGTATCCCATATTTTCCCGAATTTGTCAAAGGAAACCTGACAACCGTAACCGCGCTTTTCCCGCTCCAGAACCGGAGAAAGCGCGGCGGCACAATTTTTTTAGAACATGCCCTATACTTTTTTGGGAAAAAGTGATAAAATAAGTTTGTTACTTTTGCTTTGAATCCATATCTCAGTTCAGTGAGGGAGGCGGTTTCCCATGCGCACCACCAAAAAGACCTGGCAAAACGTATTATACATACTGGTTTTGATGGTAGCCATGTGCCTGCTGTTCCGGTGGTACTCCACAGAGAACAGCAAGCAGATTGAAGAACGCTGCCTGAATTATGCACTGGATTCCGCCCGGCAAACAGCCCTGCGGATCGACGGCGAGCTGACCAACGCCCTCCGGCGGGTCCGTAACTACTCTTATATCCTCAGCCTGACGCTGAACGAACCGGATATGAGTGCGGAAATGCTGCGGGAAATGGAGGAAAATTCGGACTTCGACGCCTTGAACTTTACCAACGCGGCAGGCGTCAACCTGTCCTCCAACGGCCAAACCAACAGCAGCATCGGCCGCGCCTATTTCCAGAGCGGCATGCAGGGGGAAAACGGTGGTACCGTGGTCTTTGACTCTTGGCAGGCCAACCAGAAAATGATGGTTTTTTATTCCCCCCTGTGGCACGACGATGAGATCTTCGGGATGCTGCTGGGTCTGTACTTTGCGGAGGACTATTTGCAGGAAATGTTGGCAACCACTTATTTTGGCGAGACGGCGGGCGTCTACTTGTGTACCCAGGATGGGCAGACCATTGCCTCCTCCAACGGCGTCAGCGACGACATGCCCCTGCTGCAAACACTGTGCGAGACCGGCGTCATCGACGCGGAAACCGCTTCCCGCGCCTGGGAGGTCTTCCGCAGCAAGACCGGTGAAGCCGGCCTGATCTGCGCCCCCGGCAGCCTGACGGACAATTTGTGCGTCCTCCGTGTACCTAACAGCGACTATGTGTTGGTACAGACCTACCCCCAGAGCATTACCCAGGCGATGATTCAGGATGCAAATTATATCGGCATGGTATTGCAGACCATCCTGATTGGCTTGTTTGTCGTTTACATCCTCTTCCTGTTGGTTCGGAACCGGAAGATGCGGCGGCAGCTGGAACAAGAAAACCGGGAGATGGGATATGTCATCAGCGGCGTGAGAACCCTGTTTGAACGCTTTATCCTGGTGGATTTAGAGGAAGGCACCTACCGTTTCCTTGCCAAAAGCGTGCCGGAATGCCCCGATTTTGCCAGTGCCGGCCAGTATGAGGATTTCGCCGCTTACCTGTGCGCCTTTCTGGCGGAGGAGCCGGACCGGCGGCGCTTCACGGAACAGCTGACCCAGGAGTCCATTGTTGAGGGACTGGCGGATACCACGGATGTCCAGTTTGAGTATAAGCTCAGCCAGAGCGCCGGCGCTATCTGGGAACATCTCAATATCATTTGCCTGGAGCGGCGGGAGGGCCGGGCCAGCAAGGCCCTGTTCCTCCGGCAGAATATCACCGGGCTGAAAGAAAAAGAACTCAAGGCCCAGGCAGTGATTTCCCAGGCCAACCGCAAGGAACGGCAGTACCGGATTGCTATCGCCTCCGCCGCTTTCTCTACCTTTGAGTTCAACCTTACCCGGAACCTCATTGAGCGGGATGTTGTGCGTATGGTCGATGGCCGGCCGGTTTCCCTGCTGGAAAAGGTTGGCTTGAAGGCGCCCTGCCAGGCTTCTGTGTGCTTCGAGAATTGGAAATCCTATATTTTAGGGGAATCCTTGGAGGAGTACAGCGCTGTGGTGAATCCAGAGCACTTGATGGAACGCTTTGAGCAGGGGGAGGCAGAAGTCACCGTCGATTACTGGGGACAGGTTCCTGAGCGGGAACCAATGTGTGTGCGTCAGTCTTTCATCATGACCAGGGACGACAAGACCGGAGATGTGATGGTCATGGTCGTCTCTAAGGACATCACCGCCCAGGTGCAGAAACAGCGGGAGCAGACCCAAGCCCTTCAGGAGGCCCTGATGCAGGCGCAGCACGCCAACAGCGCCAAAACCACCTTCCTCTCCAACATGTCCCACGACATCCGCACCCCTATGAACGCCATCATCGGCTTTACCACCCTTGCCGTCAGCCACATTGACAACCAAAACCAGGTGCGGGACTGCCTGCAGAAGGTACTATCTTCCAGCAACCATCTTCTGAGCCTGATCAACGATATCTTGGATATGAGCCGCATTGAGAGCGGTAAGGTTCAGATCAAGGAACAGGAGTGCAACATCTCGGAGCTGACCCACAATCTGGTGAACATCATCCAGCCTCAGGTGAAGGCCAAGCAGCTGGAGTTGTTCATTGACACCTTCGACGTGTCCAACGAGGATATTATTGCGGATGCCCTGAAGCTGAGCCAGATTTTTGTCAACTTGCTGAGCAACGCTGTAAAGTACACCCCGGCAGGCGGTACCGTGAGCTTCCGCATCATCCAGGAGGCCACCTTCCACCGGGGTTATGGGGACTATGTGTTCTTGGTGCAAGACAATGGCATCGGTATGTCCCAGGACTTTGTGGAGCACATTTTTGAGCCGTTTGAGCGGGAGTCCAGCACTACAAAGACCGGCATCCAGGGTACAGGGCTGGGCATGGCGATTACGAAGAATATCGTGGAAATGATGGGCGGGACCATCCGTGTCCAGAGCGAAAAAGGCAAGGGCAGCGAATTCCGGGTGGAGCTGAGCCTGAAGATTCAGGATGTGGAGAAGAACGCGGCCCAGATCCAGGAGTTGGAAGGCCGGCGGGCCCTTGTGGTGGACGACGACTGCGACAGCTGCGAGAGCGTGACCCGAATGCTCAAGCAGATCGGGATGCAGGCGGAGTGGACCACCTCCGGCCGGGAAGCGGCCTACCGGGCCAAGAGCGCCCATAACGAGGGGAACTCCTACCATACATATATCATCGACTGGCAGATGCCGGAGATGAGCGGCATTGAAACCTGCCGCCGGATCCGTGCCGCCATTGGGCACGAAGCGCCCATCATCATCCTTACCGCCTATGACTGGACGGATATCGAGGGCGAGGCCAAAGAGGCGGGGGTCACGGCCTTCTGCGCGAAGCCTTTGTTCATGTCGGATTTGAAATCTGTCCTGCTGGCCGCCAACAACCTGGCCGAGAAAGAAGAAGCGGCTTCCTGGACAGAGGCGGATTTCAGCGGCAAGCGCATCCTGCTGGTGGAGGATAACGAACTCAACCGGGAGATTGCCGAGGCCATTTTGGAAGAAACCGGATTTGTAGTGGAGTCCGTGCCGGATGGGACCGACGCCGTAGAAAAGATGTCCCAGGTGGAAGAATGCTACTATGACGCCATCTTGATGGATGTGCAAATGCCGGTGATGGATGGCTATGAGGCGACCCGAACCATCCGCGCCCTGCCGCGGAAGGACGTGAAAACCCTTCCTATCATCGCCATGACGGCGAACGCTATGGAGGAAGACAAGGAGGCGGCGCTGAAAAACGGCATGAACGCGCACATTGCAAAGCCGCTTGATATCGACCTGTTCTTGTCCATCCTGGGCAAATACTTGAGTTGAACCAGGCATAAAACCTATCTGTAAAACGGGGAAGTGTGTAAATGCTTCCCCGTTCATCGTTCGCGTTGATGGAAAAAGCGCCGGTGATTCCACCAGTGGCAGCTTGAAAGTGAAAAGTGGCTGTGTTATAATCGGCGCCAATAAATCGAAGTTTGGAAATGTGTGGTTTTGGAGGACTCGTATCTCAGATTGTGCTATCAGGCTCCCTTTTACTTTTTGTGTTGCTAATGCTTGATTTTCAAAACCTTTCGTCAAAGTGCATAAGGAACGCTTACCCTTCGCCAAATTGACTTCTTAAATCTATCTCCTAATATGTCCAAGTTTTGCTTTACGCATGAAAAGCCGCCAGGAATGAATCCTGACGGCTTTTGTGTTGATTGATGTATTACTGCTTGACCCAGTTTATATCAGAATATTCTGCTATCAGTTCATCAAATCCGGAACCGCTATAATAAATAGTTTGCGGCGTAAATATCGATGTATTGGGTTCTAACTCTGGTGCATCACCTAAAAAGGTTATTGATAGAGACTCTTTACAATATATGAATGCGCTACCTCCAATATAAGATACGGACGCTGGTATTGTTATGTTTGCTAACTCAAGGCAACTCCAAAACGCCCCATTTCCTATTTTCTTTAATGTTTCTGGCATCTCCACCTTTGACAATATAGTGCAAGACTGGAATGCGTTATTGCCTATTGATGTAATGCCTTCTTGAATGATAACCCATCCAATTTCTAATTCACGCCACGGACTTTTATTATCATATGTATAATCTATCATTGGCCCGGTGCCTTTGATAACAAGCACTCCATCTTGATAATACCATGTGAGGTCTGCCCCACAAACTCCCTTGGCCTCTGCTGTCTCGGCAGTGATAGTTTTCAGAAAATCATCTGTTACACTATCTTCAGAAGAAGGTGTGCTTTCTTCCGGTGTGCTGTTGTCTGGGGCGGTTATGTCTGGTGTATCAGCTGTATTGTCGCTTGGCGGCGTGTTGCTGGATGGCGTTCCACAAGCTGACAGCATCAGCATCATTGACAGCGTCAATGCGAATAATCCTTGTTTTTTTCATGTTTACCTCTCCTCTATGTTTTGATTCTGATGTTTAACACAATAATACATTTGATTCATGCTAAAGTCAAGAAAAAATCTTATCTTTAGCTTATCTGGGGTATCAATGTGAAAATCTATGACTACAACGGAAAAAAAGAACATTTCTGGTGACCGTATCCGTGAGACAAGGCAAAGACTTCGATTGTCTCAAGTCGACCTTGCCGCACGGATGCAGATTGAAGGGATTATTATTGAACGTGACAGTATCAGCCGCATTGAAATCGGCACCAGATTTGTTCCTGACTATGAAATACCGCTGTTTGCCAAAGTCCTTCATGTTTCTTCTGATTGGCTTTTAGGGCTGACTGATTGCCCGACTCCATAATTGTTATATCGCTGTTGGGAGGATGCCTTTGGTATCCAAAGAAAGTTGTCGGGCCTTTAGCTGTTCATAGGCGATAAACCGTCCTCTATATTCGTTGATATAAGCATATAATTCCTCTGCCTGCTGACGGCGTTCCTGTTCTGCTTCATCGGCTTTTTCAACGGCTGCGGATGCACAGCTTTTGTAATGGTCCAGGGGGTTTTGGGCGCGGTTGGCGTACGCCTGACGGTTTCCTGGCTGATGAGCCGGCAGCCATGGGCTGCGCTGTTCCACATCGGCCTCGCCACGCCGGCCTCTTCCATCGTGCAGATCGCACTGTGTTTCCTCTATTTCGCCTTTTTACTCCATAAGCAGAAACAAAGCGCGGAACAGTCTGTCCTATAAATAAAAAAGAGAGGCCTGCACTTGACCAGCACAGGCCTCTTTGCAATTGTCTATAGCTCTTTATTTTCCGGCAGGCCCGCTTTGCTCCAGCCGCCGTCGGTAAACAGTGTCTGCCCAGTGATGCCGCTGGCCTCGTCCGACGCCAGGAAGGCGACGCTGCTGCCGATTTCCTCCGGCAGGAGCAGACGCTTCATGGGAATCACCTTCATAATGTTCTCAATGTCAATAATGCCCTCTTCAATGCCCTTCTGGATCATTTCCGTCATAACATAGCCGGGAGCCACAGCGTTGATGCGGATGTTGAACCGTGCCCATTCCACGCCCAGCGTGGCCACCAGGCCGTTGACGGCTGCTTTGGAGATGTTGTAGGCGGAACGCTGGCTGGTGAAACACTGGGAGTTTCCGGAGGAGATGCAGACGATGCTGCCGCCGCCCTGCTTCTGCATATAGCGGGCCGCACAGCGGGACGCCAGATAGTACGCCCGCATATTGACGTTAATCACCTTGTCGAAGTCCTCGACCTTGAACTCCGTTGCCCACTGGCGGATTTGGATACCGGCATTGTTGACCAGCACATCTACCCGGCCGTACTTGGCAACAACATCGTCCACCATTTTCTCAATAGCGTCTGCATCGCTGAGGTCCACCATCATAGCCTCTGCCGGGCCAAGGGGGCTGAGCTCTGCAATGGCGCTGTCCGCGTCCGCCTTGTTCTTGCCGCCGATGATGACGACGGTGGCCCCTTCTTCCAGGAACCGCTTGGCAATGCCCTTGCCGATGCCCCGCGTGCCGCCGGTAACAATCGTAATTTTTCCTTGCAGACCTTTCATTGTAAACAACTCCTTACTTGTTTGCCGCCAGCCACTCTTTGGCGGCCATGTCCGTGTCCCAGATCGCCTGTTCAAACTGCTCCCGGGTGACGGGGGAGGGGACATAGTACCAGTTTTTCTGAGCAACACACTTGTCCAGCAGTGTGGGCATATCGGCCTCTGTGAGTTCGATGGCATCCAAGGTCATAGGCAGGCCGATGGCTTTGTAGAAAGGGAACAAACTGTTCCGGCGTTCGATTTGGCCGTCCAGGGTCAGCAGGACCAGGATGCCCAGGGAGACCACTTCGCCATGGAGGTGCTTGTGGGCGCCGGGGCAAACGGTGGTACCATAGTAGAAGCAGTGTGCCAAGGAATCGTTATAAAAATACGCCCCATGGGTCTCGACGGTCAGGTTTGAGACAAGGCCGGCGGTGATAACGATGGCCAGGGTAACTTGCTGCAATTCGTAGCCGTCCTCATGATTCTGGATCTGCTCCATAGCTTTCTCGCCGAATTTCAGGAAAGCAGGTGTGCAGCAGCGGGCAAGGGCGGCGCCCATCAGCGGCGCATGCTGGATCTGGAAGCTGGCGAGGTCATTCCGTGCGGCCATCTCCGATTCAAATTCCTTTGCCAATGAATCGCCAATGCCGGCCCACAGATACGCGGAGGGAGAACTGGCGATAATAGTGGTGTCCATAAAGGTGTGGATAGGACAGCGCTTGGGGTAGAACAGGTCGCGCATAGCGCCGTCGGGATAGTACATGACGCAGAGGAGGGTGCAGCTGGCGCAGTTGGAAGCCAGGGTTGGGAAGGTGAAGACTGGTTTATCCAGATGTCCGGCAGCACATTTGCAGGTGTCCACAGAGCGGCCGCCGCCGACGGCGAAAATCATGTCGGCGTCCTTGACTTCAGGCATGGCCTCCAGCTTAGCAGCATTTTCGTAGGAGGCTTCGCCGCCGAACCAAATGGGCTCAGACAGTTCCAAATCGGTATCGTCCAGCGCAGCCTTCAAATGGGGGAGCGCCTTCTCCATGGAAATCTTGCCGCCGATGAGGGCAGCCTTTCTGCCGTAGGGCCGCACGATATTATAGATCTCTTTGTAGCAGTCGGGGCCGATGCTCCATGCAGGCAGATAGAGAGTGCTCATAAACAAGCTCCTTTTTTGAGAACGCATTCCCCAGCAGCTCCAAGGGGCGCGTTTCACCTCTTTATAATTGACGTTATCATAGCAGGGCTTTCCAGGAAAGTCCAGGTGTTTTTGGGAACAGAAGCGTTTATGAAATGTGGCTGATTGCTGTTGAAAACTTCGTATGCCATAGGCAGAAGCGCAGGGAGCGGATGCATAGCATCCGTTCCCTTTTTGCCGGATTGATTTTGATTAGGGAAGGGCTTCCAGGAATTCCGGCAGCGCACTGTCCAGCTCCTGGACGCAGAGCTGTTCAACGTTGAACAGCCGCCCCAACTGGATACGGGCTTCCACAGCTTGTCCATTGAGGTACCAAATGGTCACTGGAATGTCCTCCCACTGGCTTTCCAGATAGGCGCATGCAAAGCGGTCGGAGTAAAAGCTCCGGGTTTGTTGGCCGGCAAGGATTTCCGCAACCTTTGTGCCCGGCAGCGCCTCCCCGCGGATGCCGTTGCCCCAAGCGTAAGCGGTGGAACTCACCATCAAGGACAACTTGCCTGCGTCCACAAGGCCCCGCATCCGGCTCAGGCTGTAGTAGGTTTCTTCCAGAGGCTCCAAAGGCGCCGTGGTCAAATCGCCAATCGATTCCACAGGGGATTCGATCATCAGAACCAGCCGGTCGGCAATTTCGCCCAAGGCGGTATAGTCGTATCCGGGAAGACGACCCTGCCAAGTAGGGGCTTCCGCAGCGATATAGAGGATTTGATTATCCAGGCCCTTTCGCAGAAGTTCCGCGGTAGTGGTCAGCTCCCGGCGTTGAGGGGTGGAGGTCAGGCCGGTAATTTCCAGGAATACGCCGTCATAATCTTCCGCCTTGACGGTTTCCAGGATCACCTCGGCCAAGTCTGCCGCGTCGCCCTCACGGAACTGGTAAGCGGTGCCGGTGATACGCAGCAGCTGGGGAACGCCGGCAGCCTGCGCCTCGTCCCGAATGGTTTCAACTTCTTCCGGTTCCATATTCACAGCCAGGCCAGGCAGGCCGTTGTAGGTCATACGGTAAGCGGTGACAGCGATGGTTTCAAAGCCTGTCAAGTCCGGCAGGTTTTTGGCGGAGGAGAAGATACCGGAGCGACTGGGGGAAGCTTCCCGAAGCTTTTCATGCATCCGCACGAGGATGGCAGCAACCTGTTCCCGGGTTACGAAGTCGCTGGGGGAAAAAGTGGTGGCGGAAGTGCCGTCCATGAGGCCCAGGCCGTAGATGATGGAGATATAGCCTGCGTTTGATTTTACATCGGGGAAAATGCTGCGGAGCTGCTGAGCGAGGCCGGCGAAGGTACCGTAGCCCAAAGCGCGGACCAGCATCACAGCTAAGTCTTCCCGGGTAATGCATTCGTCTGGATGGAAGTTTTCGCTGACGTTGGTCAGAGCGCCCTGGCGGAAAGCAATTTCAACTGCGCCGGCGTACCAGAGGTCTGGCGTAACGTCGTCATAGATTTGGGTTGGGGGAACCGTAGGTTTCCAGTTGAAGAAGCGGCACAGCAGGACGGTGAATTCTGCCCGTGTAACTTCTTTGCCAACGCCGAAGCTTCCGTCGCTCTCGGGATAGTAGTAGCCTGCGCCTACGCATTTTTGGATGGCCTCAGCGGCCCAAAAGTCGTCGGGTACGTCGGGCAGCTCCGTTGCAGACGCGGCAGGCAGGTTACAAATGAATAAGGTGCAAAGGATAGCGCAGCTTAAAATCCGCTGGATTGTTTTTTTCATTCGGTTAAGTCACTCCTTTTTTATTTTCCAAAGGATAATTATCCCTATAATAACAGATTTTTCCCTCCCCGTCAAACAATTAGCGCATTCTTTCAGCGATTTCCATCGCTGGGAGGTTTGAACCCCCCATTTTCTCTTTTTCTTGGCGAAGAAAAAGAGAAAACGGGCCGTTCACGGTCCAAAAGAGAAAAAGACGTCCCGCGGGGGATTTTTTAGCCTGGTGAGTATCCTTTGGCGCCTACTTCTGCAAACGCGAAGACCACACGGATTTGCTTCTGCGTCTAATTCCGCTGTCGCTGCTGCGGAGATCGCTGTTGATTGGGTGCGGATTACATTGTCGCTGGGGATGGCCGCGAGACGTGGCTGCCTTACAGCGTTTCTATTGAACGTACGCCGGGAATCTTCCGCAGCCGTTCCAACAGATGGTCTTCTGAAAATCCCTTGTCTAAGCGGAGGGCAAACATTGCGCTCCTGCTGCCATCCGCCTCTGAATTAACAATCCCCATATTTAAGATTTTTAAATCCAACTCCCGGTAAAGTTTTAAGACGGTTTCCAAACACTCGCTGCCCCTGTATTCTACAAATAGACTGATTTCCGATGAAGTTCGGAGCATTCGGTATTCCAGACGGGAAAATAACAGTTCTGCTGTCAAAATCAATATAGTTGCAAGAAGCGCGCCCTCGTAAAAGCCGCCGCCTAATGCTAACCCAACAATTGCGGAAGCCCAAAGCCCCGCCGCCGTCGTCAAGCCTTTGACGCGTTGGCGGCTTGTGACCATAATTGTTCCCGCTCCAATAAAACCAATACCTGCCACAACTTGCGCGCCTAAACGGGCCATGTCCGTGTAAAAACCCATATATAGGTAAAGATATTGGCTGGTAAGTGTCGTCAGAGCCGCGCCCATGCAAATCAAGATATGGGTCCGAAAACCCGCCGGGCGTCCCTTGAACGCCCTCTCTAAGCCGATAATACCGCCGCAGATCATGGCAAGCAGCAACCGCAGGGCAGCGGCAGTCAATGTGATGCCTCGCAGGCCGTCTAAGATAGGCAGCATGGTGTTTCCCTCCGTCCAAACTCAAACATTGTGGATAACATAAACGCTCTCCAGCTCGGAAACCACAGCCATTACCTTGGCATGTTTTCCCCGCTGGTCCATGCGGATGGAGAAAATCGCGCTGGGATGCTGCGTTGGGTTTCCATGATCCAGTTCTACGTCGTGAATGTGCCCGCCCTGCGCCTTGATGCTGCGGATGATCTCTCCCACTTGGTCCAAAGAGTGGAACTCAACAAACAGGTTCATATCTCGGGCATTTTCCAGAATACGTCGTTCAATACGCGGCAAAAGATGTACAACCAGATTTGAGAAAATGAACGCCAAGAACACTGCTTCATAAAAGCCTGCGCCAATCGCCAAGCCCATACAGGCCGCCGACCAGAGCCCCGCCGCCGTTGTCAGGCCCTTCACTTGCTGGCGGCCTGTGAGGATGATGGTCCCTGCGCCTAAAAAGCCTACGCCGTTGATCACCTGCGCGCCAAAGCGGCATACGTCGGTTTTGACGCCGGTTGCCGCGGCAGAAGCCGCCCAGGGGCTGGCAAGCATTACCGCCTCATACTGTCCCAAGATCATAGTCAATGCCGCACCCATGCACACCAGCATATAGGTGCGGAAACCTGCCGGACGCTGCTTCCGCGCCCGTTCCAGCCCCAGCATCCCGCCGCACAGCACCGCTAAAGTCAGCCGTAAAGCGACAGAAGCCAAGTTAAATTGCCGCAGCCAATCCAGATGTGTAAACATGACAAACACCTCGATTCCGAAACGCCAAACGGTAATATTTTTGAAGAATATTACCATTTGGCAAAGTTCCATGGTTCAGCTAACACGAATGACATTCCAATACAGCCATAGTCCAAAAGGAAGGATAATTTGCAGTGCCAAAATCAGCGGCACGCCAAACCGAAACTTTTTGTGCAGCGTTTTATGCCGCCAAACCCTCATGCCAATCAGCGCCCCAACACTGCCGCCTATGGCAGAGAGGATCAGCAGTGTTTTCTCCGGTACGCGCCGGATGGATTCTTTTTTCTCCTTCCGTTTCGCTTGCAGCTTATCAAAGCCAAAAACAAAAAACGTTACAAGGTTTATCAAAACCAGCCAACCAAGCAGCAGCGCCCAAGGCCGACCGATGATTGCAAAAACAGTATCGGTTTGGGCTTCCGGCGAATAGAAATATTTCGACTCCATAAAATGCCTCCACAGCGGTAAAAGTCTCTTACCACGGATTATTTCTATTGTACCATATTCAGCTGCCAATCACAAGGAATTGGTAAAAATTTGCTTTTGTGGAGTTGGGGGGCAAAATCCTCTTGACAGATAGGCGGTGTGCTGATAAACTAAGCGTTAGTTGAAGAAAATAAATTTTTGCTTACGCAGGAGGCCGCTATGACAAAACGGGAACGGCAGCTTTTAAACTGGATTGAGGAAAACCCCCTCATCTCACAGCGGGAGCTGGCGGAAAAAGCCGGAGTCACCCGCTCCTCTGTGGCAGTCCATATCTCCAACCTGATGAAAAAAGGGTACATCACCGGCAAAGGTTATATCCTCCAAACTACGCCGTACATTACAGTCGTGGGCGGCGTCAATGTGGACATCGGCGGACGCCCTGAGGGTCCGCTGGTTCCCCGGGATTCCAACCCGGGCACTGTACAGACCTCCTTGGGCGGCGTGGGCCGGAATATCGCCCATAATATGAGCCTGCTGGGTTTGGATGTGCGGCTGGTTACGGCCTTCGGCGACGACATGAACGCCCAAAAGCTGGCGGCTTCCTGCGGCGAGTTGGGAATTGACATCTCACAATCCCCCATTATCCCCGGCGGACGTACCTCCACATATTTGTTTATCAACGGCAGCGATGGCGATATGGCCCTCGCGGTCAGTGATATGGACATCTACCGGCATCTGACGCCCCAGGTACTGGCCCAGCGGCTGAAGCTGCTGAACAGCAGTCAGGTGGTAGTGGTCGACACAAACCTTCCGGAAGAGAGCATCGTGTGGCTTGCGGAAAATGTTAAGGCGCCCATTTTCGCCGACCCGGTTTCTACCGCTAAGGCCGAAAAGCTGCGGCCAGTCCTGGGGCGGCTCCATACCTTGAAGCCAAACCGCTTAGAGGCCGAACTTCTCTCCGGCGTCTCCATCACTGACGCGGACAGTATGCGCCGCGCCGCGGATGTGCTGCTGGAAACCGGTCTTCATCGGGTATTCATCTCCTTGGGAAGCCGCGGCGTGTATGCCGCCAGCCAGGAGGGCGCGTTTCACTTGCCGGTATTGCCGGCCGAGACCGTGAACACCACCGGCTGCGGCGACGCTTTCATGGCGGCAATCGCTTGGGCATACCTCCAGGGCACCGGCTTGGAGGACACAGCAAAAGCAGGACTGGCGGCGTCGGCTATTGCCATGGAAAGCGCAGAAACCATCAATCCCATCCTCAGCGAAGAGACTTTGACGAAACGAGTGAAAAAATTCTAATTTGGAGGTTTTTAGCATGAACAAGTACCTTGATATTGCACCGGAAGTGCAGGAGGCTCTGGCGGCCGGCAAACCTGTGGTCGCCCTGGAATCCACCATCATCTCCCACGGGATGCCCTACCCGCAGAATGTGGAAACCGCTTTGCAGGTGGAGGGCATCATCCGGGAAAATGGTGCCGTGCCCGCCACCATCGCCGTGCTGGGCGGACGGCTCAAGGCCGGCCTTTCCAAGGAGGAAATCGACTATCTGGGCAAGGCTGGCACTGCCGTTGCCAAGGCCAGCCGCCGGGACCTGCCTGTTCTCGTGGCTGAGGGCCGCGACGGCGCAACGACGGTTGCTACCACAATGATCATTGCCAACCTGGCTGGGATCTCGGTGTTTGCCACCGGCGGCGTAGGCGGCGTCCACCGGGGCGCGGAGACCACCATGGACATTTCCGCCGACCTGGAGGAACTGGCCCGGACGCCGGTCATGGTAGTCTGCGCGGGCGCAAAGTCCATCCTGGACCTGGGCCTGACGCTGGAATACCTGGAGACCCATGGCGTACCTGTCATCGGCTACGGCACGGAGGAGCTGCCTGCGTTCTATACCCGTAAAAGTGGGTTCAAGGTCGACTACCGCATCGACCGCCCCGAGACCCTTGCCAAGACGTTCTACGTCAAGCAGGACATGGGCCTGGGGGGCGGTATGCTGGTAACCAACCCCATCCCTGAGGAGTTCTCCATGGATGCGGACGTCATCAACAAGGCCATCAATGAAGCCGTTGCGGAAGCCAAAACCCTAGGCATCCATGGCAAGGACACCACGCCGTTTCTTCTGGCGAAGATCAAGGACCTCACCGGTGGGGATTCTCTTGCCAGCAATATCCAGCTGGTGTTTAACAATGCCCGTCTTGCGGCGAAAACGGCCGCAGAGCTGTCCAAGCTTGCAAAAAACTGAGTGCACCGTAATAGGACCGAAACGAACCGCGGAGGGGTCAGCCCCCCCGCGGTTCCGTATTTTATTTCTGCATTTTCGTGAATTCCTTTTCGGAGAGCTGGACCGTCAGCTCATAGACCTCCTCGGAGGCGTCGCTCTCAGCCGCCAGGCCGACATAGCCGCGTTTTGCGTCCACACCCCAGGCAGTGTTTGAGGCGGTCCAGTCCTGCTCTGCCTCCCACTCGCTGGCGGCGTAGGCAAAGGTCAGCTCCTGCAAATCCGCGCCGTTATAGCGGACCTCCACATCTTTCAGCGCATCCCGGTTCAGCCAGACCGATTTGACCACGCCCTCTGTGGCGGAGCGTTCCTGCTCCCTGCTGACGTCGGTCTCGCCGCTCCAGGGAACCATTACCGTGACGTTCATACAATCCCCTGCGCCCCGGTCCAGGCTGTAGTAAAAAGGGATATATTTCGCATTGGAACGGATCGTGTCCGGCACACCGGTGGGGGTACCGGTGTAACCTTGGGCAGTCAGGTCCTGCATAGTGGTTTCGCCTAAGACGATGGTGTACCCATCCACCGTGATCTCCATTGGGAGGTCCGGGCCGCCGCTGAACGTAGCTAAAAACAGCAGCAGGGCCACCAGAAGCACGAACAGAACGGTCAGGAACAGGGCAATGCGTTTCGTCCACAAATTTCTCTTTGCTGATGGTTTCTTCATCCCTCAAGCACCTTCCTTTTTCCACATTACGTGCCAGTATACCACCTTTTTCCAGCCGCTGCAACCCTGCCGTTTATCGGTCCGCAGCAACCGCCTGTCGCAAAACGCTGGACATTCCGGCAGAAATGAGTAAACTAGCCTTAGAAACGGGGGTGCGAAGGGATGGAAATTGAACTGCGTCTGGAACCGGAGCGGGAGGGAATCCTCCTTACCGTCCATGCGCCTGCCCGGACGCCGGAGGTGGAGGCGCTTCTGGCGCGGCTGGGCAGCGGTGATGAGAAGACCCTTCTAGGCTTCCAGGGCGGACGGGTGGAAATGCTGGAGATTGCCGGTATCCTCCGGTTTTATGGGGAGGAGAAGGAAGTTCGCGCCCAGACAGGGAAGGGTGTATTTACTGTCCGCCGGCGGCTGTACGAGCTGGAGGAACGGTTGGCACGGTATGAGTTCGCCCGGATTTCCCATTCGGAGATTGTGAACCTGCGGCAGGTGGCGGCGCTGGATTTGCGCTTGACCGGCACGATCCAGCTGACGCTGAAGGACGGGACGGCCTGTTATGTTTCCCGGCGTTATGTGAAGAAGATCAAGGAGGTGCTGGGGCTGTGAAGGAACGGTTGATTGGGCAGATTGTACAGGGTGCGCTGTGGGGAATGCTGAGCCTGTGCGTCGTATGCGTGGCGCTGGAATTGCTGTATGGACGGCCCGTTGCGCCGGTATGGCCGTTTCTTCTGGAACGCTTCGGCCTGCGGGCGGGCCTGCTTTGGGAGCTGTTTTTCTTTGCCTCATGCGGGGCGGGATGCAATGTTATACGTTTCCTGTGCAGTTCGGAACGCGTCCCCCCTTGGGGCAAGGCGCTTATGTGTTCCGTATGGTTTGTAGTGTTGTTTATTGTCCTAATCCTGCATTATTTCAGCGATGTGCGCTGGGAAACGGTCATGGTATTCGGAGGTCTGGCGGCGGGAATCTGTCTGCTGGCCTGTTCGGTGAACTGGCTGGGAAGCCGTCAGGACGCCGAACGCATCCGGAAACGCCTGGGCCTCCCGGAGCCGGAGGCAGGGCGCGGTCCCTTCCAGATCCGGACGGTCCTGCCGTACTTGCTGATTGCGGCGGAGGTCGAATTGGTTTTGCCGCCGCTTCTGCGGCTGGTGGACGCCCCGGATTTTCCCGTTTTGACAGGGCTTTTGTATCCTTATATCTTCCTTCCCTTCGCCTGCTTTTATGCAGGGTTCGATATTGGCAAACGCTTCGGCGTAGCGCTTGCCTACCCCGTTGTGTGCGGTTTGCTGACCGTTCCCCATATCTTCTGGCTCTACAACTCCAGCGCCCTGTTCCATGTCTGGATGGCAGGCGGCGCGGCATTGGCCGGAAACCTGGTTGGCGCGGCCTGGGGAAAATACCGAAAAAAGAAATAGCGGGAACAAAATTGCCTCCCCTGCCGTCTAACCAGGCAGAGGAGGCGATTTCTATGAAAAATTGCATGAAATGGGTATTGATTGCGTGCCTTTGCCTGCTGACAGCCTGCGGTGTGCCCTCTGGGGAGAAGCCGCAGCCGCTTTCCGATGGAACAGGGCCAGCTGTCCAGGCGATTGACGGCGCACCAGATTTGGCTGTCCCGGACAGCGTAGGCCCAGGAAAGCCCAACCCATCCCTGGCGGAGGACGAAACACCCACCTATATCACCTGCCGCATCGTCGACGGCGCGGAGGATGGTTCCCTGCTCCTGGCGGAGCTGGATGGCGGAACCGGCGTGTTCCGCCTGGACAACCCGGATACCGCGCAAATTACCCTGGATGGCCAGCCTATCTATGCATCCGGCTTACAGGATGGCATGATGGTCAAAATCGGCTTCAACGGCACCATTTTGGAGACATTCCCGGCCCAGTTGGGCGCTGTCTACAGTATTGCGGCAGAAACTGCCGACGGCACGTGCTTCGACCTCTGCGGGCTGTACCTGCAAGTCTTGGATGACCTTTGGCAGAAAGATCCGGCGCTGAACGAAAATATTTCGCAAATCGCCCTGGACATCGCCAACGCGCCGGGAGGCTTGACCGAAAGCGAGCAAGCCGCGCTGATTTGGCGTTTTGGCGAACTTCACGGCGTAGAAGCGTTTGCAGCAACTTACGAGCAGCTATTGGAAGAAGGTTATATCACAAAACCGTCCCCGGAGGAAGACGGCCCGTTCTGCGCATGGGAGGATGGCTGTTTCTTCTCCATCAAGCCGAACGAGGGGCACGAGGGGGAAGTGTACTCTCTCCCGGCCGTCTTCTTTGACGTGCAGAAATGGCGCAGTTCACTGGGCGCATACTATTTCTATGACTGCTTTGCGGCCTGGGGAGAAACAGGGACTTGGAATGGGTACACCATCGGCGGCGAGATGATTGCTTAAGGAGGTATCGCATATGAAACGCATCTTGATAGTATGCGCTCTGCTGGCGCTGCTCCTGACGGCCTGCGGCGGCGAAAGAAAAACGCCGGAACCTTCCCAGGAAGATCTTCCGGAAAGCATTCCGACGAGTTTGAAAATGGAAAATCCGTCTGACAGCGAAGAGGAGCACAGCCATCAGCCCGCGGAAACGGCGCAGACCGTGGAGGACCCCGTGTCGGGTTACTGCGGCAACACCGTGACAAGCGTCCGGAGCTGGCCGGACGGGGAAGAGGTTTCGTTTTGGGGCAGCGATTCCGTCACGCTGACGGACATCGTGATCAACCTGGACTACGACCCGGACGCCGTTTGCCGCTGTGCCCCGGAGTACCGGGTAGACACGGAATTCGGCGATGGCTACGGCGTAAACCTGACAGAAGCTTATGCCCGCTGCGATGCGGGACAGGCCCCGCTGACAACCGAACAGGTGGAGGCCATTCAAAGCGTCATTTTGCGCAACTGTGCCTGAAACTCCGCCGGAAGCCCGCAGTGCAGTTCCACGGCCTCCCCTGTGCGGGGATGCCGAAAGCACAGTCCTTCCGCGTGCAGACACTGGCCTTGAAGGCCCAGAACCGGCTTTTTTGCGCCGTAAACGGTGTCGCCCAAAATCGGATGTCCGATGCAGGCCATATGGACGCGGATTTGATGGGTGCGGCCCGTTTCCAGGCGGCATCGGGTATGCGTCCCGCCGGTAAGACGCTGCAAAACCTGCCAATGCGTCACAGCGGGACGGCCGTTGCTGACAACAGCCATTTTCTTCCGGTCCTTTGGACTGCGCCCGATGGGTGCGTCCACTGTCCCGGCGTCTTCCCGCAGATTTCCAACCACAATACACTCGTAAATCCGGGCAAGGGTATGATCTTGCAGCTGGGCCGCAAGGCTCTGGTGGGCTGGGTCGTTCTTTGCCGCGATGATCAGGCCGGAGGTGTCCCGGTCGATCCGGTGGACGATGCCGGGCCGCAGGGCTCCGCCTACGCCGGAGAGGCTTTCCCCGCAGTGGTACAGTAAGGCGTTCACAAGGGTACCGTCTGGATGTCCGGGAGCCGGGTGGACCACCAGTCCCTTGGGCTTGTTGACTACAATCACATCCCCGTCCTCATAGACGATATCCAATGGGATGTTTTGAGGCTGGGCGTCAATTGGCTCCGGTTCCGGCAGCAGGATTTCCAGGACCTCCGTCCCGTTCAGGCGGAGGTTTTTTGCCAGCGCCCGCCCTCCGCAGGTCACGCGGCCTTCTTCCAAGAGCCGCGCCGCGGCGGAACGGGTCAGACCCTCCACTTGGGAGGCTAACCAGGCGTCGACCCGTACTCCCACGCTGTCCTGCTCAGGCTGGAGGATGATCGGTTCCATGGTTTGCCTCCCTCGCGTTATCCTTGTCGAACCAGCGATAATAATAAAGGACGCCTAGCGCAACGCCCGCATCAATGCACATATCAGCCACGTTGAAAATGGGGAAGCTGATAAACTGGAAGCAGAACATATCCACCACATAGCCCAGGCGGATCCGGTCAAAAATATTACCCAGCCCTCCGGCAATAATCAAACAGCACGCCAACACCCCGACGGGATGCCGTACCCGGCCCCGGAGCAGCAAGGACAGCACCCACAGCACGATTGCGCTGGTAGCGATGGTCAAAAGCCAACGCATTCCGGAGAAGGACGACCATGCGGCGCCATAATTATGGAGCGCACGCAGTTCCACAAAGCCGGGAAGGAAGGGGCGGCTCTCCCCCAGAGGGATATGGGCGGTAACGTATTCCTTGACCATCTGGTCAAGGGTGAGGATTGCCAGCCCTACGATGGCGCTGGCCGGCAGAGAGGCGGGCAATTCCTTTGCCAAGCCCTTGCGGAACGGGCGGCGCATCAGACGTTGATCTCCGGCGTACCGTCTTCCGCCTGGGAGAGAAGCGGTTCCAGTTCTGCGAGGAATGCCGCGACCTGTTCGGCACAGCGTCCGGTATAGCGTTTAGGATCCAGAACGGCTTCCATCTCCGCCTCCGTCATAGCGAAAGCAGGTTCCGCCGCCAAACGGGACAGCAGATCGCAGGGCTCGCCCTCCTTCATCCTGGCGGTGGCTGCCATGGAACAGGTGCGGATGATTTCATGCAGCTCCTGCCGGTTGCCGCCCCGCTTGACGGCTTCCATCATAAGATTTTCCGTTGCGATGAAGGGCAGATATTCCCGGCAGGCGCGGTCGACGATTTTCTCGTTGACGTGCAGGCCGTCGGTGACGTTTCGGGCCAGGCGCAGGATAGCGTCGGCGCAGAGGAAGCCCTCCGGCATGGAGATGCGGCGGTTGGCGGAATCGTCCAAGGTACGTTCCAGCCACTGAACAGAGGCCGTCATGGGAGCGTTCAGGGCGTCGGCCATCAGGTAGCGGGAGAGGGAGCAGATACGTTCGCAGCGCATGGGATTGCGCTTATAGGCCATAGCGGAGGAGCCAATCTGGTTTTTCTCGAAAGGTTCCTCGACCTGCCGGTCGTGCTGGAGCAGGCGGATATCATTGGCCATACGGCAGCAGCTCTGGGCGATGGATGAGAGGACGTTAAGGATTCGGCTGTCCACCTTCCGGGGATAGGTCTGTCCACAGACGGGGAAACGCTTATCGAAGCCAAATTCCGCGGAAATCTGACGGTTCATCTCGTCGATTTTCGCGCCGTCGCCCTCAAAGAGGTCGAGGAAGCTGGCTTCCGTACCGGTGGTGCCGCGGCAGCCCAGGAATTTGAGGTTATCCAGGACAAAATCCAATTCCTCCAAATCCGCCAGAAAATCCTGCATCCAGAGGGTGGCCCGCTTGCCGGCGGTTACGAGCTGTGCAGGCTGATAGTGTGTATAACCCAAGGTAGGGGTGGCGGCATACTGCCGGGCAAAGCCGGACAGGTTCGCCAGCAGGCCGGTGAGACCCTTCCGCAGGTAGCGCAGGCCCTCCCGATAGAGGATCAAATCGGCGTTATCGGTGACGTAGCAGCTGGTTGCGCCTAGGTGGATGATACCGGCAGCGGAGGGCGCAGCTTTGCCGTAGGCATAGACATGGGCCATAACATCATGCCGGACTTCCTTTTCCCGCTGGGCAGCGCATTCATAATCGATATCAGTGATATGGGCCTCCAATTCGGCGACTTGCTCCGCAGTCACAGGCAGGCCCAGGTTATGTTCCGCCCGTGCCAGGGCGACCCACAGCCGCCGCCAGGTTTGGATGCGAGTATCGGCGGAGAACAGGTTCAGCATGAACTCCGAGGCATAGCGGGAGGATAAGGGGGATTCATAACGGTCTTTTGGCATAAAAATCAACCTTTCATTGGTAGAGCGGGGAGGCATTCCATGTCTCCCCGCTTGATTTGTCACAAAGCAGGTTAGGCCTTTGTAATCAGCCTATACGGCGGAAAAGGTCCGGCAGCCGCCCCAACATGAAGAAAAGCCGCAGGCGGCATACCCCCGAGACGGTGAAGGGCATAAGGCCGCTTATCAGCGCAGGATGATTGCGTCCCGTTCCGGGCCAACCGACACATAGCCGATGCGGCAGCCGATCTCGCGCTCGATATATTCCACGTACTTCTGCGCGGCCTCCGGCAAATCCTCCCACTTGCGGGCAGCGGAGATGTCGCACTTCCAGCCGTCCATGTAGGTAACCACCGGTTTTGCCTCCGCCAGGAGGGCCGGGAAGGGGAAAGCGTCGGTTTGCTGCCCGCCCAGCTCATAGCGGGAGCAGATGGGAATTTTGTCCAGGTAGCTCAGCACATCCAGCTTGGTCAGGGCGATGTTGGTTGCGCCCTGGCACTGCACGCCGTAGCGCGTTGCCACGATGTCGATGGGGCCCACCCGGCGGGGGCGTCCGGTTTTTGCGCCGTACTCAGCCCCGGCTTCCCGGAGCTTGTCCGCTTCCTCGCCGAACCACTCGCAGGTGAAGGGTCCCTCGCCCACGCAGGAGGAATAAGCTTTCACCACGCCGATAACTTCATCCAACTGGACGGAGGGCAATCCGGACCCCACCGGAGCATAAGCCGCCACAGCGTTGGAGGAGGTGGTGTAGGGGTAGATACCATAATCCAAGTCACGCAGTGCGCCCAACTGGGCCTCAAAGAGGATCTTTTTTCCCTCCGCCTGGGCCTTGCGCAGGAATGCGCCGGTGTCACACAAGAAGGGCTTGATTTTTTCGCCGAAGTTCGCAACCCAGGCCATCAGATGTTCCATCGTATACGGTTCCGCGCCATAGACCTTTTCCAGCGTCAAGTTCTTCCATTCCAGCAGATCCTGCAAATGTGCCCGCAGGTGTTCGGGGTAGAGCAGTTCCCCGGCCATAACGGTCTTTTTTTGGTATTTATCCGAATAGAACGGTGCGATCCCCTGCTTGGTAGAGCCATATTTTTTATCAGCCAAGCGTTGTTCTTCCAGGGAATCCAGGTCGCGGTGCCATGGAAGCAGCAGGGATGCCCGGTCGCTGATTTTCAGGTTTTCCGGCGTGATGGCGACGCCTTTGCCTGCAACCTCCTGGATTTCGCCCCACAGGCTTTCGCAGTCCAAAGCGACGCCGTTGCCCAGGATATTCACGACACCCTGGCGGAAGATGCCGGAAGGCAGCAGATGCAGGGCAAATTTCCCTTTTTCGTTGATGACGGTATGGCCGGCGTTCCCGCCGCCCTGGTAGCGGACTACCACGTCATAGTCTTGGGTAACCAGGTCGACCATCCGGCCCTTCCCTTCGTCGCCCCAGTTGATGCCCACAATGGCACAATTCGACATAGCAGAAACCTCCCTGCGAAGCCGCACATGTTTTTATGCGGCCAGCCGCCTCTTTCGGCGAGCGGCGCGCCGGTCTTTGAAGCTGTAACCAGCTCCTGATATTTTTTGAAACCCTTCCTATTATAACGGCACTTCTTTTATAAGTAAAGCAATTCTTTTTATGACTTCCCGTAAAATGCGATACTCGCGCCTCCCGGCGCGGCACGTTTGATTCGGCGATTCCCATAGCTGGAAGGCTTGAACCCCCCATTTCTCTTTTCTCTCGCCAGAGAAAAGAGAAACGGGCCGTTCACGGTCCAAAGAGAAAAGAGCGCTGTGGGGCGCCGTGCTTGCTGTCAGATTATACTTCTGTACACGAGAAGTTCACACTGACTTGACTCTGCGTCTACTTCCGCTGTCGCCGGTGCGGGGGCCGCTATGGGGTGTGCCTCTACTGTTTCTATTGTTGCTGCTATTTCTGCCGCTTCAATCGCTCCACTTTCACTGTAGAGAACATAAGCCGGCTCCGATAGCTGTTGCAAAAGTTGCCTGTTCCGGCACTATATAATGTATCCCATAGAGACGTTCAAAATTTTCAAAATTTGCCCGTGCCTGGGAAAGAGTGGTCATGGCGCCTATCAACACGACGGTTTTGCTATGACAGCTCTGACACGCTAATACTGTCATGGTTCCGATCGCTTGCAATACCAAGTTGACCGCGCCAGCCACCAAATCTGCCGGAGATGCATCCTCTGCTAAATTCCCAAAATTTGCCGCCGTCAGGGATGGGTCCAGCGTATCCGATGGATTATGGGCAATATCCTCAATCGTTAAATCGATATGCCGCAAATCACCATGTTCCGCCAGCTTTTTGATTTGCCCAAACCGTTCCATGTCCACCAGCTTCCGGCAAAGGCCGCCTAGCGTGCCGCCGCCAATGCCGCTGCCGCACAAATGCCGGACCGCTTTACCTTCTTCCGCCCATAAAAAAGCCGTCCCAGTGCCCATGGTTGCAACAACTGCGCTTTTCTGTTCAGATAACGCCAATGCGCCTGCCCCGCTGGCGGAAAATTCATCCACCTTACAGGTGGGGATTCCGTAGATATCGTTTTCGATATAAGAGGCTCCAACGCCGGTTAAAACAACACGCCCAACGTCAGCCAAAGAGCGGCCGCTGCCTGTCAGATAATTGCCAAGTGCGCCATAGAGGCTGGTGAGGGGATCTTCTGCGCGTACACGCAGCATAGAGATTACATTTCCTTCCGGAGTAAGGCCAACAATTTTTGTCGTCGTACCTCCGATATCAATTCCTAGTATCATGCCCATAGAAAAGAGTCCTTCCCCCAAAGATATCCTTTATCATAAGGAAGAAAAGAGGTTCTGTCAACGAAAATATATGGAGAAACGGCAAAACAAAAGGCCCTTTTCAGATTCGTGTTGCTGAAGGCTGCTTCGTCAAACCACTCGTCAAAATATCCAAAACGGGCAGCCACCCATTACTGGATGGCTGCCCAACAAACTGGAAGTTATATTCACGTTTCTATTCTTGCGAATACGATTTCGCGGTCAAACAATGAGCCCGTACCGCTATGCATACTGCCATCATTTTCTGTATATGTCGGGATAAAGCGAGGTTCGCGCTTTGCGCAATGATAAAACCGCATCAATATATCTACAGCGTCCGCTTTCTTCTCAATTCCTAAACGAATTGCCAATTCCTGCTGCGCCTCGGGCAAATCAAAGCCAATATCTTCGGCGTTTTCCACGTGTTCCTCAAAAACTTCTTTTGCAAACGCACTAAGACCATCCCTGTCTTGATATTCGTCTTCATCCAAATAATCCAACCAATCGGGGCAATTTACCATAAATTCAAAAAACTCTTTTAAGTTGTCCGCTATTCTGCTGCATTCACCTTCACTTCCCCAAAAGCCTATGGAACCGTCTTCCAGCAAAATGTATTCGCTTCCGCCGCCTGTTTTGGCAAACGTTTTCCCAGAGATATTATAGGCCAGATGTCCGCCTTCGTCTTGAGGCGTCTCAAATTCTGAAAGAATCTCCACATCACAAACGTCACACAGCAAGTCTGATAAGTCATGATTTTCATGCAGCATTTTGATGAAATTCATTTTACGGTGCCTCCAATGCAAATCCCGATTTGTCGAGCCGATTATAGCACAGGACTCCTGTTATTTCAATGTGCTTGTGTGGAAACCGCCGAAGTTATATCCCAGCAACACTTTTCTGAAAAGGGACAAACAAAAAACGTGGAAAGAAAAAGGGGGAATTTTCTCCTTTTTCTTTCCACATAGGAAAATGCGATGGTTCCAGCCGTTACAGATGGCTTCTAAACGTTCGGCCTGCGGACGGCAAGCTGCTTGCAGACTTGAGAGAGCGTCAGCCGGTAGACGATGTACAGGAACGCCGAGATGCATACAATGATCATGAAACTCGCTGCCAGACCTGCCGCCTCGCTGATCGTAATTCCCGGAGGATCGCCATTAAAATACATAATCATGCAATAAAAGGCATAAATCAACAGCGTGCCGACGAGCGCCGGGGTGAAAAACACACGCTTTACCTGGCTTCGTACAGAACCGTACAAATACGCATTTGGCGCGCCCAGATGCCGTAAATCATCATAAACCTGTTGGTTTGTCAGCGCAATCGTCATGCTGCGGGTATAGGCAATCACGATCACCGCCGCAAAGCAGATAACTGCAATAAAAATAAACAGAACCAAAAACACAGCCGTTGTTTTTATAAAATCCGCCTTATCCAACACGCGGAATTGCGGCATGTACTGCCAATACATCCGGAAAGCAGAGCTGTCCCGCTGAGCATAGTCAATGGGTGTAAAACCATAATCCGCACAATGTTCCCTGTCAAAAACATAAAAACCATTCTGTTCAATCTGGAAGTCGCGGATTACCGGGTCCCAGGAATCAAACGCTTCCACCTCTGGGCCAGAACGGTCCACGATCTCATAAAACAACGCCTTGGCAAAGTCATAACTGCTTTCGCAGTGCTCCACATTAAAACAGACCTGTGTCTCCAGCCACTCGTCCGGCAGCCCCTCGCTCATGACGGTAAAATCATCGTCGTTCATCACGTAAAGGCCAAAGAGAATATCCTGTGTATACAACGGCTCGCCAGCATCCACTTCCAGCCGCTTTCCAGTGAGATAGTTGGTTACCACTCCCACATGTTCGTCGAAAATATAGCCGTTGCCGTTCTCTGCATCAATAATGCCCTTGACTTCATTGGGAGCCAGGGTTATCGTCTCTCCTGTCAGGGCTTCGTAGCCGGAAGCGGAGAGGAACAGGCTGGAGGATAAAACCTCCTGGTATTCTGTGTGCCAAGTAGTGCCCAGGGGACCGTCCTCCTCCACAGAGGCAGTACCGTCAATCGCCAGGCGGAGCATGGGCGCTTGGGCGTAAGAGGTGATGGCTACACCATGGGCTTCCGCCAGTGCCCGCACGTCATCCTCCTGCGGAATATCCTGGTCGTTTCGAAAGTGGTAAGCATAGTCGATGGGCCGTGCATCGTATCGCAGCATGGCCCCAGTGCCCAGCATGGGGGAATAGAAGCTGGCGAAATATGCCCCGGCAATCAGCAGCGTCATGACCAACATGTTCCGCACAGTCTGCCGTCCCTGGAACTTCATCATGGAAGTCGAGATCAAGTCCTTATATTTCCGCCTTCTCCCGCCCCAGCCGTTGACGATGGTATGGAGCAGGATCATGTACAATCCCGCCAGGGCAGGCAAGTAAAAGACTGCAGTAAGTCCTTCCGGCGCATACCAGTGGAGGACCAGAATGCAGAAATTGGGTACCGAATACCCCAGCAAGCCGCCTAAGATCAGCAGGGCAATGCCGACGACCCCATACCACCGGGGCACATCCCGGATTGGCTCCGACTTGTGAGACTCCTGCACGATGTCAAGAATGTTCGTCCGCTTCACCGACCGGTTTCCCAGGAAGAACATCATGCCAATCACGAAAAAGGAGAACATCAACGCCAGCAGGTATGCCTGTGGATTGAACGTAAGCGCCATTTCATCCGTGTCAACAACAAAAGCACGGAACACCTGCCAAAGCACCCATGCCAGAGGTGTGCCAAGAAGTGCGCCCACAGCACAGGAGACAATGGAAATCACCGCTAATTCCCGGAACAGTTCGGAGCGCACTTGCGCCCTGGAAGCTCCCAAGGCCAGGAAAATGCCGGTTTCCCGGGACTTCTGCCGGAAAAACAGCCCAGAGGCGTACGTTGTAAACACAGCGCAGCCAATCAACGCCAGTACAAAAACCATCATAACTTGTTTTCGGCTGTCGCCGCCTTCAGGCAGGACGGACAGAATCGTCGGCGCACGCATCATGCTCACGTAAGCGGTAACTAGCAAAACCGATATGCTGCAACAGCCCGCCAGTAAAGCATACTGCTTCCGGTTTTTGCGGCGGAGCAGGGCGTAAATCTGCGAAAAATGTCTCATAAAACTCACTCTCCCAAATGGACGCGCTTGGCTGCCGCCGCAGAGGCTTGGTCTGCTTCCGGACTTCCAGAGCGTGCTAAAAGTTCTTTTTGCCTCCTTTTTCTTTCAAGAAAAAGGAGATTCCCGGCCCATCTCGCGAGTGGCGTCCAGAAGGTGGTCCTGGAATTTCTCCCGTTCCTCCGTTCCCTTCTCCAAGGCGCGCCAGACTACGCCGTCCCGAATAATCACCACCCGGTCGCAGAACGAGGCGGCAAAGGAGTCGTGGGTCACCATAAAAATAGTAGCCTCCAAAGCCGTCTGGGCCTGCTGAAAGGAGGCAATCACCGCACGGGTAGACTTGCTGTCAAGGTTGCCAGTGGGTTCGTCGGCAAGGATCAAGAGGGGATGGTTGATCAACGCTCGGGCGACCGCTGTCCGCTGTTTTTCGCCGCCGGAAATTTCAGCGGGATACTTGTCCCGGATGGCTGAAATCCCAAACACATCACAAAGCTGGTCTGCCCGGCTTTCCACCAAATCGGTCATAACGCCGCCGATAATGGACGGCAAAAGGATGTTCTGCCGGACGGTCAGGCCGTCCAGAAGCAGAAAATCCTGGAAGACGAAACCCAGCTTTTTGTTGCGGACTTCCGCAAGGGCGTCTTCGCCCAGCTGGGCAAGCTCCGTACCGCCCAGGCGGATGCTGCCGGAATCGGCAGAAATGTAACAGGAGATGCAGTTCAGCAGCGTTGTCTTGCCGGAGCCGGACGGCCCCATGACGGCGACAAATTCGCCCTTCTTTACGTTCAGGGAAACGCCCTTGAGGACCTCATAAGAGGTCTTTCCAACTTGGTACGATTTGCGCAGGTTTTCCACGGTCAACATACGATCAGCCCTTTCTTAACCGATAAATTGTACAACAGCGATTGCTGCCCAGTGCGCGGGGAGGAAAATCCGCGGCGCGGTCCGGTCTCCGGCAAAGCGGCCGGAGTGGTCAGCGCCTGCATGCTTTCCGTTCCAGCAATTGCCATATGCGAAATCTCTCCAAAACGATTTGCTCTAGGCTCAGGATAACTCAGGATAGCGCAAAAAGACGGCTCCCGCAAATGGGGCCGTTCCATTTGACACGCTGGTTGTAAAGTTTTGCAAAACCTGTCGCCGTGATGTCAAATTCGGCAGGTTTGCCGTCAAGTTTGGTTTTACGATTCCGGGAATCTATGGTACAATGACTGAGATTCGAATTATGGGAGGATTTAAGCGACATGCTTCGGATAGGCATCTGCGACGACAGCGGCGAAGCCCGCATTGCCCTGCGTGCGGCACTGGAACGTGCCCTGGAACGCCGGCGGGCAGCGGGCAGCTTTTTTGAATTTTCCTCCGGGGAGGGCTTGCTCCGTTGGATGGAGAGCCATATAGGAGAGCTGGATTTGGTGTTCCTTGATTTGGAAATGGGGGCTTTAAGCGGCATGGAAACCGCCAGGCGGCTCCGTGCGGCAGACGAGGGATTACAGCTGGCCTTCGTCACCGGCTATACCGATGGGGTATTTGACGGTTATGCCGTCGGAGCGCTGGGTTACCTCATGAAACCGCCCCAGGCGGAACAGCTGGACGGAGTGCTGGACCGGACGATGGAGGCCCTTTTGCGGGACAGCGGCGCCGTATTTATCTGCCGCAGCGGAGACACGCGGTACCGAATTCCGAAAAAGAGCATCCTGTATTTCGCCTCTGACCGGCGGCGGGTCACGTGTGTTTCCGCAGCGCGGAAGTACATGTTTTATGGCAAGCTGGACGACGTGGCCAAGGATGTGGGCACAGGGTTCGTTCGGATACACCAGCGGTATTTGGTCCGGGTGGCAGCGGTGGACCGGGTGGAGAGCGGACAAGTCTTCCTCGGTGAAACCGCGCTTTCCATCAGCCGGGCGTACCGCCCTGCGGTTTTGGCAGCTCTGACCCGTGCCGCGTTGGAGGAATGACCGATGACGCTTTTTCCGTTAATTGTCCAGTTTGCAGAACATTGCCTTGTCTCCTGGCCTTGGATGATCCCGTTATTTTTCAGCGGCTTTTTCCTTTACAAGACCGCTGCCGCCTTTTTGCTTCTGAAACCAGGACGAGGCTGGCGGGCGTTGCTGCTGATTGTTCTCTCTGGTGTGACTGGTATGGTGATCTGGGTAGGGGACAACAATTTGCTGTTTACATTCCCAGTGTTCTTTGTGGTGTTCCTGGCCTGCTCCAAAGGAAACCGGACGGGACGGCTGGCAGTGACGGTGATTTTCTTCTGCCTTATCCTGTCGGTCTGTGCTCTTTTGGATACTTACTATGCCCATTTCATGCATGCCATTGGGCGGGACAGTTATTTCTTCTACTCCAATAAACTTATCCGGCCTGTATTGTGCGGCCTCTTTTATCGGACTGTTCGGGATCGACTGCCAGGAAGGATGCCTCATCTTTCCCCGCAGCTGTGGAAGCTGGTGCTGTTCCTGGCGGTTATGCCGCTGAGTTCTCTGCTGGCCGTCGTGCTGCTGACCCAGAACAAATTTGATTCGCCTGCCCTTTACGCCGCTTCGATGAACCTGGGGCTGGCGGTTCTGCCCTTTGTCTTCATCACCGCCCTGACGCTGTTGTACGCGATTTTAGTCTTGGCGGACCATGAGCACTTAGAGGAATCCGAAAAACTCTCGGAACTCCGGGCGGCATACTACCAAAGCCTCCAGAGGGAGGAAACCCAGATGCGCACCCTTCGCCACGACCTGCGGAATCATCTGACGGCCATCCGCGGCCTTGTGGCGGAAGGGGAGTCCCGGCGGGCAGTGGATTATATTGACCAGCTGGCGGGTTCGGCGGCGGTACAGGGCGGGCGGCGGCTCTGCGCGAACGACACCGCGAACGCAGTCCTGACGGCCAAGGCCGACGCCATGCGCCGGGAGGGTATCCAGGCAGAGATTGCAGTCTCCTTGCCAGAGACGCTGCCAGTAGATGACGTGGACCTCTGCGCCCTTCTGGGCAACGCCCTGGACAACGCTATTGAGGCGGCGGTACAGGCTCCGGAACCGTGGATCTCTGTGCGCTGCCGGGCGGAAAAGGGGCTGTTCATGCTGCGGGTGGAAAATGCGGCGTTGGGAGTTCCGCAGCCGGAACTCTCCACCAGTAAGGAGGACAAAACTGCCCATGGTTTCGGCCTCCCAGGGATGCGGGAGATTGCGGAGCGGTGCAGCGGTTCCCTGGAAACCAGGGCGGAACCGGGAAAATTTGAGCTGATAGCGTGTTTGCCGCTGAACGGATAACAAAACGGATGGAGAAAATCTCCATCCGTTTTTTGAAGTTACAGTTTCCGCAAGGCGTCTGCCAGGGCGGTTTTGCCCGCAGTTTTGGCGTCTTTCTGTTTGACCACCCGGGCGGGGTTTCCGGCTGCGACGGCATTCTCCGGAACATCCTCAATAACCACCGCGCCCGCGGCCACGACGGCGTTCCTGCCAATGCGCACACCTTCGATCACCACGGCATTGGCGCCCACCAGCGCGCCGTCTCCAACGATAACCGGCGATGCCGAGGCAGGCTCCACAACGCCCGCCAGCACAGCCCCCGCGCCGATGTGGCAGTTTGCGCCGACGGTAGCGCGGCCTCCCAGGACAGCTCCCATATCGATCATCGTCCCTGGGCCAATGACCGCGCCAATGTTGATAATGGCGCCCATCATAATGACCGCGCCTTCCCCGATTTCCACTTTCTCACGGATGATCGCACCCGGTTCGATGCGGGCTTTGACGTCCTTCCAATCCAACAGCGGCACACCGGAGTTCCGGCGGTCGTTTTCTACAAGGCAGTCTGTAATCTTTCCAGCGTTGGCTTTCAAAACCGGTTCCAGCTCCGCCCAGTCGCCGAATACCACCCGGCTGTTTCCCGTGCCGAATACTTTGGCGGAACCGAAGTCAACCGGCTCAGTGAGGTTTATGTACGCTTTGACAGGTGTCTTCTTCTCGGAATTTGCGATGTAATGGATAATTTCCTGCGCATTCATATGCAGTCACTCTCCAAACAGGATTTTTTGCAGGTCATAAACGCCGTTAGGCCGGCCCGGCAGCATCCGGGCCATGTGCAGCGCACCGTTGACGAAAATCTGACGGCTGGCGGCGCGGTGGATGAATTCCAGCTCTTCTTCCGGTCCAAAGAAGTGGACCGAATGGGTCCCGGCCGCCGTTCCGCCCCGCAGGGCGTGAACGCCGACTTCCTTCCTGCCGCGTTTCCCGCAGTTCCCCTCCCGTCCATAAACTGGCGTCAGTGTGTGCTGAGGGTCAATGGCGTTCAGGAGCAGTTTTGCCGTGCCACTGGGTGCGTCGGCCTTCTGGCTATGATGGACCTCGGTGAGTTCAACATCAAAATCGGGTTTCAAAACATCGGAAATTGTCTGAAGTGCCCGCACGAAAACCGCAATGCCCAGGGAATAGTTGGCGGACCACAGCACCGGCGCAGCCGTTCCCAGGGCTTCCAGGTGCGTCATCTGGGCGGCAGAGTATCCGGTGGTGCCGGAAAGGAGCGGCGTACCTGTCCGGCGAACATAGGAAGCAACCTCTGCCAGTGCGTCCGGGCGGGAGAAATCGATCACTACATCGGCAAGCTTCCCCAGTTTGGACAGCCGGTCCAGGTCACGGCTGCCGAAGGCGGCGGCAATCTCGTCTCCTGCGGCCTGAGCGGTTTCCTGGATGAGCCGTCCCATCTTGCCCCGGCCAATCAGCAGATACTTCACAGCAGTCCCGCCTCTTGAAGGGAAGCACGCCGTCCAGTGTCCTGGAGTTCCAGAAGCTCCGTCAAAGCCGGGAAGAAGCTGATGCGCCTGTCCTCGGATATGGGTGCGGCTATTGCCGCGATGAAACCTTGTATATGGCCGGATTTCATTGCATGTGTCCTCCAAACATTGTTATTGTTCTTGGCGTGATTACAGCCCGCCGGCTCTCGCAGCAT
Organism: Oscillibacter sp.; assembly: GCA_022795445.1. Classification (GTDB taxonomy): domain Bacteria; phylum Bacillota; class Clostridia; order Oscillospirales; family Oscillospiraceae; genus Oscillibacter. The sequence goes on along the minus strand of JAAWGR010000009.1, from coordinate 5,642 downwards.
TTGCAAAAAAAACGGGGATATTGATGGGAAAATTATCGTCAGAATTACCAAAAAGATGCGCTGCACTTGTTCTTGCGCCAACCACCGTGTTATGATTGTATGCAGAAGACCTGATTTCAAGACAGGAGGATAATCCCCATGATCTCTGCCGTAACCTATCGCCGCGACCTGCACAAAATTCCCGAATTGGATGCCCAGCTTCCGGAGACGGCCGCCTATGTTCTGGCAAAATTGGAACCTTTGGATGTGTCTGTCTTTACGCCTGCGCCCGGCAGCGTCTGCGCCTATTTAGACGCAGGGAAAGCGGAAACTGTCGCGTTCCGTGCCGACATGGACGCCCTGCCGGTGACGGAAGCCACTGGCCTGCCCTTTGCCTCCACCCACCCAGGCAAAATGCACGCCTGTGGCCATGACGGCCACACCGCTATGCTGCTCTCCCTGGCGGAGCTGGCCGCAGAGCGCCGGGCAGAGCTGCCCCGCAATGTCCTGTTCATTTTCCAGCCTGCGGAGGAGACTACCGGCGGCGCAAAGCCGATTTGTGAGGCTGGGGTCCTGGAGGATTACCATGTTTCCCGGGTGTTTGGCCTGCATGTGCAGCCGAATATCGAAAAGGGCCGCACAGCTTCCCGTCCAGGGGCGCTGATGTCCCGGGCGAATGAGGTAAACGTTACCATCACCGGCAAAAGCGTCCACATCAGCCGCTTTCGGGAAGGGTGCGACGCGCTGGAGGCAGGTATGGAATTCCTGCGCCGGTCCTATGCGATGATCGAGACGCTGCCGCCGGAGGAACGGCGGTTGCTGCGGTTTGGCAAGATGGCCTCTGGAGTAGTGCGGAATGCCGTCAGCGACAAGACGGTACTGGAAGGCTGCCTGCGGACATACCGGGAAGAAGTGTACCGCTTCTGCCGGGAACAGCTGGAGGAGATCGGCCGCGCCGTTGCGGAGGAGACCGGCTGCGAGGTAGATGTTCATCTGAATGAGGGGTATCCTGCCGCGTGGAACAATGAGGCGCTGTACGAGGAGGTTTGTAAGGCGCTGGGCGCGGATGCGCCGCTGAGGCTGGAGGAGCCTTACCTGTCCACAGACGATTTCTCATTTTTCCAGCAGCGGGTGCCAGGGGTGTACTTCTTCCTGGGAGTCGGTCCTGCACCCGAACTGCACGCGCCGAATTTCACCTTCGATGACGAGACGGTTTTGCCCGCTGGCGTCGCCTTCCTGGAAAAGCTGTTATTCCTCTAAAATGCCCATAAGCTGGGGGTACAAAAAAGCGGCAGTTGTAAAACTGCCGCTTTTTATTTATTCTCCCAGGCCGAAATCGTCTGATACGCTCCCGGTATCCCGGCGCAGCATGGATTCCATCACGCGAATGTCCGTATCCACATCCATAGCGTCGGTTTTGTACAGCTCGTCCAATTGATGTTCAAACCCTTTTACAATTGAGTCCATGGTAGACTCAATCCGCTGCTTGGCCTGCTTGAGGTTTTCCCCCTCCACTCCGGCGGCCTCGAACTCCGCGTATGAATTCAGCAGCTTCTGTGTGGTCGGCAGGTAGTAATTCAGAAACGTATCAATCCGGCTCCGCTTCCGCGGATCGTCTTCCACCGCCTTAAAAATCTTTGCCGTGATATCTTCCAGCCGGTTGATCTTCGCGGACAAAACCGGGTCGGCAATCCGGTCGTTTGCCCGCCGGATGTTCCGCAAAATGCCCGAATACCCTTCCTCAGCCTCTTTCGGCGTCTGCTCGGCGGCCTGTGCCGCCTGCTGTTTCTGCCGGAACTCCGAGTCTGCATTGCTGGTGCGGAAGATGTAACCTAATTCCATATTCAAATAAGCTTTCCCGCCAAAATAGCCCTTATCGATCATTTTCTGCAGGTCCTTTTCCACCCGCTTCTCCGTGTATCCCAGCGTCCGGGCCAGTTCCTCAATCGGCATCGCCTCCCGGTCGCCCATTACCAGCAGGTATTTGCTGTACCGCTTCAGGCTCCGGCCCATGGAAATGCCGCTGAACAGCATCGCGCCGCCGCCTACGGCAAACGCAAGCCCGCTCAGAAGGTCTTCCAGCCAGAACTCAATGTCTCCAAGCCCCCAGAAAGCCGCGCTGCCGCTTGCGTCGAACATGGCGAGCATACCAACCACCAACAGGATGACGCCACCAATTTTCAGCCATTCCGCCGTTGATTTCTTATTGGAAGGCGATTTCATAGCCCGCTTGACGGCGCTGGTGGCTTTGTTCTGCGAATGGTTTACCCGCTGGCCCGCCTGTGCCGCCTGCCGGGTCTCCCGGGCTTGCTGCGCCTGCCGGACATTTCGGGTCTGCTGGGCTTGCCAGGTCTGCCGAATGTCGCCTTGGAGAGGAGGAGCCTGTTCTTGGCGGCGCTTGTTGTCGCTGCCAAAAAGCTTGGCGAACAGAGCCATCAGGGCAATCGGCCACAGGCCGAAGATAAACAGCCCGATAATAATCGGCCAGCCCCAGTCGTTGTCACGTTTTGTCTTCGCCATGGCTTTCGTCCTCCTTATCCGCGTCCCGCTTTTTCAGTTTCTGTTTCTGCCCGGTTCCATCGACCAAATAGGTGTTGTCCAGCTCGCTCCGGAGGTTCCCCAGAACCGAGTCGATATAGGCGCGCCGGAGGACGGCTTGTTCTTTTTTCTCAGCCTCCGTCAAGCCCTCTGGAGACTTGGCTTTCCGGGCCAGCTCATTGATGCGGTTGATCTGCTGTTGGTTCATGCCTCGCCTCCCGTTTCCCGCTCGAAAATCAAATCAATCTCTGCTATATAGCCATAACCTTTTTGCTTTGCAGGGACCCAGCCGGCAAAACGCCACCCTTGCTTTGCCCGCCGTTGGATCACCTCCCGGTGGTCTTCTATGATCGTAGCCATAATGCCTCCGCCATTGACGGTTTCAAACTCATATTCCAACATCTGTAACGCCTCCTTTAAACATAAACCTGTATTACAACGGACACACGGCCCTTGCGGGTCGTGCCGCCTACCGATGCCAACCGGAATTTTCCAAGCCCCCGGGCGGAAACGGTATCTCCCTCAGCCAACAGCTTGTCCGGTTTTGTACAAGCCCGCCAATTTACCTGCACCCGGCCTGCGGAAACGAGTTCCGCCGCCTTGCCCCGGGAGGTACGGAACCCTGCCGCGGCTACGGCGTCCAGCCGCAGGGAAGAAACCGTGTCCCGGATTTCCTTGCACCGGACTTCCGGCGGCTGGAGGTCCGCCGGTTCGATCTCCGAAACCCGCAGGTGCGTCCGCCCGGCGGAAGTCCAGTTTTGCAGGAGGAATCCTGCGATGGTATCCATCACGATCAAATCGGCGCTTTCGGTTCCTATCAAAATATCCCCAATTTTTTCCCGTACAATGCCAAGGCCCATTAAACTGCCTAAAATATCCCGGTGGTTCACCTTGTCCTCCGCCCGGAATGCCGCCCGCAGGCAGCGGACCGGCGGTTCGGCAGTTTCCGGCGCGAACCAGTCGGGGAGGAAGAGAAGCAAACGCCGTTCAGCCCCCTCATAACCGCCCGCGGCGGTGTAGTCCGTAATGCCTGCCAGGCGTAAGAGGTCGCCCGCCTGGGCCTGTTGGCTGGGGCTGAGGAAATCGGTGGAGGCGGGAGCGTTCCGGTTTCGTGCCTGCTCGGCGCGGTCAAGTACCTTCGCCAGAAGGAGCCGGTCATCCCCGGAGGCGCCCAGGCGGTCCAGGAGTTTCGCCTTATCCATGGCGCAGCTCCTGGGTGTGGACGAGAGCGGCATAGGCTCCATTTTTTGCCATTAGTTCCTCGTGGGAGCCCAATTCAACCACACGGCCCTCCTCGATCACAGCAATCCGGTCGGCATTCCGGACGGTGGAGAGACGGTGCGCAATGATAATCGTTGTACGGCCCTGGGAAAGCTTTTCGAAGGTTTCCTGCAATTTCGCTTCCGTCACGCTGTCCAGGGCAGAGGTTGCTTCGTCGAGGATCAGTACCGGCGGGTCCTTCAGGAAAATGCGGGCAATGGAGATTCTCTGCTTCTGCCCGCCAGAGAGCAGGGCGCCGCGTTCACCAACGTAGGTGTTGAATCCGTCGGGCATGGCAACGATGTCGTCGTAGATTTCAGCCAAACGCGCCGCTTGGGCGACTTCTTCTTCGGTAGCGCCTGGGCGTCCGTAGCGGATATTTTCCAGAATGCTGGCGGCGAACAGGAACACATCCTGCTGCACCACGCCTACGTTTTGCCGCAGAGATTCCTGTGTTACCATCCGTACATCGGAGCCGTCGAGGCAGATGCCGCCGCTGGAGACATCGTAAAAACGGGGGATGAGCTGGCAGAGGGTTGATTTTCCTCCGCCGGACGGCCCCACCACCGCGACGGTTTCGCCGGGCCGGATATGGAGGTCGACCTCATGCAGGACGGCCAGGTCGCCGTTATAGGCAAAGCTTACATGGTGAATGTCGATCTGTCCCTTGACACGCTGGAGGACTTTGGCGTCCGGAGCGTCTTTCATAGCAGGTTCTTCCCGCATGAGGGCGATAAAGCGGCCCAAACCGGCGGTACCGTTTGCGAACAGTTCGGCGAAGTTTGAAAGCTTGCGGACGGGGTTGACGAAAGTGGTGATATAGAGGCTGAAGGTGATCAAATCCACACTGTTCATCTGGTCATTCATAATGAGCCAGCCGCCGGCGGCGATGACTGCCACGGACAGGATGCAGAGGAAAAATTCCATCACAGCGTTAAAGCGTCCCATTGCTTTATGGAAAGTTTTTTTAGAGGTTTTGAAGCTGTTATTAGAAGAGTCGAACTTTCGCAGCTCGGTTTCTTCGTTGGCGAACGCCTTGGCGGTACGGATACCGGAGAGGCCGGATTCGATGTCGGAGTTGATGACAGCGGTACGCTGTTTGACGGCGGCGGAGGCTTCGCGCATAGAGCGGCGGCAGCTCCAGACCACCAGGAAGAAGATTGGCAGGATGATGGTGATCACCAGGGCCAGCCGCCACTGGATGGAGAACATGATTGCCAATGCGCCCAGAATGGTGACGGCGGAGATGAAGACATCTTCCGGGCCGTGGTGAGCCAGTTCTGTGATGTCGAAGAGGTCGGCGGTGAGGCGGCTCATGAGCTGGCCTGTGCGGTTGCGGTCGTAGTAGTCGAAGCTGAGTTCCTGCATATGGCGGAACAGGTCGTGGCGGATATCGGCTTCGACGAGGATGCCGAAGGTATGGCCCCAGTAGCAGATGACGTAGGTGAGGACAGCGCGGAGGGCGAAAGCGAGAAAGACGGCCGCCATAACGGTGAAGAAGGCATTGTATGCGTTTTGGGGCAGAAGTTCATACATGCACCAGCGGGAGACAGCAGGGAAAGCAAGATCGATTATAGAAATGCCGAAAGCGCAGGTTAAGTCTAAAGCAAAAAGCCGCCAATGGGGCCGGAAGTAGGAGAGAAAAATCCGCATAGCCGACTTTTTCTGAAAGTCCTGAGTAGTCATAGAAAATCTCCTTCAAATACAGATATTCAACCACACTAATCATACCACAACTTCATCGCCATTTGCAATGGCTGGCAGACTCGAACCCCCCATTTTCTCTTTTTCTTCGCGAAGAAAAAGAGAAAACGGGCCGTTCACGGTCCAAAAGAGAAAAAGACGCCCCTGCGGGGGCGTTCTTG
>JAAWGR010000084.1 GCA_022795445.1 Oscillibacter sp. | reverse complement strand
CCAAGAACGCCCCCGCAGGGGCGTCTTTTTCTCTTTTGGACCGTGAACGGCCCGTTTTCTCTTTTTCTTCGCGAAGAAAAAGAGAAAATGGGGGGTTCAAAGCCAGCAGTCATGCAATGACTGAAAGAGGATTACAATTCCTCTTGTGCGAAGAGGGCGGCGCCTAGCGCTCCGCAGAGGTCGGGGTTGTCCGTGATAAACAGGCTGCTGCCTAAACGAGCTTCCAGTTCTCGCACAACGCCTAAATTTCGTGCGACGCCGCCAGTCATCATGAACGGCGCACTGCCCTTCGCCCGACTTACCATCGACGCCGTTTTCGCCGCAATGGACTTGTTTAAGCCGTGTACAATATCATTATCACTGTGATTATCCGCAATCAGCGAAATAACCTCCGACTCCGCAAACACTGTACACATACTGGAAATCGTCAAATCCTTCTTCCACGTCAAACCTTTCTGGCTCATAGTGGAAAGATCCAGCTCCAGCGTCCTTGCCATCATCTCCAAAAAACGACCCGTACCAGCAGCACATTTATCATTCATAATAAAATTTGTCACCGCACCCTCGCCGTCCAGACAAATCACCTTGCTGTCCTGTCCGCCAATATCTACAATGGTGCGAATCTCCGGGTTCAGGAAATGTGCGCCCCGTGCGTGACAGGTGATCTCCGTTTTCGTCCCCGTAGCAAAGGGAATGTTGCCGCGTCCGTAGCCAGTTGCCATAATCGCCGTCAAATCCTCCGGCTGCAAATTCAGCTTGCTGCATATTTCATCCAGCGCAGCTTTGGCGCCGTTCTGAGCCTTGGCCCCTGTGCGGACAATGGCCGACGCTAAAATCTCCTTTTTCTCGTTGATCACCACCATATTTGTCGTAGTGGAACCGCTGTCAATCCCGGCATAGAGCGTACCGGACTTTTTTACCGTCTCTTTCATAGGCTTCCTTTCCGCCGGCTTGGGCAGAGCAAAACTCTCCGAAAACGCCTCCAGCCGCGTGGAGAGCTGCCCAGAGGGCATCGGCATGTAATCGGATTCAATCTTCAAAATCGGCAGGCTGGTCTGCTCCTTCAGTGCAGCGTAATCAAAACCGTAGAAATCGCAGAACTTCACCGTATTATAAATGATCCCCTTCAAATGCGGGTGTTCCGTCAGCGACCGCCGGGCTGTGACCCCTGCCATCCGCATACAGGGCGTCATACGCAGCAGGGCGGCGGCATACCAATCCATCAGCTCGTCAAATTCCATGGATTCCGCTCCCTCCGGCAGGGCTTCCAAACTGCGGCTGCCCACGCAGGTCAGGTTCACTACCGGCAGGGCCATTTCCTTCTGAATAACCGCCAACAGCGCAGGACTGGCCCGCGCTCCCAGCACCGCCAGGAAAGGACCGTCTGGCAGCGTCCAGGCATTCTCCCGGCAGGCCCGGAGGAACACCGCCCTGTCAAATCCCCTGCCGTAGAATTTTGCGCAAGCTTCGGCAACCGCCAAAAGCTCCGTCTTGAACCGCTGGACCGCACAGCCGTTGTCCTCGTGGGGAAGATCCATTAAATAAAGGAAGTCCTGCCCGCCGGCGAACTCCAGCACGTCGTAAGAGCGGCGCAAGGAATCGCAGCAATCCATCAGCAGCAATTCCTTCAGCCGCGCCCCTTCCTGGATGAGAGCCTTGGCATGACAGCAGAGGTTGGCGTGGGTCAAGCCCTCCGCCACCTCAAAATCCTGGGACTCCTGGTCCAAAAGCTCCGGCTCGCCGCCGAAAGCCGCCAGCAATTCAATCGGGGTGTATTTACAGCTGTATCCAATCATGCGCCCAGTCCCTCCAGCTGCTCTAAAAATGCGTTCACCCGAGTTACCATCTGCCCATCCGCCACGTTGCGAGCATCGCAGCCATCGCCATCCAGCACCAAGGTCGGCAGTCCTTCGGCTTCCATCCGCTGTTTGGCGATCTGGGACATGCCCATCGTCTGCTTGCAGCCCCAGTGGCAGAACAAAATCACACCGTCCGCATTCAGCTTCTTTGCCGCCTCGATTGCAGTATTCACCCGACGGAGGGAAGAACCGTTGCTGATGCTCCCCACCACCCGGCGGGCCATACTCTCATAAGGCCGCTCCGGGTCCAAATCACCCAGGTAGTCCAGCGGCAGGTCAGAACCCACCAGCTCACAAGTCCCGCCGGTTTCCAGGATATTCTTCATAGAGTCCTGCCAGTTCGGCATGACATGGAACCAGAACAAGCGGAGCTTTTTTCCACTGGGCCCTGGTGCGTGTTCCACAGCCTGGAGCAGCTCCTGCATATACTGCTCACTCTCCGGACGGCCCAGCATTACATGGGTTGCGATCATCGAAAACAGCTCGCCGGACATGGTGGAAGTCAGGGAGACGCCGCCCCGGCGCTCCAGATACTGCCGGTAGAGCTCGATGGAACGCTTGGAGCTGGCGACCCGGTCTTTCAAAGCAGTCTCGTCCAGCTTTCGATGGCAAAGGTCCTCCAGCTGAACCGCTACGGCCCGGAGTTGGTCCGCAACATACTTTACCGCATCCTCGCTCTCCCGGTCGGGGATGTCAACGACGGCATGGGGTGCTTGGTAGAACTCCGCCAGCCGCCGGAAGGACAGCTGGTTCGCATCGCAGGCAAGGGTGGTGTTGGATACCATCAGCGGTCGGGGCAGCACGCCGCTCTCCGCCAGCCCCAGCATGGTTTTATGATAGGAGCAAAGACTTTCCGGCACGTTGTTGGCCTCCGCCTTTTCCGCAAACACCCTCTGGCAGGCCGTGCAGGCCACATAGGCCGACATCCCCTCCGGGAACATGGGCTGGATCTCCATTGCGTGGAGAATCTCACAGGGGAAAAAGATGTTGACCATCACCGTCTCCTGGGGATGACGCAGAGAGTCCACCATCGTCCCGGCAACGGCGCCGTTGAGGCGTTCCCAGGCCCCCTGCACGTCCCGGTGGAAGCTGTGCCTCCCGGAAAACCGCACCCAGGAATAAGCTGCCGCCAGCAGCTTCCGGGCGGCCTCCGGGGATTTTTCCGTCTGATTTTCCACCAGCCTGCCTAAGGCTTCGATATACGCTTTCATAATGCTTTTTTCATACTCCTTTTCCTTGACGCGCAAACAGTACGCCGGGAAATCCCCAGCGTACGGCTTCGATTTTATCACCCGATATGATTTCACAATTTTCCCGGGATGTCAAGTCCTTCCGAAAGAAAATTGCCGGGCAGGCTGGGGCGGAAAAATCAAAATCGGAAATCCTCTGCTTTTGTCATTGCTTCTTTCTTGGAAAACTGCTATAATAGAAAAGCTTTCTGCCGCCTGCCGGCACCTATTTCGGTACAAGGAGCCTGCTATGAACGATAAAAAGCTGTCCCGCCTGCTGAAATCCAACCTGCAAATTTACTTCATCTGCCTCGTGGCCTTCACCCTGGCCGCGGTGACGGTCAGCCCTACCCTGGCCCTGGCGGAGGGGATCGCCACCGTCGCGCTGTATGTCTACTTCACCCGGAGCGGCCAAAAACGCCGCCAAAGCATCGTGCAGTACATTGACAATGTGACCGGCAACGTGGAAACTGCCAGCAAATCCAACCTGGTCAATTCCCCTCTGCCGATCATGGTCTTCCGTCCCGACACGGGAGAAGTCATCTGGAGCAACGAGAATTTCCTCCAGCTGGCAGGAGTGCGGGAGCACCTCTTTGAAATGCGCATTGAGGACGCCGCGCCGGACTTTCCCGTCCAGTGGCTGCTGGAAGCCAAGACGGAGTGCCCGGAACGGGTCGTTATGAACGGCCGCCGCTTCCGGGTATACGGCAGCCTCGTCCGGGCCAAGGGCCGGAACGGGGAACAAAACCTCGTTGCCACCACCTACTGGGTGGACACCACCGAAACCGACCAGCTGCGGGAGGCCTACGACGCCAGCCGCCTGGTCATTGCCGTTCTGATGGTGGACAACTATGAGGACTTGATGAAGGCCTGCGCCGACACTCAGCGCAGCGCCATCCTGGCCCAGATCGATGAAAAGCTCTCCACCTGGGCCGCCGCAGGCGACGGCCTCCTGCTGAAAACCGAGCGCGACCACTACCTGTTCCTTTTTGAAGAGCAGTATTATAATCATTTCGTTAAGGAAAAATTCTCCATCCTGGACGCCATCCGGGACATCCGTGTCAAAGAAGGCGTTACCCCCACCCTCTCCATCGGCGTAGGGCTGGACGCCGGGAACATCCCCGCCATCTACAAAAATGCTGCTCTCTCCTTGGAGATGGCCTTGAGCCGCGGCGGAGATCAGGCCGTCGTCCGGGGCCGGACGGATTTTGAGTTTTACGGGGGCCGCGCCAAAACCACAGAAAAACGCACCAAGGTCAAATCCCGGGTTATGGCCAGCGCCCTCAGTGAATTGATGGCCGACGCGGAGGAAATCTACGTTATGGGACACAGCTTCGCTGATATGGACGCCGTAGGCGCCGCCGCCGGCGTCTGCTGCGCCGCCCGAAAGCTGGGCTGCAAAGCACAGATCGTCATCGACTGGGAGCACAACGCCGCCCAGGCCGTCCTGGAACGCCTGAAGGCCCAGGGAGATTATGCCGGCGTCTTCGTACCGCCGGGAGAGGCCTTTGTCAAAATGCGCCCCGGAGCACTGCTGATCATAGTGGACACCAACCGGCCGGATCTGGTGGAAAGCCCCCAGATCCTGGACGCCTGTAACCGCGTCGCCGTCATTGACCACCATCGCCGTGCCGCCAGTTATATCGAAAACGCCGCCTTCAGCTTCCATGAGCCCTACGCCTCCTCCGCTTCGGAGCTGGTGACGGAGCTGCTGCAATACCTCGTTGAGCCTGCCGACCTTCTGCGGGAGGAAGCGGAGGCGCTTTTGGCCGGCATTGTCCTGGACACCAAGCACTTCACCCTCCGCACAGGGGGACGGACCTTTGAAGCGGCAGCCTTCCTCCGCCGCGCCGGAGCCGACACCACGGAAGTCCAGCGAATGTTCCAAGGCGACCTGAGCGGCATGGTATCAAAATACGATATCATCCGCCGCGCCGAGCTGTACCGCCCCGACGTTGCCCTGGCCGTCGTCAGCCAGGAGGGCGGCCAAAATGTGGACCGTGTGGCTGCGGCTCAAGCCGCCGACGAGCTGCTGAGCCTGAAAGGCGTAAAGGCGTCTTTCGTGATCTACCGCAGCGGAAACGACGTACTGATGTCCGGACGCTCCCTGGGGGAAGTCAACGTGCAAGTAATCCTGGAAGCCCTGGGCGGCGGCGGCAACTCTGCGACCGCCGGAGGGCGCGTGGAAAACGGCGACCTACAGGAAGTGGCCGTTCGCCTGCGCACCGCCATCGACGCCTATTTTGAAAAATAGCGCGCCCTGGAGACCCATCGGCCGACGGTATTGGCGGGAAACGGAATGAAACGTTCTATGTAAATTGGAAAAGAGGTTTTTATTATGAAAGTTATTTTGCAGCAAGATGTGAAGGGCCATGGCAAAAAGGGCCACATGGTGGAAGTCTCCGAGGGCTATGCCCGGAACTTCCTCCTCCCCCGTAAGATCGCCATCCCCGCCACCCCCGACGCCATCAACACCATGAACCTCAAGGAAAAGGCAAAACAGGCCGAAGAAGCCCGCCGTAAGGCCGAGGCCGAGGCCGTCGCCGAAAAGCTGAAGGAGTGCATGGTGAAGCTTACCGCCAAGGCCGGTACCGGCGGCCGCCTGTTCGGCGCCGTCACCACCAAGGAAATCTCCGAAGGCCTCCAAAAACAACACGGCATCGACATCCCTAAGCAAAAACTGGTACTGGAAGACCCCATCAAATCCTTCGGCAGCTACGAGGTCAAGGCACGCTTAGGCTTTGAAATTACAGCGACGGTTTACGTATCCGTGTTTGAGGAAAAATAACGGCAGAAAGAGAAAGGCGTTTTTATGGCGAACGAAGATCTGCTGCTCCGGCAGCTCCCACACAGCCTAGAGGCCGAACAGGCGGTTCTGGGTTCCATGCTCATTGACGCCGGCTGCGTCAAAGATATCATGGATAAGCTCCGGCCGTCGGACTTCTACCTCCGGCAGAATCAGGAGATTTTTGAAACCATTTTTTCCATGTTCACCCACGGACACCCCATCGACGGTATTACCGTCTGCGGCGAAATGCAGAAGGCAGGGCTTTATGAGGAAGAAACCACCCGCTCCTACTTGGCCCAGCTGATCGAGATCACCCCCACCAGCGCCAACGCCCAGGAATACGCCGCTATTGTCCGCGACAAGGCGATCCTCCGGGCTATCTCCCAAGCTGCATCGGATATCGTTGCTATGGTACAGGAGGGCGTCGGCGAGACGGAGGCGCTCCTGGAGGCGGCAGAACAGAAAATCTACGCCGTCCGCCGGGGACAGAGCGCCCAGGATATGGTGCCTTTGCAGCAGGTGCTGCCCGACGTGCTGGACCGGCTCGGCGAAATGAGCGAACACGAAAACCACCTTCCCGGCCTCTCCACCGGCCTTTCTGACCTGGACAAAAAAATTACCGGACTGAACAATTCCGATTTGATCCTCCTGGCGGCCCGTCCCGGCATGGGCAAGACCTCTATGGCGCTGAACATGGCTTTAAGCGTTGCCAAAGGCGAACAGAAAACCGTCGCCGTCTTCTCTTTGGAGATGTCCCGGGAACAGCTGGTTACCCGGATCCTCTCCACGGAGGCGCTGGTGGAAAACAACCGCCTGCGTACCGGGATGCTGCGGGAAACCGATTGGGAGAAAATTGCCGGAGCGGCCACCGTGCTGAACCGCCTGGACATCCGCATCGACGACAATCCCCTCTTGTCCGTGGCGGACATGAACGCTAAGTGCCGCCGGCTGGATAACCTATGCCTGGTCGTCGTAGACTACCTGCAATTGATGACCTCCGCAGGGGGCAGCCGCCGGGGCGGCAGCGACAACCGCCAGCAAGTGGTTTCCGATATGTCCCGGACGCTGAAAATCATGGCCAAGGAACTCAATGTACCGGTGATCTGCCTCAGCCAGCTCAGCCGCGCCAATGAAAAGCGGGATGATAAACGCCCCATGCTCTCCGACCTTCGGGAGTCCGGCTCCATTGAGCAGGACGCCGATATTGTTCTGTTTTTATACCGCGACGACTATTATAATGAGGAGTCTGAGGAACGGAATGTGGCGGAGTGCATCGTCGCAAAGAACCGCCACGGCGAAACAGGCAAAGTAAGACTCCAATGGTCCCCAGAATATACCCAGTTCTCAACATTAGATACGAGGTATGCCAATGAGGGCTGACCTGTTGCTGGACGCCCGTCTGTTTATGCATCGGCTGACCGACCGGACCGTTCCTCCGCCCCATTTGCTGGCGGCGGTCTCCGGCGGCTTAGATTCCATGTGCCTCCTGCGTTTTTTGATGGACTGGACAGCGGAAAAGGGCGGAGCCGTAACCGCGGCCCACTTCAACCACCGCCTCCGGGGCGAAACCGCCGACCGGGATGAGGCGTTCGTTCGGGACTGGTGCAAGGCAAACGGCGTACCATTCCTCCGCGGAGAGGGGGACACCCATTCCTTTGCCCGTCATGAGGGACTCAGCATCGAGGAGGCCGCCCGGCGGCTGCGCTACAACTTCCTTGCCCAAGCGGCGGCAAAGGAAGCGTGCGCCTGGGTGCTCACTGCCCATCACGCCGACGATAATGCCGAAACCATGCTGCTGAACCTCATCCGAGGCTCCGGGAGCCGGGGCCTCTCCGGCATCCCGGCCATCCGGGGGAACATCGCCCGTCCTTTCCTGTGGCTGACCCGGGCAGAATTGGAGGAATACGCCGCAGAGAATGAACTTCCACATATGGAGGACGAGACCAACCAGGACCCTGCCGCCGCTGCCCGGAATCTGCTGCGGCAGAAGGTACTGCCGGTGCTGCGGGAAATCAACCCCCGAGCGGTCCAGAATATGCGGCGCACAGCCGTGATCTTGGAGCAGGAGCACACGATTTTAGATCAACAAGTCAAGTCCCTGACTGCGGAGGCCCGGATGGAAAAGGGCGTTTTGTGCATTCCGCGGCGTATATTGTCCGAAGCCCCTGCTGCCGTCGCAAAACCGGCAGTGCTGCAATTACTGGAGACCGTCTGCGGGCATCGGCGGGACTTGAGTGCGGTCGACGCCCAGGCCGTTCTGGCGCTGTGCCGGGGAAACCAGGTGAAGTGGGAGCTGCGGCTGTCCTATAACCTGCTGGTCCGGGGCGAGGGAGAAGATCTGGTGATCGTCCAGCTTTCCCCGCCGCCAGGGCCGGTTGCCGTCACGCCGGGACAGCCGGCGGCTTTCGGCGAGTGGACGGTGACGCTTGGCGCAGAGCCTGGGGAGGGCGACAGTTACCCGGTTTCTTTGCCGGAAAAAGCAAGCCTCACCGTGACGTCCTGGAAGAGCGCCGACCGGATGACTTTACCCGATTCCCGCGGCCCCCGGTCGCTGAAACGGCTTTGCGCCGACGCGGGCTTCCGCCCTTGGCAGCGGGACGCCCTGCCGGTGCTGCGTGTGGATGGAATTTCTGCCGCTGTGCCCGGCGTGGGGGCCGACGCGGCATTTGCGCCCCAGCCCGGCGGGCCGGCGGTGTTTGTGACATTTACAAAGGAGGACGGAAATGAGCAGTGAGATGGAAAGGGATATCCTGAAAGTATTGGTATCCGAGGAGGAACTCCAGCGGCGCGTAACGGAACTGGGAGAGGCCCTCTACCAGAGGCTGGAGGGCAAGGAACCGCTGTTCCTTGGCGTACTGAAGGGCTGTTTTGTATTTATGGCCGACTTGGTGCGCGCCTGCCAGCTGAAATGTGATGTGGAATTTATGGCTTTGAGCTCTTACCGCGGCGCCACTGTTTCCTCCGGGAAAGTGGAAGTCACCCAGGACCTGTGCTCCCCCATTGAGGGACGGGACCTGGTAATTGTGGAAGATATCCTGGATTCCGGCACGACCCTGGCATTTTTAAAGGAAAAACTGCTGGCCCGCGGTGCCGCGTCCGTTACCATCGTGACGCTGCTGGATAAACCGTCCCGCCGGACAAAAGCCATCACCGCCGACCTGGCGGGTTTTACGGTGCCGGATGAGTTTGTCGTGGGCTACGGCCTGGACTATAACCAGCAGTACCGCAACATTCCCTACATCGGCGTATTGAAGCCGGAGGCGTACTCCAGCTGAAGACGCCGCTTGGAAAAGGAGGGGACCCATTGTGTCCAGACATAATCGAGCATCCAACCTCAGCTTCCTGTTTTTGGGACTGGTGATCCTGCTGTGCGCAAGCTGGATCTGGCAGCTGAATTCCCAAACGGATTCGCTGACATTTTCTGAAGTTGAGCAGCTTTTCCGGCAGGAAAAGGTGGAATCCTTCGTTGTGGAAGACAACCTCCTGGTGCTGCACCTGCGGGAGAATCCGGAGGAAAGCTGGCGCTATGAGCTGTACGACTTCGACCTGTTTTACGACACCCTCGCCCCCTTGGTGGAGGAACAGGCCGCAAAGGGCGTGATCACGTCCTACGACTACCAACAGGACCACTCCACCAATTGGCTGGAAATCCTGCTGCCATGGCTGATGATGGCGGCGATGATCGGCGCGATGTGGTATTTCTTCATCCTCCGGGGCCAGGGGGGAGGCATGGGAGCCGACCGGATGGCAAAATTCGGTTCCGCCCGCACCCGGACGCTTTCGGAAAAGGATAAAAAGGTCACCTTTGAAGACGTGGCCGGGGCTGATGAGGAAAAAGAGGAATTGCGGGAAATCGTCGGGTTCCTGCGGGACCCTCGGAAATATATCAACCTCGGCGCACGCATCCCGAAAGGCGTACTGCTGGTCGGCCCTCCAGGCACCGGCAAGACGCTGCTGGCAAAGGCCGTCGCCGGGGAAGCGGGGGTGGGCTTCCTGTCGATCTCCGGCTCAGACTTCGTGGAGCTGTATGTCGGTGTGGGCGCAAGCCGTGTGCGGGACCTGTTCGACCAGGCCAAGCGCACCTCCCCAGTCATTGTGTTTATTGATGAAATCGACGCTGTGGGTCGCCAGCGCGGCACCGGTGTGGGCGGCGGCCATGACGAGCGGGAACAGACCCTGAACCAGCTCTTGGTGGAGATGGACGGTTTCGCCGCCAACGAGGGCGTAGTCGTCCTGGCTGCGACGAACCGGGCAGACGTCCTGGACCCCGCTTTGCTGCGGCCGGGACGGTTCGACCGGCAAATTTACGTGGGCCTGCCAGACATCAAGGGCCGGGAGGAAATCCTCCGGGTTCACGCCAAAGGCAAACCTCTTGCGGAGGACGTCAACCTGCGGACCTTAGCCCGAGGAACATCCGGCTTTACCGGCGCTGATTTGGAAAATCTGGTCAATGAGGGTGCGCTGCTGGCCGCACGGAAGGACCGGGATTATATTACCATGGACGACCTGCATGAAGCGGAGATCAAGGTCATCGCGGGGCCGGAGAAGCGGAGCCGCGTCATCCCCCAGCATGAGCGGAAGCTGACCGCGTGGCACGAGGCGGGCCACGCGGTAGTGATGCACGCCCTGCCGGGCCATGACCCGGTGAACCAGATCACCATCGTTCCCCGCGGGCAGGCGGGCGGTATGACCATCGCCCTGCCGGAGGAGGACCGTTCCTATCTCTCCAAACGCTATATGGAGGATCAAATCGTTGCCCTTTTAGGGGGCCGTGTGGCGGAAAAACTGTGCCTGGGAGATGTGTCTACCGGAGCCAGCAATGACATCCAGCGGGCTACGGCCATCGCTCGGAAAATGGTTGCGGTGTATGGTATGAGTGAGAAGATCGGCACCGTCTCCTTCGACGGCGGCAGCGACGAGGTGTTTATTGGCCGCACTATGAGCCACAGCCGCAGCTATTCCGAGGCCGTGGCCGCACAGATTGACGAGGAAGTCCGCCGGGTGGTCTCCGAGGCCTACCGCCGCTGCGAGGACATCCTGACCAGCCAGCGGAAGGAACTGGATGCCGTGGCAGGCTACCTGCTGGAAAACGAGACGATGGAACAGGCAGAATTCCTGCGGGTTTTCGGAGAAACGCCCAAAGTGAGCGTCGAGCTGGAAAAGAATTGATTTCCGGCTTCCAAGGGTAAAATGAAAGGGCGTGCGGCAGTCTGCCGCACGCTTTTTGCACGGAAACCGGCGAAAATTTTTGGCCGGAATCGGCAAAATCACGAAAATAGCCGTCCTTGAGTGACGGACAGTCTTGGCAGTAAAAATTTCCCTATAACGGGCAGTGTCCGTGTGAGAGGAACAAACGGCCGCACAGTTGAAACGTTTTCGGCGTTCCGGGAGAAAAAAAGGGAAATCTTTCTGTGAAGAATTGACCTTGCAAAGTTGGGGAAAACAACGTAAAATACAAACATATCAGGGACAGCAGGTCCCGTTTGACAGGAGGATATGACATGAAAAAAGTTCTTGCACTGATTCTTGCACTCTCTATGGCTTTGAGCCTTGCGGCCTGCGGCGGTGATTCCGGCTCCGGAAGCTCCACCGGCGGCGACAGCCAGACCTCCGGCGATTCCGGAAGCTCCACCGGCGGCGACAGCCAGACCTCCGGCGATTCCGGAAGCTCTGGTGATAAGGTCGTTAAAATCGGCGTGTTTGAACCTGCTACCGGCGACTCTGGCGCAGGCGGCAAACAGGAAATGCTGGGTATGCAGTACGCCAACAAGGTAACCCCCACCGTCGAGATTGGCGGCGAAACCTACACCGTGGAATTGGTATACGCCGACAACGGTTCCTCTTCCGACAAAGCTCCCACCGCCGCGGCAGAACTGGTGGGCAAGGGCGTCAGCCTTGTGCTGGGCTCTTACGGCTCCGGCGTCTCGATGGCCGGCGGCCCTGTGTTTGACGAGGCGGGCCTGTGCGCCATCGGCGTCACCTGCACCAACCCCAACGTCACCGCAGGCAACGATTACTACTTCCGTATCTGCTTCCTGGATAACTTCCAGGCCCAGGTACTGGTGAACTTCGCACAGGACAAATTCTCCGCGCAGAAAGCCTACCTGCTGGGCGAGCTGGGCAACGAATATGACCAGGGCCTGATCACCTTCTTTGAGCAGACCTTCCCCGGCACAGTCACAAAGGCTTCCTTCCCCGCCAACACCTCGGACTTCACCACCTACCTGAACCAGGCGGTCGCCGAGGGCGCAGACGTCATCTTCTGCCCCGTCTCCATCGCCTACGCTACCCAGATCATCAAGCAGGCCGCTTCCATGAACCTGGATATTCCCCTGCTTGGCTCCGATACCCTGGATAACAACACCGTCCTGGAAGCCGCTAAGGATTCCAACGTCCAGCTCTATGTCTCCACCTTCTATCAGGAAGGCGGCTCCCCGGAGTTTGACGACGGCATCAAGGCTTGGCTGGCAGAGGATTCCACTGCTATGACCAACAACGGCGGCAACGATACCATCGCAGCCGTCACCGCTATGGGCTATGACGCCTATTACACCGCCCTGGAAGTCCTGAAAGCCGCCGGTTCCCTGGACCTCGCCGCCATCAAGGCCACCCTGCCCGGCGTGACCTATACCGGCGTGTCCGGCGCCATCGGCTTCGACTCCACCGGCGACGCCGTGCGCGATACTGCGTATATCAAGACCTCCGACAATGCCACCGGCACTTGGGCGCTGGAAACCGTCCAGACCGCTTCCTGAGCAAGCCGTCCAAGAGAATAATCCTGCACCTGGCGGGGGATGGCAAAAATCCTCCGCCAGGTTCCGGCGTTTCCTGGGGCCGTACCGAAAACGGCCGTTTTCG
>JAAWGR010000083.1 GCA_022795445.1 Oscillibacter sp. | reverse complement strand
CCAAGAACGCCCCCGCAGGGGCGTCTTTTTCTCTTTTGGACCGTGAACGGCCCGTTTTCTCTTTTTCTTCGCGAAGAAAAAGAGAAAATGGGGGGTTCACCCCCCCCCCCCGCCATGGGAATGGCTAAAAAACGACAGAATTCTTCTTGACAATTTGGTGGGAGAAGATATAATTGATAAATATTCTCAAATTCAGAGGGAGAAATTTCCATGTCTTACAGTACAAAACAACAACAAGCGATCCTCTCAGGGCTGGAACGCCATGGAGATACCCCAGTCTCCGCCCTGGAACTGGCAGAAGAACTCCGCCAGGACGGCTGCCAGGTCAGCCTCGCCACCGTCTACCGCCAATTGGAAAAACTCGCCGAAAATGGCCAAATCCACCGCGTCGAAGCCGAAAACGCCGCCCTCTACCGCCCCTGCCCAGCGCAAGAAGCCCAAAACTGCCTGCTCCTGCGGTGCAGTTCCTGCGGACGCACAGAACACCTGGAATATCCCCAGCTCCAAGAATTCTATCAGAATTTGGAAGAGGAACACCACTTCCATGTCGACCCCCGCCGAACCGTCTTGACAGGCCTCTGCGCACTCTGTACAAGACAGGAGGACCCAGAACATGGAACAGACTGATCTCATCGTCTGCCAGGATGTTTCCTTGGGTTACGAGGGCCAAAGCGTTTTGACACACCTGAACTTGCACATAAAAAGCGGCGGCTACTTATGCATCGTCGGAGACAACGGTTCCGGCAAATCTACGCTCCTTCGGGGCCTCTTGGGTTTGCTGCCGCCCCTGTCAGGAGAAATCCGCCGTGTACCGGAACTGGAACGGGGCGCCGTGGGCTACCTGCCCCAACAGACCCGGGCACAGCGGGATTTCCCGGCAACCGTCTTGGAAGTCGTCCTCTCTGGCTGCCTGAACCGGCGGGGCCTGCGTTTTTTCTATTCCTCTGCGCAAAGGTCAGAGGCGTTGATGAACTTGGGCAAACTGGGCGTCCTGGAGCTGAAAGATGAGAGCTACCGCGACCTCTCCGGAGGCCAGCAGCAGCGGGTACTCCTGGCGCGGGCGCTCTGCGCGGCAAGACGTCTGCTGATCCTGGACGAGCCGATCACCGGCTTGGACCCCGCCGCCGCCCAGGATTTATATAAAACCCTGCGCTACCTGAACCAGGAAGAGGGTATGGCGATTGTGATGGTGACACATGACCTCCGTCCGGCTCTTCGCAGCGCGGGCATGGTGCTGCACGTTGGCCGGACAGGCTATTTTTTAGGAACCCCAGGAGAATACTTGGCCTCCCCCCAGGGGCGGCGTTTTCGGGAGGCGGCAGAATGAGTTTCTTACAGATGTTTTCCTTCCCATTCATTCAGCGGGCGTTGGTCGCCGGCGTGATGGTGAGCCTGTGTTCCGCCCTCTTAGGAGTACCGCTGGTGCTCAAGCGGTACTCCATGATTGGCGACGGCCTTTCCCACGTCTCCTTTGGCGCGCTGGCGGTTGCCGTGGCGTTGGGGTTTGCGCCCCTGTATTTTGCAATCCCTGTTGTGATCCTCGCCGCTTTCCTGCTCCTGCGGGTAGCGGACAGCCCCCGCTGGAACAGCGACGCCGCCATTGCCGTCGTCAGCGCCTCCTCATTGGCGCTGGGCGTACTGGTGATCTCCCGTACCTCCGGTATGACCACCGATGTGGATAATTATATGTTCGGCAGCGTCCTGGCGATGTCGAAAGCGGATGTGCTGCTGTCGGTGCTCCTCTGCGCGGCGGTCCTGGCGCTGTATATCCTCTTTTACCATAAGATTTTCGCCGTCACTTTTGACGAGAGCTTTTCCCGCGCCACAGGCCTCCGCGTGAACCGTTATAACGCCCTCCTGGCGATGCTCACCGCTTTGACCATTGTTTTGGGGATGCGTATGATGGGCGCGATGCTGATTTCCTCCCTGGTAATTTTTCCCGCCCTGACGGCCATGCGCCTGTTCCGGAGCTTCCGCGGCGTGGTGCTGTGTGCCGGGCTTACGTCTGTAGCCTGCTTTTTTGCGGGGCTGACGGTTTCTTTCTCCTGCGCAACCCCTGTCGGCGCAACAGTAGTTGCGGCGAATCTTGCGCTCTTTCTGTTCTCCTGTCTCCTGGCGTCCCTGCGGCGCAGGTTGAAAAAGTAAGTTTGAGGACTTTAACGGGTCTTATGGGGCATCATTCAGGGAGAATTTGGTACGCGGTTTATTTGCGGACCATGTAGGAAATGGGTTGCAATATAGGGGAAGGTGGTTTATACTGGAGAAAATGAAATGCAGACGGGGCGGTCCTGTGCCCGCGCCGCGGCAGGAGGAACTAATGAAGCTGCTTGTGATGTCCGATTCCCATGGCAATGTGTCCAACATGCTCCAAGCGGTGGAGCGTGAGAATCCCGATGTGATCCTGCATCTGGGCGACTGCTGGCGCGACGCGGAGCGCCTCCATGAGCGTGTGCCGGAAATCCCGCTCTACCAAGTCCCCGGCAACTGTGACTTCCGCTCCATCGAAGATTCCGAACAGCTCCTGCTTTTGGAGGGCAAGCGCATTTTGATCTGCCACGGACACACCTACCGCGTCAAGCAGTCTCTGCTTCCGGCGGGACTCGCGGCGGAAGAAAAGGGGCTGGATATCTTCCTGTTCGGCCATACCCACCGCGCCCTCTGTGATTATCATGGCAAAACATTGTTCTTGAACCCTGGCAGTATTGGCGAGTCCCGTGGGTTTTACGGGATTCTGACCCTGGCGGATGGAACTGTCGATCCCCGCATCCACACGCTTTTTTGACTGGCCCTGGGTTCCTTTGCGGCTGTTCCCCCCCAGCTTTTCGGGGGATTCTTTTTCTTGATAGAATGGAAGTTTTTGTCGAAAAATGGGCCGCAGCGTGTCCGAGCTCTTTGCGTACATCTTGGGTTTTGACCCAAAATGTGCGAAATTATATGGACGTTTTTGGATATATCGACGATTTTCACGGAGATGGAAATTTTTTTTGCGAAAAAATAAAACCAGATCCCCCGGTCATGTTACTTATTTATATAGGGAGCCTTTTCTGCCCCTGTGCAGAGAAACCATGGAGGCTGACGGTTCCGTGTAGAGAGGTGTTTTTGTGGCGTTCAACACAGCGGCATTTTTGTTTTTCTTCTTCCCGGCGGCGTTCCTGATTTACCAGATTATCCCCTCCCAGCGCGGTAAAAATGGATTCCTTGCCGTGATCAGCCTGGTTTTTTATGCCTGCGGGCAGTGGCAGGGGATTCCGTGCCTTTTGGCGTCCATGCTGTTGTGTTATGCCGCGGGCGTGTGGATTCCCCGCGCAAACGCCAAAAAGCCGCTCCTGACGGTTTTCCTTGCCCTGCATCTCCTGATGCTTGGCGCATTCAAGTATCTGAATTTTTTTACCGGCATGGACTTGAACCTCCCCCTGCCGGTCGGCATCTCCTTCTTTACATTCAAAGCCCTGTCCTACACCGTTGATGTTTACCGCGATGAAAACGCTGCCGCCAGGCGGATCACCGATTTGCTGCTGTATCTCTCCTTCTTCCCGCAGGCGGTCTCTGGCCCCATCGCACGGTTCGGCCAGTTCTCCGCCCAGTTGGAAAACCGCCCCGCGGACAGCGCGCTGACCGCAAAGGGTCTCCGCCGCTTTATCGCCGGATTTGCCAAGAAGGCTCTGATAGCGGGCCTTGCGGCTCCGGTGGTCAATACGGCGTTTTCCCTTGGCAGCGGCTTAGATTTCCGCCTCGCATGGCTGGGAGCTTTCGCCTATACCATCCAAATTTACTTTGATTTCTCCGGCTACAGCGACATGGCCATTGGCCTTGGGGAAATGTTTGGTTTCCGCACCTTGGAGAATTTTGAATACCCTTATATGGCTGCCTCCATTACGGATTTCTGGCGCAGGTGGCATATTTCCCTCTCCTCTTGGTTTCGGGATTATTTGTACATCCCCCTGGGCGGCGGACACCGCGGCGTTCCCCGCAAGTGCGTGAATAAAGCGGTTGTGTTCCTCCTCTGCGGCCTCTGGCACGGCGCGAGCTGGACCTTCGTCCTCTGGGGCGCGTGGCACGGCCTGTTCTCTGCCCTGGAGAGTGTCGTTCCCATCCGGCGTCTGACGAAAAACTCCCTTTTTGCAAAGGTTCTGGGCCACATATATACGCTTCTGGTAGTCTGCCTGGGGTTTGTGGTATTCCGTGCCGCCAGCCTTGGTGAAGCTATGACGGTTTTTCGCGCCATGTTCACCGGCAGCCTGATCCCCGCCTCCACCCTGGCCCTGGAACGCATCACGCCTGCGGCATGGGCCGCTCTGGCGGCGGGCGTCGTGGGCAGTATGCCCGTTGGGCCATGGCTGAAGGACCGGCTCTCCGGCAGCGCCTGGGCCGCGGCGGTTTCCTACGCGGCAGCGGCGGCGCTGTTCGGGATTTGTGTGCTCTCTATGGCCGGCAGCGGTTTCGCGCCGTTTATTTACGCGCAGTTCTGAGGTGCGGGTATGGGAAAGAAATTTGGTTACACCGCTTTTATAACGTTGATATTGCTGCTCTGCCTGGTTCCATCCCTGGGAATGCTTCTGCCGAGGGAGGAGGCGGGCGCGGGCGGCAATCAGGTGATTGCCCCATCACCGTCCTGGAAGGACGGTGATGGGAATCTGAACAAGGCGTATTTCTCCCAGCTGCTGGACTATGTGGAGGATAACCACTTCCTCCATCAGGAGATGATCAGCGCTTGGTCTGCCTTGAACGTCAAGGCCCTGCATACGTCGATTGCAGAAAATGTAATCCTGGGCAAAAACAACTGGCTGTATTTTGGCGAGACCCTTCCAGACTATACCGGCACAGGCCGGATGACCGAGCAGGAGATTTCCGCAGCGGCGCGGAATCTGGCGCTGATGGCGGAATATTGTGAGAACCAAGGGATGCAGTTCCTGTTTACCGTCGCGCCGAACAAAAACTCCCTTTATCCGGAGAATATGCCGGAATTCACCGTCGCCTCCGGCGCCCGCAATGCGGAAACGCTCGCCGCGGCGCTGGAAAAGGAGGGCGTGCCCTACCTGGACCTGTTCGCGGTTTTCCGGAACGAGGACGAGACCCTGTATTTCACCCAGGACTCCCACTGGAATTCCAAGGGCGCAGCCCTGGCCGCCGATGCCGTCAACGGGGCGTTGGGCCGGGCGTCGTCCTATTTTGAAGGCCCCTTCGCCCCGGCGGAAACCCACCGCAGCGACCTCTACGAAATGCTCTGCCCCACCGGGACGGATTACGAGGTCAACCCGGAGTACAGCGGCGCGTTGGATTTTACCTACGACGTTCCCATCCGTTCGGCGGAAAACCTGACGATCATGACCACAGGCAGCGGCGGCGGTTCGCTGCTGATGTTCCGGGATTCCTTCGGAAACCTGCTGTACCCTTATTTGGCGGACAGCTTTGAACACGCGCTGTTCTCCCGCGCCACAGCTTACCGCCTGGACCTGGCGGCTCAGCGGGAAGCGGACGCGGTAGTGGTGGAACTGGTGGAGCGGAACCTGGGGTATCTGCTGCAAAACGTCCCGGTAATGCCTGCGCCTGTGCGGGAACTGCCGGAGGGCTGGGATACTTGGGGGAGCGGCGTCGGCTTTGAACTGGAGCCCTCGGACGCCCTGCCGGGCTATGCCTTGTTCACTGGCCCGGTGACGCTGAACAGCCAAGCCTCCACAGCGCCGGATGCAGGGCCCCCGATCTTGGTTTTCGCGTCGGACAGCCAGTATTATGAGGCGTTTGTGCTGGAGGACGGCCGTTTTGGCCTGTATCTTCCGGAAGACGTGCGGCCGCTGGGGATTTCCTACAACACGGCTGCCTGAACATCTTTCTAAGTAAGCTCCTGCGGAATGCAGTCTTTATATTTCGTGTATGAAGGAGAGAAAACCCGATGAAAAATCGCCTGTTAGCCCTGTTTATGACGGCTGTGCTGCTGCTTACCGCCATCGGCCCAGTCTATGCCGCGGAGACGGACGCGCCGGACGGCGTTCCGGAGACCCCTGCCTCAGCTGGGAAGGAAGAATCTTCGGAAGGCGAAGAAGCGCCTTCTGAGGACGAGGAACCCTCCGAGGAGAAGAAAGAAGATTCTGAAGAAGGCGAGCCTTCTAAAGATGAGGAAGAAACGCCTGAAGAGGGAGAAGACGCTGAAGAACCGGAAGTTCCCGATCTGGAAGCCGGCACAGTCGTTGCGGGCGTGTCCCTGGTAAGCGACCGGCACATTGCCTACGCCCTGGGCAACGGCAAAGCGATGGCGTCCTTCAACCCCTGGCGGGAGGTTACCCGGGCAGAAGCGGCGGTCATGCTGTTTCGCCTCCTGCCGGACGAAACGCCGGTCCCCAGCCCCGGCGCGGTTTCCTTCACGGATGTCCCGGACACCGCCTGGTACGCGGATGCTGTGCGTACTTTGGGAGCCTTGGGCGTCATGCGTCCCGGCGAAACCGAGTGCAACACCGGCGAAGCCATTACACGCGGAGAATTCATCCGTTACCTGGCCTGCTTCTTCCCCCTGCGGGATGATGCCCAGCAGTTCCCGGACGTTCCGGCGGATTCCCCGGATGCGCCCTACATCCGTTCCGCCCGCGCCTACGGCTGGACCCTGGGCGACAAGGACGGCCTGTTCCATCCAGAAAACACAATTACCCGCGCTGAATTGACCGTTATGGTCAACCGGGCCCTGGGCCGTGTGGCCGACAAGGCGTATATTGACCGCACCCATCCCACATTTTATGTTGACGTTTCGCCGGATTTGTGGTTTTATTATGATATCATAGAGGCTTCTGTTTACCATACGCATACCAGCGAGGGTTCCGCCGAGTCCTGGACTAACCATACCGCCAAACAGAACGTCCCGCCTGTCGGGTTCCAGCTGGTGGATGGCTGGCTGTATTACTACAGCGCCAATCAGGGCGACGTCCTCCGCAACACCAACTATGAGGGCCATGATTTCAACGCGGCCGGACGCTTCACCTCCGGCAACGATTCCCTGGACGCCAAGCTGCGGACCATCGTCCTGAATAAAACCAACTCTAGCATGACCCAGGAGCAGATGCTCCGCGCCCTGTACGTCTACACCCGGGATTCCTTCACCTACCTCCGCCGCCCGGCTTATGAGTTCGGCGCACAAGGCTACATGATGGAAGACGCTCTCCGTATACTGAACACCGGGTACGGCAACTGCTACTGCTATGCCTCCCTGTTTTGGTACCTCTCCCGCTGGATTGGTTATGACGCCCGGATCTACAGCGGCACCGTTGGGCAGAACCGTGCGCCCCACTCCTGGGTGGAGATCACTATGGACGGCACGTCCTACATATTCGACACCGAGCTGGAAATGGCTTACCGTCTGAAGAAACGGTATGACGTAAACCTCTATAAATTCAACGACACCAGGAACAGCTGGCGCTATGTGCGGCCGGAGCAGCCGTCGTAAGGAAGCGGCAGCGAGAGAGGAGAAAAAGCATGAAAAAGAAGTCATTTGCGCTCCTGTTGGTAATGGCCCTGTTGTGCGTATTGTGCGCCTGCGGCGGGCAGAATCCGCCGGAGGAAGCGCCTGAGGACCCGGAGGAACCGTCCCAGACCGAAGATGGAACGATGCCGGAAAATCCGGTTTCCGGGGGAGAAGCAGAGCTGCCCGAAGAAGTGGAACTTCCCAAGGAAGGTGAAGGCGCGCCGGAAGCCGGCGCCCCCGACGAGGGAAGCGGGGCTTCCGCGCCCGCGGAGAGCGAAACGCCGGAAGCGCCTCCGGAGCAGCCGGCTGAGGTCCAAGCGCCAGAGGCGTCTAAGCCCGCCGATTCCCCGGCCCTGAAGCCAGAGACGCCCCCGGCGCAGACGGAGAAACCCGCGGACCCGCCTCCTGCCCCGGAACCCGCGCCGGAGGCTGAACCGGAACCCACACCCGAACCTGCGCCTGCCGCGGACCCCAAGACAGTGGCGCAAGGTATGGTAGGCCGTCCGGTGAGCGAGCTGTATGCTGCAATTGGCCGTCCGCTCTCGTCGGATTATGCCCCCAGCTGCCTGGATTTGGATGGCGAGGACGGCGAACTGACCTATAACGGGTTTGTCGTCTACACGACCCGCGGCGCAGACTACGAAACGGTTTACGCTGTATTCTAGGAGGAATCCCGCTATGCTGCAAAAACGCTGGCTGGCCGCGGCCGCCGCCCTTTTGGCGGCGGTTCTACTGGCGGCAGCTTACTTCATTACGCCTGGATGCCCCCTGCCGGTTTTCGGACAGGGGGACCTGCTCATTTTTTGGAACGGCGGCGGAGAGCTGTCTTTGACCTGGCCGGAGGCCGACCCCGGCGTAGAATACCTGGTGAGCGTGCGCAGCAGCTCCCAGCACTTTGAAGAGCGTTGTACCGAACCCCATGCGGCGTTCTCCGGCTTCTTGGATGGGGAGCGGCTCCGTATCTCGGTACGGGCTGTGAGGGAGGGCGAGAATCTGCTGGGGATGGTCCGGCAGGTCAAAAGCTGGTCTGCCCTCAAGGCGTCCCTGGACGCGGTGGAGCTGAATGCCCTGACCATGGAAGGAGAGGCCGAACCGGGCAGCGTTACGCTGTCCTGGGATGGGAAACAGGGCAAGCGGTATGAGGTCTGTACCCTGGACGACGGCGTGTACCAGCCAGTGGCGGCCACTGCGGGTACCTCCCTGGCCCTGCGCTTTGGCAGCGACGATTCGGAGCTGCCGATCCCCGCCTATGGCCAGTCCCTCCAATTGGTTGTGCGGGAGGGCGTTTCCGGCAAGGGGTATAAGCTCTACGGCCCTCCGTCCAACCTGCTGACCTTCGACCGCGGCGACCTGCTGAACGATACCCTGTTCCTGGAATGGGAGCAGACCGGTCCCCGGCAGTATACCTTCCTCTGGTCGGAAGCCCGAGGGGACCGCTATGAGTTCCAGCAATGGCGAAATGGCGGCTGGGAGACGGTGTTCCGTGTAGCGTCCAAGGCCCAATCCTTCAGCTATGATACGGGCCGCGTCACCTCCGGGTCCTTGCTGCGCTGCCGGGTGGTTTCCAAAGACGACCTGGGCGGCGAACTGGTGTCTAACGAGATATCCTTCTATGTGGACATTGATACGCTGTATGCTACCGTCTGGCCCATTATGGATTTGGCATATTATGACAGCCCCAACGCCTCCAACGCCCAAGGCAAAGTCCCCGCCGGAACGACCCTCTGTGTGCTGGAGGAAACCGGCCAGTGGTTCCAGGTCCGCTATAAGGACCAGTATGTCTACATTGACAACCGCTTCTGCATGATCAACCTCCCGGAGTATATCGGCGACTACTGCTCCTACGACGTCACCAACAGCTATGAGTCGATCTTCAAAATCCACGACCGTCCCATCGCCCAGATTACAGAGCAGGTGATCCCGGGCTATGAAAACGTCCAGACAGCAGAGGGCTTCCTTGTCCCCTACCTGTACCCCTGCGCCCAAAAACTCCTCAGCGCAGCGAAGGCGGCCATGGCCGATGGCTACCACTTGAAAATTTACGAAGCTTACCGCCCCCACCAGGCCACCCGCTACCTCTATGACACCACCCAGGCCCAGATCAATTACCCTGCCCTGACGCTGAACGACCAAGGGATTGCCATCGATCCCTCCACCGGCAACCGGGTCAATCTGGCAACCGGCCTGATGCTCGACGCAGCAACGGGCAATTGGGTCCCGCGGGTCAATCCCGCACCGGAACCGGAGGAAGAGGAACCCAATGAGGACGAAACGCCAGAGGCGCCGGAAACCGCAGAACCGCCGCAGGACCCCACCACCGTTACCGTCCCGGTAATCCAAGAGCCGCCGGTGATTCCGGAGAACCCCGAGGGCGTGGAGAATCCCACCGAACCGGAGACGCCCGAGCCAGAACCGGAGATGCCCGCCCCAGAACCGGAGACGCTCCCGACGGAGACCATGGCCCTATATGCGCCGAAGCGTTTGGAACCGGACCAGGAGGATGAGGGCGGCTTTCAGCGGGATACCACGGCCAAGACAACAAATCCTTCGACTTCCGCTTATGACACCAATTTCAAGATCATGACGGATAACGGCCGCTTCCGCCTGGGCAGTTTCCTGGCTGCCGTTACCTCCGCCCATAACCGCGGCATTGCCCTGGACCTTACCCTGGAAACCCTGGAGGAGCGGACGGAACTGACCATGCAGAGCGCGATGCATGATTTGAGCTGGTACTCCGCAAACTATCGGAACAACGACAATGCAAAACTGCTGGCGAAATACATGACCGCCACCGGGATGAATGGCCTTACTTCCGAGTGGTGGCACTTTCAAGACGACGATACCCGCAACGCCATCGGGCTGAACACATACCTGGAAAAGGGCGTATCTGCTGCGGGACTGGTCCGTGACGACTCCGGCTGGCGCTGCCGCACGGCGGATGGTACCTTTGCCCAAAACACAGTGGTTACAATAGACGGCATACGGTACACAGTGGACGCGGATGGGTATGTGATCGAATAAGGAGGTTCCGCGTGGAACGTTACCGGCTGAAAAATATCATCATCTTGATTCTGGTTTTGGTGAATGCGTTCCTGCTGGCCTCGCTCTCCATCCGAAAGAGTGCGGAACAGGATGCGTTCCGCCGCACAGCGGAGCAGTTGGTGACGCTGTTTGCCGCCGACGGCATGGACTTGGATATTTACGCCATCTCCCGGGACACGCCTCCGGAGGCCCAGGCCCTGACCCGAGATACCGCTCTGGAGGCTCAGGCCGCCGCCTATCTGCTGGGGGATACTCCCGCAGAGTCCGACCAAGGCGGCGGGATATACGAGTATAAGGCCGCAGCAGGAACGGTCCTGTTCCGTTCAAGCGGCAGTTTTGAAGCTGCCGGTACGCTGGGGCAGGGAGACCCAGAGGCGTTCTGCCAGGAGTTTTGCGAGACGTTTTCCTACGCCGAACCGAAATTTCAGCTGGAAGACGGCAGCGGTACGGCGGCCACATATTTCCTGTATAACGGCTTTCCGGTTTTCAACTGTACGGCAACGTTTACCATTGAGGACGATGTGGTGACCTCTGCCACAGGGATTCTGCTTCCGTCCACGGGGACGCTGACGGCAAGCCAGCAGACGCCGCTGAGCGCTGCCGGTGCGCTGATAGCGTTCCAGCGGATGCGCCAAGAAGCGGTGGCCGTGGTGTCGGCAGTGGTGGGGACGCACCTGTGTTACGAGCTGCAAACCAGTTCCGCGCCGATGATGCTGGTCCCAGCCTGGCGGGTGGCGACGGATACGACGGATTATTATGTAAACTGCCAAAGCGGGGCCATAACGGCTGGCGCTTGAATGGAAGCGGCTGGCGTTGCGTATGCCAGCCGCCTTTTTCATCCAGCCCTCACCGTCAAGAGGCAGTCGTTTGGATGGCAGAAAGCCGATTGCAGCATGATGTTTCTAATGGACTGCTTGCGCAGAATGTTATGGATATCGAATCCCATTGACAAACGCTGCTTTTCTGTGATAGTGTTCTCTTAGAGCCCAAAAATAAAAATCAGGAGGTTTTTGCTATGCCCTTTACCCTGCCGGAGTATCATGCGCCCGATTTTACCGCGGCCCGATTCCAATCCGCTCCAGATGTCCGCCTTGCGCCTGCGCCGAAAGACGGCGTGGCCCCGGAGGGCTACCATGCCACCAGTATTTTCCCGGAATATTTTAAAGTCAACGGCCAGTGGCTGCTGGCAGAAGAGAGCCGCATGGACTGTGTGGCTGTCCTGCGCGGCGGAAAGATGGAGGCGGTGGAATTCCGCAACCTCAAGGCTGGCGAGCCCATCGCCGTCGGCCGCACAGAGGACGGGTCCGAGGGCATTTACATCCATGCCGCCGGCTTTGAGGAGGACAGCAGCGAACAGGAGACGTTCGCTTTCCGCCAGGGCCGTTCCCGTGAAACGGCCTATTCGATGGACTACGATTCCATCTATGAGCTTTTGCAGCATGAGAAGGAGCATGGACGCATTGTCTGGGTGCTTGGTCCTGCCTGTGCTTTTGACGCCGATGCACGGGCAGCGTTTGCGGCCCTTATCCGCGGCGGCTATGTCCATGCCCTCCTTGCAGGCAATGCCCTGGCGACCCATGACCTGGAAGCCGGTTACCTCCGTACCGCCTTAGGCCAGGACATCTATACCCAGCGCAGCTATCCCAACGGCCATTACCACCATCTTGATACCCTGAACGCTATCCGTACCTGCGGCTCCACCGCCTCTTTTATTGAAAGCGGCGCGGTAAAGGACGGCATCATCTACGAGTGTGTAAAGAACCAGATTCCTTATGTTCTGGTAGGTTCTGTCCGGGACGACGGTCCTCTTCCTGAAGTTTACGGCAACGTGTACGACGGGCAGAATGCTATGCGGGAACAGGTGAAATCCGCAACAACTGTCATATGTATGGCCTCTACCCTCCATACGGTTGCAACCGGCAATATGACGCCATCCTACCGCGTGGTGAACGGCGTTATCCGCCCAGTGTATTTCTATTCTGTGGACATTTCCGAGTTTTCCGTCAACAAACTCCGGGACCGCGGCAGTCTCTCTGTCCGCACCATTGTTACGAACGTGCAGGACTTTATCGTCAACGTTCGCAAGGGCACCGTCGGCGAAGGTTAATGTTATTGGCTGCAAAGCAACCAACAACAGCATCCATCGACCGATCAAACGGCGTAAGAAGCACCACCCTCATCAGCCCCGCCGCAGCGGCAGCGGAAGGAGAACCCAACCCCCAACAGCCCCCGCAGCAGCGACAGCGGAAGGAGAGGCACGCCAAATCCGTGTGGTCTTCTCGTTTGCAGAAGTAGGTATTATCAAGATACCACCGGGCCAAAAAATCCCCCGCGGGGCGTCTTTTTCTCTTTTGGACCGTGAACGGCCCGTTTTCTCTTTTTCTTTGCCAAGAAAAAGAGAAAATGGGG
>JAAWGR010000082.1 GCA_022795445.1 Oscillibacter sp. | reverse complement strand
GTATTCTTCCTCGGTCAGAATAACCACCGTGTCGGGGGTGGTGTTGAACAGGCGGGCCAGCGTATCCTTCTGGAGCTTCACGCCGTCCAGCTTCACATAGCCAAAGGCGGGAAATCCAGAATCGGTCCGGGCCAAGCCCATGATTTTTGCATATGTTTTCAATTCCATACTGGCCTCCTTTATAGGCGGGCCACCCCCGCCGCCGAGCTGACAGCGGGGGTGGTATGTGGTTTAGAGGATATCGTCGAGAGCGCCGCTGCCGGTGTCCTCAAAGTCGTCGTCGAAGTCGTCCTCGGCGCGGGTACCGCCCGCCAGCCGCTCACCGTCGCACACCTTCTGGACATTGCCCAGCCCAGCGGCGACGCCGTTCTGTCTGCCGTTGAACGGGTAGAAGTTGATGGAGAAGCGGCAGTAGCATCCGCTGTAAATCTCGTCCTGGTCCAGAATCTCATTCCGGGCCATATCCACGACCTTGGGCCGGTTCCGGCTGTTGGCGTTGAAGAAGTAGCACCCAGCAAAGGCGGGGTCGTCGGGGCGCTCGTCGTCGCCGTCGCGGAGCGGGAGCTTCAGGTTGGCGGGCTTCTTGCCCTTCCACTTGGACGCGATGCCGTCCTTCGTGGCGGCCTCCACAGCCGCCTTGATCTTGTCGAGGGTGGTCTTGTCCGTCTTGGGGATGATGATGCAGGCCGAATACTTCAGCGGGTCATCCTCGCTCATGCGGGACGGCTCCCAGATATGGGCGTAGCTCAGGCGGCACTTGCCTGTAACAACGAAAGTAGGTGCTTTGTTCTTAGCCATTTCAGTTTTCCTCCTTAAAATCATCGTCAAAATCTTCTGCTGCTTTTGCGGGGCTGTTCAGTGCGGGGCGGCGGTCACTCTCCGCCACCAATGCGGGGGCACCAGTCGGCTTAATGACATATTCACCGGCCAACTCTCCGAATTTCTTCTTGCCCACCATCTTCTCCATTGCGGTCAAGCCGAGCAGTTCACGGGGCTTGTAGATGTCAGCCGCCTTGTACCCAGCTTTGCGGAGCACTTTCGCAATCGCGTCCTCGTCTGTGTACTTGCGGTTGCTCTTGCCCTCTACCAGCTTGAAGCCCGGATAATGTACGCCCAGGTTGATAGCCGATTTTTCAGCGTAGTCATGCACGGAGTCTACCCACGCCTTGAACGCGGCCCGGCGGGTAAGTATCTCCGCCACTTCTTCGTCCGTCAGAAGCGCGGGGTCGGTAAACTCATGCCTTGCGATTTCCAGCTGATAATCCCGGTTGGCCCGGCAGGTCGGCGCGGCGCGGCACCAGCGACAGGCTTCCTCATTCGGGCAGAACCCGCCTTTACCCTCCCACGCCAGAACCGCGCGGGGCTTTAAGTAGTTCTCCGCCCAATCCAACAGCTCCTTTGCCGTCATAGTGGCGACAGATACGCTATCGAGCCGGGGCTGGTAGATCGTCATTCTGATCTCGTCAATCTCGTAGGCCCAAGACAGGGCAAGGTAGCATCCCAAGCCGTACATCCGCATTTGCGGGTTTCCCTCTGCCTGGACCGAAACGCCTTTCCCATATTTCAGGTCAATCACGTCCAGGAGTCCATCAGAGAGAATCAGGCAATCAGCAGTTCCAAACGCTTCCGGGACATATTCATCAAAGCGGATAGTCTGCTCAATGAAAATGCGGGGGTCAGCGCAGCGGGTGGCCGCTTCTGCCATGCGTTCCTCCACGAAGTCGACATAGCCCTCCATGTGTTCCTTCATGGAGCCGGAGTAGAGCGGGTCAGCCTGTGCCTGTTCCATAGCGGCGGTGATGTCCTCGTTCTGCCAGCGTTTCCGCAGAAGCAGTTCCCCGATATGGTGGGCCAGCGTTCCCTCCTTGGCATAGGTGCTGCCGCTGTCAGGTATCCCATACTCCAACCGGGCGCTGGGAGTGCAGATCAGCCACCGATGGGCGCCAGACGGCCCCAATATGGCGTGGCGGTCAGGCATTGCTCTCACCCAAACCTTCCAGCTTTTCCAGGAACACCGCCCGCTTGTCCTCCGGCAGATTGGTCATGTTCTCAGCCCCCAGTTCCTTCAGGATAGCCTTGATCGCGGGCTGTCCGTACTTCTTGGCGGCCTCGATACCCTTTGCCCGAATATCCTCCAGGCTGGGGGCCTTTCCGGGAGCAGGCTGGGGCGCGGGGGCCTCCTGCGGCTTCTCCGGGACCGGGGCGGGGGGTGCGGCTTTCTCAGTAGGGGCAGCACTCGGGCCAGTCGCCCCAGCCGCAGGGCCAGAAGGGTCCTCCGGGGCCACGTCATAGTCCTTCGGGAACTCCGGGGGCTGCTCCGCTGCCTGAGCCGCTGCCTTTTTCCGTTCCTCGTGGCGTTCCGCCTCCAAGATACGGTTAGCGGCATTCCAGACATCCTTGTTGCTCATGCAGTGGGTCGCAAACGCCGTGAGCGAGGACAACGCTTCCAGCGGCGTGTTTCCGGTGACTTTGATTTCCACCATTGCATTCATCCTTTCTTGACAATTTAGTTTCTGTGCGCTATGATAGCTGTGATAATGATTGGCTTTGCGCCGGTCCCCCTCCAGCTGGTGTTGCAGACCCGTTGGAGGGTTTTCTTCGCCCTCTGCTTCGCGCTGTCAGCCCTGTGGAGACGAGATAGAGGGTGAGGCGGGTAAACACGGGGCCGCGGATTCCAGCGTTCCACGGGCTTGCCAGCGATTTCCGGGACGATTGCCAGAGGAACGGTGATTAGTCTCTTAGGGGTCCACGCTGATACCTCCTTTCTGAGAGCGTTCCAGCCCTCTGCCGGATGCCGCCGTCCTGGGGGAACGGCGGACCCGACGCAGGGTATATCGGGTGGTGGGGTCACCCGGCAGAGGGCTGGCGTTTCACTTGCTTGCGGACAAGATCAATGCTTTTTCCTGTCCTTGATGTCGCGGATGTAGTCTCGAATCACCGTTGCAACGACGTAGTAAAGGACGGGAAGGAGCAAGAAGAATACCTCTCCGCCTGCCGCGAAATACCCACGCTCTGCGAGAGCATACTTCGCGGCCAGTATGTATAGCAGAACGCCGCCGCCAGTCAGCAGGATATATTTTGCTACAATCCCGATTACTCGGTTAAACTTCATGGCTTACAGTTCTCCTCTTGTTAAAAGCGTTGATTTTCAGGAGAGCAGGTGATACAATTAGGCAGGAATCCCGTAGCGGATTGCCGGGGCTTCACACTCAAATGCTTTGGTCGGCTGGTTGAGTGTGGGGCCTTTCTTTTTGCCTTGTATCTGCATATGTCCTCCATTATCCTGCGGGATCAAATCCCGCTTCCATTAAAGCATCCAGTGACAGCACCGAAATGTCCGGCAGGGGGTAATGTACTTTCCCGGACAAGCCGTGCATAGCGAATTTGACTATCCACTGCTTAATGAAGAAGTCCACATTTTTATCAACAAAGGTTTTGATGCTTGCGGCTCCATCTGGCTGGAAGCGGTCGATGGCGCGAAGCGCACAAATGATTAACTCCTGTTCCAGATCATCTAAGTCAGCGTGGACGGCTCTAAGTGGGGTTATGTTCCGATTGATCGCCCGACGGATAACGCCCTGTTCTTGCAGATCAAGGAAGATTGCATTTCGATCTTCGATTGTGTAGTACCGTTCTTCGGGCATCCCCAGCGCGCGTCTAATTTTCTGCCGCGTTTCCCAGCAGGGAGAATATTTACCTGTTTCCATGTACCGAACTGTTGCCGGATCGACCCCCGCCTTTTCTGCGAGTTCCTTTTTCGTCAGTCCTAAAGCTACTCGGCGTTCAATGTAGGGCGCGATCTTTTCTCTGTTTGCAGCTTCTATCGCTTCTTCCTCAGCAGTACGAACGCGGCGGACCTTGCTTCCAGTCCTTGGAGGAATCCAGATGGTCGTTACACTACACCCAAGGACTTCCGCAATCTTCGGAAAATCTTGGTCCGCCGGTCGAAAGTTTCCCTGTTCCCAGCCTCGCACAGTGCTTTTTACCTTACCGACAGCAGAAGCAAACTCCTTCTGTGTCAACCCACGTTCTCGGCGAAGCTGACCAATCGCAGTCATGAGTCCTTACCGCCTCTATCATCCAGGGCGCCAATATCCATCCCGTCTTTGTCGATCAGGTGGCGGATACCGTCCTCGTCGGTGACAACCGTCATGGCATTTTCCATGATCTCCGGGAAAATGGCTTCCATAGCTTCATGAGCTGCTTTCCGGCCTGCCTCGGTATGGAGCATGGTGTCCAGCATATAGGCTTTCAGTGCATGGGTCAGGGGCGCGTCAACGGAATCTTCCAGCCAGCCGGTATCCCTGGGATTTTTGTAGTCCAAATTGTGGATCATTGCCAGCTTCGAGAAAGACGCATCCGGGCGGGCATCCAGCTCCTTCGGCCCCAGTTCCTTCCGCACTTGGGCGGGGTCACGGTTACAGAGGTTGCACAAGTCCTCAAAGGTCGCCCCAGCCAGCTGCCAAAGCTCCAACATCTGGTGGATTTCCTCGCCAACATGGGCCAGCTCCTTCTGCGCGGCGTCCGCGTCGCTCTCCAGCTTCTTGACTCGCATCTCCCCCAGAGGGAATTTCATAGCGGCCTCTTTAATTTTCTTCATAGCCCGCCGCATTCCCCGGACTTCGCTCCACAGGTTTTCGGATTTCAGGTGGGCCACTCTCGACTCTTGCCGAAGCATAACCAGCGTCGCAAGTGCCATCTTCTGGGCCTTCTCGTGTTTCCCCCATGCGCGCGGCGACGCAATACCGATTGAGGTATTCAGCCGTTTTGCAATGGATGATGTATTCTTCCATAGGCTATATTCCTTCCTGCTGGGCCTCTTCTTCGGTGGAGGCCTTTACTTTTTCCTCAGCTTCCTGGCGGTGGTACAACTCATGTGTTCCATCCAGCAGGGTCTTTTCCTCGTCGGACATCTGGTAACCCAGAGAGATCAACCACGCATAAAGGCCGTTGAGCTTGCCAGAGGGCTGGTATTTCGGGTAGGCACCCTTATATCCCCAGGTGCAATTCTCCGTAGCTGCATCTGCAAACAGCGTATAGATCAGGCTCGGGATTTGCTTCACATCCAGCTCTTGGAGGGCGACCAGGGCGCTTGCACCTCTGGTGTCGTCGTGGGCTTTTTCATCGTCTACCAGCCCCAGGACTTTCTTCATATCTGACCGGCTGGAACTCATGTAGTCAATCACCTTCAGAACACCAGCCACCAATGCCCCTCGAAGAATGGTTTCAGCGGTCTTTTTGTTCCAAGAAAGTTCCTGGACAAAAGCAGAACGAAGGTTGTAAGCAACGGCGGCTTTTTCTTCCAGCTGATTCCACGCCTCTGCAATCTTCTTTTCCTTTTCAATCTCCGCTTTGGGGCGTTTGACCGGTGTAGGCCGCTTATGCTCCTGATAGAACCTCAAATCCCCATAGGCTTCACCCAGGTAATAGTACAGCTGACCAGACACATTCTCCGGGATAATCGGGCTTTCCTCGTCCCAATCAGTAATCCGAATTGATGTTCCAATGCTGTCATACTTGCCATTCCAGGTATCGCTCTGTTTCAAGGCTTTCGCTTTTGCGGCTTTGAGAATCTTCTTAGCCTTGGGCAGCTTCTTTTTAAGCGTTTGCTGCCGAACCTGTTCGGCCACACTCCGTTTGAACTCCGATGTGCCGATCTGCGCTAAGCATTCGTTTCTGGCCTTGATATCCTCAATTTGTGCCAGCTCGTCGAAGTCCGTAAGCGACAACTGCCGTTCGGATACTGCTTTCAGCATCCCTTGGTCCAGCTCCATCATTTTTACTCGGCGGCGTACCGTCGTTTTAGAGAAGCCGGACTTCTCCGCGATTTCTTCAATGGTGCTGCCGAGGTCAAGCATCATCTGGAATCCCTGGGCCTGCTCATAGACTGTCAGATCGGACCGCTGCATATTCTCCAGAAGCATTGTCCGGACCTGCTCCTTTTGGTCCATTTCCGTGATAACGCAGGGGACTTCGCTCAGGCCCGCCAGCTTCGCGGCGGCAAGGCGTCGGTGGCCGATTACAACTGTGAAGGTTTCGTAGCTATCATCAGCCGGCACAACGGTCAAGTTTTGGAAAATACCGTTGGCCTTGATACTGTCTGCTAACTCTGTCAGGTCTCCCAGGTCCTTCCGGGGGTTATCCGGATGGGGAAACAGCTTGTCTACCGGGAGCTGGGTCATAAGCTGACCAATCTTGCTGGGGACAGGTTCGTCGATAACGGTAATCATCCCCGGAGAAATATCTGGAATGTCCTCAGCGGCCCCCTTGTTTTCGTCCACAGGGCTTTCGCTGGCCGGGGGCTTGACAATCTTCACCAGCCGCGTCCGCACCATTGTCCCGCTCTCCTTGAACGCTCCTTCAGCAACCGGCTCAATGATTGCGTCGTGCGCCTCCAGGAACTCCCGGAACTCCACCGATTTCTTGTTGGTGCGGAAAAATGGGCTTTCCGATACCACGGACACGAGGATACCACCGGGCCGCAGAATGCTGTATGCGGCAAGAATATGATCAATGTCCTGCTGCCGGGAGAACGGCGGGTTCATCACAATGCGGGTATAGGGAGCTTTATGTCCTATAGTTTGCGCGTATTTCAAAAAGTCAACGCCAATACCCGTTCCATAGGGCTTGTTGCTCAGGTACTTCCCCATTTCCTGGTTAAGCTCCAGTCCAATCAGTTCTTCTACCCCGGATTCAAACACGACATCCGCCAGATCACTTTTCCCGCACGACGGCTCCAACACAATGCAGGTGTCGTCCAGTTCGGCCAGCTCACACATTCGCTCCGCAATAGGCCGCGGCGTAGGGAAGAACTGGTATTGCTTCTTGAGGTCGGTTATCTCTCCGGTCAAAATCACGTTGTCCAGCAGTTCGGCAGGATCGCCGTCAGCGAAAACGTGGCCCTTCGCTTTCCGGTTCCACTTGCCTCCGATGCTTTCCAGCACTTTGTTGACCGCTTGATATGTAGCCCGGTCAAGCTGACCTTCCGGGAGATAAAGTGTGTTCCCCTCTGTCCGACACTCTACGAGAATATCCAGAATGTTGTCGGCTATTTTACTCATAACAGGGTATCTGCTCCTTTCAAAACAGTGTTAATTGTCCCCCGTCCCCCTCGATCAGTGGCGGGGATTCCGGTTGCGCGATTTCCTTGATTGGTGGGACTTCCGGTGGATCGTTCTCGGGTACCGGAGTTTCCTGTTCCGGCTCCCGCGGCGATTTCATCACGCCCAGGCTTTCCAGTGCCAGCTTCACCCGCTCATACTGAATCCTGGCGCACCAGACTTCATCGTATAATGCCGGCATTAACCAGATTTCTTGCTCCGGCGTGGGTGAGATCAGTAGCGGATTCCCTCCTGGGCCTGCCAAGGGGTGCAAAAGAGAATCGCCAACCACCACATACCCAGCACAGCCGAGAAGTGATAACTGAATATAGCACATCAGTGCCGCCGTTCTATCAATGTCTTGGGCTACATAGAGGGCTTCCCGGGGGCCTCGCTTCTCTCGGACCATCGTATTTCGGGCTGCAATCATCAGGGCTCCAGCTCCGCAACACGGGTCATGAATGCCAACCCAGCCTTTTTTCTCGATGTGCTCTTCCAGTCCTGCGATTGTGATTTCTGACATCATGCGGCAGACGTTATATGGCGTGAAAAACTGTCCTTTCCAGTGGTCACCCATGTTCAACCCCATAAACATTTCCCCAAGGAAATCCTGATCTGGCTCATGCTCCAGGGCTTCCACCATAACGGCAAAGAGTTTCGGAAAAATCTCTTGTTCTGCTTTGCTGTACCGTTTGATGGTGCTAATGTACTTCTTCTCCCGTTCATCATGCGTCGGGCCTTCCCGGTCAAAAGCGTTGGCGATTGCCGTTGCGGACATAGCCACAAAGTCCGTCCATGCCTCCCAGGAGCTTTTCATCCGACACAATTCGGAAAATAGCTTGGAAAACTCTACCTGGCTGTCTTTGAGAAAACGCACTTTCTTAGCCATAGGCGATTCTCACAGTTCCGGCGTATCGCACGTCAGGCCGAAGAACTCATTGAATCGGGCTTCCCCGACTTCATCCCGTAGGCGCTCTGGGGTAATGACATAGGTAAACTTACTGCCAGCCCCCTGAAGCGCACGGCCTATCGGCAACCGGCCATTCTGTATATTGACCCGCACAGCCTGATTGGATTTGCGCAAGCACCGTGCCGCCATCTCCACCGTGATTTTCTCCGGCCACCCCTTACGGACTGGTGCTGTCGGAGATTCCTCTTTGCCAGTCAGGAAGCCGATGGATACGCCGATAGCCTCGGCAATCGCCACCAACCGTTCGGCACCGGGCTCGTTTTTCCCGGAAAGGTATTGGGAAACGGCAGAACGCGGTGCGCCAATCTTCGTGGCAAGTTCGGATTGCTTTATACCGGCCTGCCCCATTGCAAGTTTCAGCCGTCCGGCAAAAGCCTTTGCCATGATGTTACCTCCCATCTGCGTCAGCGCTAATCGCTGCCTGGAACTCGCTTTCGTCAATGCCCAGGGACTGGGCGGCACACTTGATGCCGTTAAGGAAATGGGACTTGTTCACGGCCCTCCGGCTAATCGCCTCAAAAGCGGGCGTATCGCCGTCCTGTACGGCCTCCTTCGCCAGCTTCTCCAGTCGGTCATACTGGGCATACCCCAACCGATAGAGCGGCACCAGCGCCGCGACAATTTGCTTTTTTGACATATGAAATTTTCCTCCTTGCAAACCCAGCAGGAGGATGATATACTGTCCTCACGCGGGCCTGTTGGTCTGTTCAATAGGTCTGCCAGCCTCGTCGGGTGTTCATACCACCCGGCGGGGCGCTTTTTAGTTTTCGGGCTGGTCGATCACTTCACGGATGGTCTGAATCATGCGCTCGGCCCGGTCGCCGCGCGGCATCTGCCCGTTCTTGTAACGGTAAACCTGCACCCTTGTAACGCCGAGAAGCTGTCCAAGCTGAATAGCCGTGAAGCCGAAGTCCTCAATGGCCTGAGCGATCACTTGCGCCAGTTCCGGCTTTTCCGGCGCGGCGGCTTCCACCTTCGGGATTTCAAAGCCGCCTTGCTCCAGGAAACCCAGCACATAGGGCAAGCGCCCGTTTGCACAGTTCGCCACGATGGAAGCCGCCCGCAGATAATCATCCGGAGTAAGTGCCCGCTGCCGAAACGCCGGTTTGCTTTCGGCACCGTAGATCGTGGGCAGGAACGCCGCCGCCAGCACATCTTTAGCGTGAAGCTGATATTGTTCCAGCCGCTCCGCCAGTTCCGGGGTCTCCCGCTCCATCGTGGGCGTGATGTTGATCTTCGCCAGCCAGAGGGGTACGAAATCCAGTTTGAGGCAAAGGACCTCGCGGCTTCCGTAGCCGCTTTCGTTCAGGACGAAATTTCGTCCTGAACGAGAAAGCACTTTGTCTTTCTGGATTTTCAGACGTTCGTTCTTGGTCTGGCCCTCGCTCAGTCCGATGCCGTCACATATCCAGCGGACACCCGCCCAGATTTGCCCGTCGTTGTCACGGACCGCCATTAGTTCTGTACCCATGAAGGGCACTTTCTTGATTTCAAGTTCGTTCATGTTGTCTCCTTCCTCACGCGGGCCGTTTGGTTTGGTCAATAGGTCTCGCCAGCCCTGTCAGGTGTGTCGGCACTTGGCAGGGCGTTTTTTAGGTGCTAGGCAACATTGGCACCTGTGGCGTTTCTGTAAACATGCACAGTTGACCGGGAATCTCTTTCGAGAAGGCCGCAGGAACTGGGATACACCAAGTCTGTAAAATGCTCATGGTCATTGCGCCAACTTCTACGGGCGTTTTACCCATATCCAACATCACGCGCCGGGTCACGCTGATCAGCTTTGCCAGACCGCCAGGAGAGACTTCCGGGGGGGCGGGTGGTTTTGACAGGGGCGATAGAGTATGTACCCGTGCGCAGGATAGCCGGGATAACCTCATCGAAAATCCAGCTCTCGAACTCGTTTGCGCCAGGGAGCTCGGACTTCGCGGCCAAGCGGCAGAGATCGCCTTCGGTGATGAAGTTCAAGGACTGTACTCCGCTGGATGTGGGGATGTCGCGTTTTACGACTCCCTTACAATGGCGGGCCAAAGCGTCTCTCGAATTCTTATAGCCCAATGCATTAGTTGCGTCCACTCCGCAAAACAGTGTTTTGCCATCCTCTGTGATGGTACGGATTTTCCCAAACTTGGGATGCTCGAAGATTTTTAGTTCGTTCATTTTGTCTCCTTTCCAGTTACGGGTTCATCCTCCCGCAGAAGCTCGTCCACAGTTACGCCATAGAGTTTTGCGATTTTGGGAAGCATATCAGCGCGGGGTTTATTTCTGCCTGTGTCCCAC
This sequence comes from Oscillibacter sp., assembly GCA_022795445.1. GTDB lineage: Bacteria > Bacillota > Clostridia > Oscillospirales > Oscillospiraceae > Oscillibacter. Next base: position 2,865 of record JAAWGR010000082.1, on the reverse strand, counting down.
ATCGCAACGGTCCCAAGGGAAACGCCTAAGACCTCCGCGACTTGACGCTGGAGCAAACCGGCACGCCGTCTGGCGTAGGCCATGGTCATGTTCAGCACCTCCTTTTCTAATTTGTTATTAGATTTTCATTGACAAAATAAGATTTAGGGAGTATCATGTGTGTACCACCAAACATAAAACAACCCTTAAACCGCGATTTTTCGTATAAAAATCGGGGGTGTGGTTCTTATTCTGTCATTGACGGTGCTTATTATATCTAATTTCAAATAAGATGTCAATAGAAAAAACTAATTTTATCTAATTTTATATTTGGAGGGATATTATGTCAACTACCTTTTACGAGATATACCGACACTTATGCAAAAGGGCCGGAAAGTCCGACAATGCGGTTGCCGCAGAAATTGGCTTGTCCAATAGCACCGTGACTACTTGGAGGCAGGGCGCACTTCCCCGCAGGCCCACACTCAAAAAAGTAGCGGATTACTTTGGCGTGACTGATGAATACTTGATGGGTACCACCATCGAATCTCAAATTGACCTCACGGAAAGCAAGCTCGAGCATCTGCAAGCCGTTTTGGATTTTTCAGAATCGAATGAGCAGGACGAAGTGGAGCGTCAGATCGAAGCCCTGGAGAAAACCCACAGCGATTTATGCGCCACTAGGGACAATGCACAAAAAAAGCCTGCCCTTACTGAGAAGGACAGGCGGGATGTGGCTAAAGATGTTAGTCGCATTATGGAGAGTTTGGAAACCAGCGGTGATCTCATGTTTGACGGAGTTCCCATGACTGAAGAATCGAAGGCTGCCATGGCGGCAGCTATGCGGGTTGGTCTGGAAGAAGCTCGACGGCGCAATAAGGTTACCTACACGCCGAAAAAATACAGAGGGCAGAAAGGATAAACTTCATGGGCATCAAGACCACAGCAGATGGTCTGGCTAGGAAGTATGGAACTCGTGACCCTTTCGCCATTTCAGAAGAAATGGGGTTTATTGTTGTGTTAGCGCCGCTTGTCCAAATGCGTGGATTTCAGCAATGCGCGAAAAGACGGCGGTTTATCTACATCAATGGGGATTTGGATGAACAGCAGCAACGAATTGTTTGCGCTCACGAACTGGCCCACCATCTTCTTCACCGGGGATTGAACCGGATTTTCATGGATCACAGCACGGAAATAGTCACTCAGAAATTTGAGAATGAAGCGAACCGTTTCGCCGTCTGCTTGCTTTACAGCGATGATGACCTGCAACCCTTTCTTTCCCACAGCATTGAAAAAGCCGCCGAGTATATGGGTGTCAACTATGCTTTGGCCGAATACCGCATGGAGCAGGTTGTGCCGGAACTCTGGGCAATGGACTGGCCGTAAAAGGAGGACTATGGATCAGATTGTTCCACGAATGCGAACGGCCCCAAAAATTGTGGCTGAAATTAAAGCCTTAGACCCCGATTCTGAGGTTACCGAATATTACATCAGAAATCTTGTAAAAAGTGGTGCAGTACCTGTCGTATGGGCAGGGAATAAAGCGTTAATCAACTTGGATGCTGTAATAGAATTATTGCGGCAGGGTACTTCTCGTCCGCAGGCCGAAGTGCCGACTTGCAGAGGTATTCGGAAAGTTGACGTTAAGAATCCAAAATAAAGAACCGCTCCCGGTGTTACCAGCACCAGAAGCGGCAGAGATACCATAAGGGCAAGCCCTAAAATGATACCCAGACAAGATCATTTTAACACTTGCCCTTGGGAAAGTCTACACTTTTTTCAGAAAGGACAGGTGTTTTTTCATGCGCAATCCAAACGGCTACGGTACAGTAGCAAAACTCTCAGGCCACAGGCGTCGGCCCTTCATCGTCAAGAAGGTAGCCCGGTGGAAGGATAACGGCCAGCCGGTATACAGCGTCATAGGCTATGCCGAAACCAGGGAAGCCGGGAATATGCTACTGGCCGAGTACAACCGGGACCCCTGGGATGTGGACCGGGCCAAGCTGACCCTCCAGCAGCTTTTTGACCTTTGGAAAGAAAAGAAAGCTCCGAAGCTGGGGGAGTCCAATCGTTCCTCCCTTTGCTCTGCGTTCAAACACTGTTCAGCGCTGGCGGAGAAACCCTACAAGCAAATTAAGTCGTTTCATATGCAGGACACTATAGACGGCTGTGGGAAGGGTTACAGCACCCAGGCCGCCATAAAAAACCTTTGGGGCCACCTGGACCGCTTCGCCCTGGAGCTGGACATAATCACCCGCTGCTACTCCGAGCTGCTGACCTCCGACCCTATCCCGGAAACCTCCCGCCAGCGGTTCAGTGACGATGAGATCGCCAAGCTGTGGGAGCATCAGGCGGAGCCGTGGGTGGATACCGTCTTGATTTTCATATATAGCGGGTGGCGAATCAGTGAGTTGCTGGCCCTGACCCCCGCTGACGTTGACCTCCAGGCCGGAACCATGACCGGCGGAACAAAAACGAAAGCCGGGAAGAATCGGATCGTTCCCATCCACTCGAAAATCCGCCCGCTGATCGAGACCAGACTGGCGGAGGGCGGCCCCCGGCTGATCTGCAACGATGGCCGAGCGATGTGCCAAGCCACATATCGAAACTACTGGACTGAGGTCATGACCCGTCTGGGGATGGGCCATGTGCCACATGAATGCCGTCACACCTTCGAGAGCTTGCTGGATAGCGCCGGGGCAAACCGCAAGTGTATTGACCTCCTGATGGGCCACGTTTCCAAGGATACCGGCAACCGGGTCTATAACCACAAGACCATAGAAGAATTGCGATTGAACATTGAACTAATAACACGTTAGTAACAACGGCGGCGGGAAACCCTGATGCTTCAAGGGTTTCCGCCGCTGTTCAAAATATTGTACCATA
>JAAWGR010000081.1 GCA_022795445.1 Oscillibacter sp. | reverse complement strand
TTTCTTCGCGAAGAAAAAGAGAAAACGGGCCGTTCACGGTCCAAAAGAGAAAAAGACGCCCCGCGGGGGATTTTTGGGCCCGGTGGAATCCTTCTGTGCTTACTTCTGCATACGAGAAGACCACACGGATTTGCTTCTGCCTCTCCTTCCGCTGTCGCTGGTGCGGGGGCCGTTGGGAGTTGGGCGCTCCTTCCGCTGTCGCTGCTGCAGGGGCCGCTGGAGGTTCGGTGTTTCTAACGCTTTTCTAATTTGGCAGAATTGTGCGGTATTGATTATGCGTTTCTATACCGCCTTTACAAAAGTGCGTGGACAAGCTCCGCACATTCTCGAAATTCCTCTTCATCCGTCTGCCATATTTCATATTCTGTCAACGACGGCAGCCCCATAGAAACCTCTGCTTTACGATAAACCATACCGCTGTCAAGAGGCGCTTTGCGGCCAGTTGTGTGGAACGTAAAAACACCTGTGTCGTTATAAATTTCCCGGATATTCCACTTTTTCACGCCACAGCCCGCCATAATCGTGATACGTCCCGCCGCCTGTTGAAAAACCGCCTTCAACACGTCTCTGCCTGAAGCCGCATCCCGCGCCTGACCGGAGGTCAGGATGGTACGGCAGCCCAGCCTGACGGCCGCTTCCACCGCCGCAAGAGGCTCGCGGGTCATATCGAAAGCGCGGTGCAGGGTGATGTCCATATTCCCAGCACAGTCCATCAAACGCCGCATCGTTCCCGTGTCCAGTTCTCCCTCAGGCGTCAGTGCGCCAATTACTACGCCATTGGCCCCTAATTCCCGGAACCGGCGGATTTCTCCGCACATTTCTTCAATTTCCGGTTCCGTGTACAGGAAATCTCCGAAGCGCGGACGGATGAGGACGTTGATCGGCAATCCGCAGTCTCGCTGGACTTGCTGGAACAGCGAAGCCGAAGGCGTCGTGCCGCCGATGGCTAAGTTGGCGCACAATTCCAAACGATCTGCGCCGCCCCGGCACGCCGCCATGCTGGAGGCGTAGGAATCGACACAGCCCTCGATTAGCGGCAAATTCATGCTTTCTCCTTTCTTTCGTTCCGGCTGGACGGGTCCAAAAGGCCCGTCGCTGTGTATAAAAGCGCATTACAAATGGCAGCGGCGACATTGCTTCCGCCCTTGCGCCCCAAAGCTACAATCGCTGGAACGCCCAATCGTGTGCAAATCTCCCAAAGCCGTTCCTTGCTCTCTACCACGTTCACAAAACCCACTGGCACTCCGATCACCAACGCTGGACGCCACCCGGCTTCCATACGGTCCGCGATGCGCAGCAGAGCCGTGGGTGCATTGCCGACGGCCATGACTGCGCGGTTTGAAAATTCCGCCTCTGCCCGCAGGACCGCCGCCGCCGCCCGGGTAGTACCGGCAGCTTTGGCTTGTTCCGCCGTCTCCGGTTCTGCCATGAAGCAGTGGGCTGCCGCGCCCAGCCGTGCCAGCGCAGGTTTACTGACGCCAGAGAGGGCCATGTTGGTGTCGGTAACGACCACGCCGCCGCCCAAGGCGGCAACGCCCTTTTCCACCGCCTGGGGTGTGAAACGTAAGTTATGCACATAATCAAAGTCTGCCGTAGTGTGGATGACGCGCTTAACCACCGCCGCCGTTTCCGTCTCCAGAACGATGCCCTGTGCAGCAAGTTCTTTGTCGATGATCTTCATGCTCTCCCGCTCAATATCCGCAGGTCTCATGTGTTCCATGCTGTTTACCTCCGCTCGCTGTCTTCCAGGATTCGGTAAATCTCTGGAAGGTTGATGGACTGCCGTACACCTTCCGCAAGGCGGTCGTACTGTATTTCCTGATAGGCCCGGTGGGACAGCGGCGCCGCCGTCTCTACAGCAATCCCCTTCCGTTCACAAAGCCACGCCGCCAGTTTTGCAGTCAGTTCCCCGCTGTCAAACAGCCCATGCAGGTATGTTCCGAAGACGTTCCCACATTGACAACCGTCAGGCCGTCCGTCTTCCAAGATGCAAAATGGTGCGTTTTGGGTTTCCGTCGTACCCATATGGATTTCATAGCCGTTCAGCGCCGCGCCGCTGAACGGACCAGGTGCTGTCACAGCTTTCAGGTTCGTGCGGGTCTTCTCCGCCGCAAAGACGGTTTTGCCCGGCAGCAGGCCCATCCCGTGCAGGGCTGTCCGGTCCCCCTCGACGCCCTCCGGGTCTTCCAAAACTTCGCACAGCATCTGGTATCCCCCGCAGACGCCCAGTACCGGCATTCCGCCTGCGGCCCGTTTTAGCAAGGCTGCTTCCAAGCCGTTTTCCCGCATCCAAAGCAGGTCTGACATGGTGCTTTTCGTCCCTGGAAGGATAACTAGGTCCGGCGCACCCAGAGCCGCTGCACGGTCAACGTAGCGCACGCCAAGGGCAGGGTGGGCTTCCAGGGGAGAGAAATCGGTAAAGTTGGAAATTCGCGGCAGTCGGACAACCGCAATATCAACAGCCCGGTGTACCGCTGTCCGGGACAGGCTGGGGGCCAAGGAATCCTCGTCATCCAGGTCTACCTGCAAGTATGGTACAACGCCTAAGACGGGAATGCCGCACCGGTCTTCCAGCATGGTCAAACCAGGCCGCAGGATTTCCGGGTCGCCACGGAATTTGTTGATGATCAAACCCTTGATTCTGGCTTGTTCCTCCGCTTCCAGCAGAGCGGTCGTGCCATAGAGCTGGGCGAAGACACCGCCCCGGTCGATATCGCCTGCCAGCAGTACGGGCGCGCCGGTCATGGCCGCAAGGCCCATGTTTACGATATCCTTATCTTTGAGGTTGATTTCCGCTGGACTTCCCGCGCCCTCAATCACAAGGATGTCGTATTCTTCCGCAAGACTCTCGTAAGCTGCCATAATTTCAGGCGTCAGAGCCTTTTTGTATCGGTAATATTCTTTTGCCGTCATATGCCCTCGGGGTTCGCCGTTGACGATCACCTGACTGCCTGTATCGCTGGACGGTTTGAGCAAAACCGGGTTCATCCGCACATCCGGCTCGACGCCCGCCGCTTGGGCCTGCATCACTTGGGCGCGGCCCATCTCCAGTCCCTGGCGGGTCACGTAGCTGTTCAGCGCCATATTCTGGCTCTTGAACGGAGCCACGCGGTACCCATCCTGCCGGAAAATCCGGCACAGCGCCGCACACAGGATGCTCTTGCCTGCGCCAGACATAGTACCCTGTACCATAATACGCCGTTTCATCTCAAGACCTCCTTGATTGCCGCCAGCAATTTTCCGTTTTCCGTCCCGGTCCGGACGGCTGTGCGGTACCAGGTTTCGTCCAATCCTGCATAATCCCCGCATCCCCGCAGCAGTATACCGCGTTTCCGCAGGGGGCACAACAGGGGTATTTTACTTTGGAATAAAAGATAGTTCGCCTCGCTGGGAATAACCCTTAATCCCATTCCCTGCAAGCCTTCCAACAGGTGCAGACGTTCTGCTTGGATCAGCTGCCGGAGCTGCTCCACATAAGCGGTTTCCTCCAGCGCGGCGATTCCGGCGGCCTGCGCCAGTGTTGAGACGTTCCAAGGCGGCCCCGCACGGTACAGTGTTTCCAGAAATGCAGAATCAGTGCCTAAGACATAACCCAGCCGGACGCCTGCCAGGGCATAGAGCTTGGTGAACGCTTTGAGGAGCAGCACATGCGGCGCACCGGACAGCTGCGGCTTGAGGGTGTGCGCTTCTGGATGGTCCAGGAAGCCGTTGAAGCACTCGTCAACAATCAGCTGTGCCCCAACCGTCCGACACCGCTCGATAACTTCCAGCAAAAGTTCATAGGGGGTCGTAATGCCGGCAGGGTTATTGGGTTCACAGAGGAACACGACATCGGTTCCAGGCTCGATGGCACGAAGGAAATCCGGCCCCATTTGGAAACCGTTTTCCGCTTTCAGAGGATACCGATCCACCTTGCACCCAACCGTTTGCAGCGCCGCCTCATATTCGCTGAACGCAGGTGCCGTCACCAGTGCCCGCCGGGGCTTCCGCGCCCAGACGATGCGGTAGATCAGGTCCGCTGCGCCGTTTCCGCAGACAATCTGGCCTGCCAGAAGCCCCTCCCATTCTGCGACAGCGTCCCGCAGGGCACGGCAAAACGGGTCCGGGTAACAGTCTGCATGACAGGCGGCTTCCCGCAAAGCTTCCTGTACACCCGCCGGAACGCCCAAAGGACTGACATTTGCGGAGAAATCCAACGGTTTTATCTCCCTGTTGTATTTCCGCTCATAACCGGCCCAGTCGCCGCCGTGTCTCCACTCCATCCACTACCTCCATATCCCAATCAGCATACACACCGCCGCCAGCGCCTCACTGGCTGTATACAGCATATCGTTTGCCCGCTGGATGTCCTCCGGCTCTATGGGACGCAGGGCGTCGCCAATGGTGGGTTTGTCGTAAAACTCGCCGAAATAATACGCCGGCCCCGCCAGCTGAACGCCCAGCGCCCCCGCGCACGCCGCCTCTGTCTGGGCGGAGTTGGGACTGGCATGGTTCCGGCGGTCCCTTCGCCAGATTCGGTATGCACCTTTGGCATCCTGCCCGTTGACAGCGGCGGCAAATATCCAAAACAGCGCCGCCACGCGGGACGGAATATAGTTAGCAGCGTCGTCCAGCCTTGCCGCCCCACGGCCAAAGTACAAATAACGCTCATTTTTATAGCCGACCATGCTGTCCATGGTGTTAACCGCTTTATACGCCAACGCCAGCGGCGCGCCGCCAAGGAACATATACAGCATTGGCGCAGCGGCGCCGTCCGCGAAATTTTCCGCGACCGTCTCCACCGCCGCCCGGATGACCCCAGCCTCGTCCAATGCGCCGGTATCCCGGCCTACGATGCGGCCCACCGCTTCCCGTGCAGCCGGAAGGCCGCCGCCCAAGGCCGTGTAAACCTTCCGGCTCTCCACGGCCAATCCCTTCACTGCCAGAGCCTGCCAGCACCATAGGGTTTGCAGGGCAAAGCCCAGGGCCGGATGTACCCGCGCTGCCAGGGCGCAGGCGCCGCCGGTAACCGCCAGCGTCCCCAGCGGAAGCGCCGCCGCTAACACAACGCCGCCCCAGAATTCGCCTTTAGGCGTTTTGGGAAACGCTTTACGCAAAACCGCCTCGAAAAGGGTAATCAGCTTTCCCATGCATACAACCGGATGGGGCATCCAGGCAGGGTCGCCCAGCAGAAGGTCCAGCCCAAAGCCGCAGACTGCCGCACATACTATCAGCATGGCGCGCCGTCCTTCGCGCAGCAGACCGGATGCAAAACCCGCAGGCATGGCCCAGGTTCCGCTTCCAGAAGCCAGCCGCCGCCGTTGGGGGCCTGCCAGGCGAAATAGCCCCGCCGGGGCGCGGCATACCGCTCCATGACGGCCATAAGCGTCCCGCCGTGGGCAACGATGGCCAGTGGGTCCGGCCCCTGTGAGAGGGCCTTGTCAAGAACCCGCGAAAAAGCAGAACAGACCCGTCCGCTGAATTCCGCCATGCTTTCGCCCCCAGGGACCGGCCCCATGCAGCCGCTGTCCACCCAGGCACGGTAAGCGGCGTCCTCTTCCATCTCCTGAGCCGTTCGGCCTTCAAATCTGCCAAAGTTCATTTCCTGCAATCCCGGCTCCACTTCCTGGGCCGCCTTGGGGAACAGGATCTGCGCCGTCTGCCGCGCACGGGCAAGGGGAGAAACAATCACCGTTCCCACCGCGAAATCCGCAGGCCTAAGCGCCGCCATGCCCTCGGGGGACAGCGGGATATCGGAAACGCCCTGGTAACGGCCCTGGACGTTCCAGGACGTCTCACCATGGCGCAGAAGGTACAGCTTCATGGCAGACTCCCTTTCAAAACAGCAGGCAGGCCGCAGAAGACTCGGACGACCGTCTCCGCACGTTCCGCCAGCAAGCAGGATAAGCGGCCCGCAGCCTCCCGTCCGGCGCGTTCTGCCGGGTCAGCAGGGACTACCCCGCCGCCGGTTTCTGTGGCAATCACAACCTCCCGGCGGCTCAGCTCATCCGCCAGCGCCTCCAAATCCGAACAGTCCCGCGCCAGCTCCTGCACATCCCAAACGGCTTTTTCTGCAAGGGCTTCCGGCGTACTGTCCAGCAGCTTTTGCGCAAACGCCCGCTTGCCGCTGTACAGCGGGCCGGTAATGAAAATCATGTAAACAACCCCTCTCCATACTGGCACAGCACCAGCGCCGCCAGCATCCACAGCTCTGCCCGCACCAGAAACCAGCCCGCCAAGTCTCCGGAGATGCCGCCGAATTCCTTTTGGGCCGTGCGGGCATAGTTCCAGAAAACGATCATGACAGCCAGGAACATTCCAATGGCCGGGATACGTCCTCCCCAGCAGAGCGCCGACGCGCCTGCCATGGCGGTCAGCGTCAAAATCACCCGCGCCCGCTTTTGGTTGGCCCCAGCGGCGAAGGTATGGGCAAGGCCGGTGTTTTTTGCCAGCGGCAACGATACGATGGCAAGCCCCGAGAGAGCACGCGATAATACAAACGACGCCCCGGTCTTCCATAGGGCCTCTGCCGTGGGCCGCAGAGCGCAGCAAAGGGCCCAATAAGCGATAAAATACCCGCAGAGCCGGATAATCGCGAATGCGCCGCAGCGGGAATCCTGCAAGATTTCCCGTTTCTTCTCCGGCGGGGCATGGCTGGCAAGGGCGTCGCTGACGTCGGCGAAGCCGTCCAGGTGTACGCCGCCAGTCACCAGGACCGGCAGCAGGCAGAACCCTGCGCCCCGCAGGACTTCCGGCAAAGCAAGCCGTCCGCATACCGCCGCCCAGGCCCACCAGGAAAGGCCGCACACGATCCCAACCAGCGGGAACGCGCATAGGGCGTAGCGCATATTCTTCTCCCCCCACACCGGCTGCGGCACCGGCACGGCGGAAAACATCCCGAACGCTACCGCTATGGTTTCCCAAATCATAGACGCTCCCTCCCCTTATGGTAGAAGGGCAAACCACAGGAAACCTCGCACACGGCGTCAGCCCAGGCGGCGAGACGGCAGTGAATGGACGCCAGAAGCCGTATATAATCCAGCGTATCGCCCTCGTAGGCGCTGCCGCCGGAGCCGACCTCATTGGAGACGACCACCAGCTCCCGGCTTTGGGCCGCGAGACGGCAAATGCCATTCAAAATGACGTTTTCGGCGTTTTCCGCCCCCGCGCCCTGGGGGGAATACCGCTCGTTGGCGCACAGATTGCCCAGGCATTCCAGCAGCACTGCTGAACCCTCTGGGACAACGGCCCCTGCCAAGTCCGTATAACGCTCCAAAGTCTGGAACCCTTTTGCGGCCCGCATGGCACGATGTTTTTGGATGCGTGCGCGGGCTTCTGCACCGAAGGGTTCCATCGTCGCCAGGTATATGCGGGGGCGAACGGGAGATTTCAAAAGCAAGCTCTCGGCAAATTCACTCTTCCCGCTGGCCGCGCCGCCAATGACCAGCACCGTCATGTGGTAAAGCCTCCCAGGGGCTGGTACGGCTCTACGCCGCAGCCGTCAAAGGTATAGCCGCTGGCGTACACCGCCCGCGCCATGTCCAGCAGCGGCATGGCCGCTACCGCGCCGGTACCCTCGCCTAATCGCATACCCGCTGTAATCAGCGGCTCTTTTCCAAGGGCCTCCAAAACATACCGCGCCGCTGGTTCCGCCGAAACATGGCTCGCCAGCATGGCTTTACCTGCGTTCGGGCACAGCCGCAGGGCGCACAGCGCTGCCGTACTGCTGATAAACCCGTCCAGCAGAACCGGAACCTGATACAAAGCCCCGCCTAAAAATACACCGCAAAGGCCTGCCAAGTCCAGTCCGCCCACTTTGGCCAGTACGTCGATCGGGTCCGCCGGGTCTGGACGGTTGACCGCCACCGCCTGTTCAATGGCGTGGATTTTGCGGGATAACCCTTCATCGCTCAGCCCAGAGCCGCGGCCGGTCATCTCCACCGCCGGACGGCCCAGTAAAACACTGGCGACCGCGCTGGAGGTCGTCGTGTTGCCGATGCCCATCTCGCCGGTAGCCAGCAGCCGGACGCCCTGCCGCTTTTGTTCCCGCACCAATTCCACACCGGCGAGGACCGCCTGTTCTGCCTCGGCACGAGTCATGGCGGGGCCCTGGCTGATGTCGCCGGTGCCGTTGGCAATCCGGCAGGACAGAACGCCCTCGGCCCCAGGAAAATCCAAAATCCCCATATCCACCGGTACGACCCGGCACCCGGCTTCCGCCGCCATGCGGCACACGGAGGTGACGCCCGCCGCCAGATTCCGCGCCACGATGGCGGTCATATCACTGCCGCACTGGGTCACGCCCTGGGCCACAACGCCGTTGTCTGCGCACAGGACCAATGCCGCCCGCTCCCGCAGGAAAATATCCGCGCTGCCCGTCAGAGCCGCAATGTCTTCCAGGGCTTTTTCCAAAAGGCCTAAACTTCCCAGGGGCTTCATGCAGGCGTTCCAGCGCCGGCGGGCCTCCTGGCGGGCAGATTCGTCCGGCGGACGGATTTGCTGCAATAATTCCTTCATCCTCTGTGTTCCTTTCCATACGCCGCGGCGTTTGTTACAAAGCGTTCTGCCAGCTCCGGCCTCCCTGCGAAGTAGAGATGCGGGAAAGCGGCGTGGAGCGTTTTTCCGGAATAACCGCAGCGCCAATGCCTCTGACCTTTTTCGGACGCAAAAGCGCTGCCGTTGGCAGTGCTGTCCCAGTAATGGAATTCATGAACCGGGACCGTTTCCCCCCTCCGCAGGAGCAAACCGTCCTCTTGGGCGGTGAGTTGGTGATAGCCGAACCGGACGAGACGTTCGGTTTTCACGCCCTCCCCCGGCAGAACGCCCGCCATGGGCCATGGTTCCCCATTACCATCCTGCAAGGACTGCCCTAGGTACAGGAAGCCGCCGCATTCTGCCACAGTGGGCAGTCCTCCTTCCACGGCCGTACGGATGGCGGTCCGCATAGCGCCATTTTCCGACAGCGCTCGTGCGTACAGTTCTGGGTAGCCGCCGGGCAGGTACAGGCCGCAGGTCCCCTCCGGAAGCCGCTCATCCGCCAAGGGGCTGAAAAAACACAGCCTGGCTCCTGCCGCCTCTAAGGTTTCCAGGGTTTCCGCGTAAGCGAAGCAGAACGCCGCGTCCTGGGCAACGGCAATTTGTGTGATGGGTTCCCGTGCCGCTGAAGGTATGGAAGGCGCGTCCGCGAAGGTACACCGCGCCAGCAGTCGGTCCAGGTCCGCGTTGGCTTCCAGCGCATCTGCCAAAACGGAAATCCGTGCCGTAAGGTCCTGGATTTCTCCGGCGGTCACCAAACCCAGGTGACGGCTCCCGAACGCTGCCTCCGGCAGATGCGGCAGGCAGCCGATTACCGGCAGTCCGGTTTCTGCTTCCAGCATTGGCGCAAGGCTTTTGCACAGCATGGGGGAACTGTCCGTAAGAAGGAGCGCCGCGATGTGGCTGTCCTTTCGGAAGGATTGCAGGCCGCGGATCTGCGCCGCCAATGTGAGACTGGCCCCCTTGGCCCGGACGGCCAGCAATACCGGAATCCCCAGCGTGTCCGCGACATGCCATGCGCTGGCGCGGTGGGTGGTTCCGCCCACGCCGTCGTAAAAGCCCATAGCCCCCTCGCAGACTGCCGCGCCATGTCCGGCGGCACTCCTTGCGAACAACTGCCGCAGAACCGTTTCACCGGAGAGGAACAAATCCAGATTGCGGCTCTCCACACCCAGCACGGCGCGGTGGAACATCGGATCAATGTAATCCGGCCCGCACTTGAAGGCGCAGGGGGTAAGGCCCCGACGCTTCAGCGCCGCCAGGACAGCGCAGGTCAGGACGGTTTTGCCTCCGCCGGAAGAAGGGGCCGCAATCAACAGACGGATCATCGCGGTCCCCCCCGCCCGGTGATGAGGAACACCGGGTTGTTCGCCGTCAGGAGGTGCAGGGAGCCCGCCGGTCTCGTCCGGCTGACGGCAATCTGTGTAACTTCCGTCGGAACCTCATGGGCGGCCAGAGCCGCCATTGCCGCCGGCAGCGTTTCCAAAGCGACCGCAGAAATGCAGAAGCGTACACAGGGGTTTTTCGCCAACGCCGCAGCGGCCACGGCGGCCATCTTTCCCTTCGTTCCGCCAATAAAAACCGCATCCGGCGGCGGCAGAGGCTGCAAAGCTTCCGGGGCCATGCCCTCCACCAGCGTCAGGTTCCAGGCGCAGAATCTCTCCCGGTTTTGGCGGATAAGCCCGCAAGCCTCCGCCCCGCACTCCACCGCGTACACCTGGCGGGCCTGCCCGCTCAGTTCGACTGAAACGCTGCCGGTTCCTGCGCCGACATCCCAAACGGTTTCCCACGGCTTCACCGCCAGCTTGGCGGAAACTGCCGCCCGAACCTCCTGTTTTGTCATCGGCACGTTCCCGCGGATAAAACCGTCATCCGGCATACCAGGACGGCGTTCCGCCTGGGGGGCAGGTTCCACAAGCAAAACCGCCAGCGGCGCAAACGCCTGTGCCGCAAGCTCTGCGGCAGTACCGCAGACAATCCGCTCATCCGGATAGGAAAGGCGTTCCCCTGCTGTCACCGGCAGCATACCCAGGCCCGCCGCCGCCAATTGCCTGCACACCTCCGCTGGGTCGCTGCCGGTGAGGAAAAATGCAGGTTTCCCCCCACAGACTGCCCCCACCGCGTCACAGTCCTCGCCATGGGCGGAAACAAGGTTCCAATCCTGCCAAGGCCGTCCCAGACGGGCCGCCAGAAGCTGAACGCTGGAAATTCCAGGAAGGATGGCATAGGCAATCCCCGCCGCTTGAAGGAGGGGAACCAGGCTTTGTGTGCCAGAATAAAACCCGCTGTCACCGCTAAAGACGACACAGGGATGTTCCGCACAGGCAGTTTGCAAAATCTCCAAAACCGCCTGCGCCCGCACTGCCGCTTGACGGTTTGTTGTGCAGCCCTCCGGCAGCGATTCCAGCAGCCGGGATGCGCCAACTAACAGATCGGCCTCCAAAACAGCCGCCCGTACCTCCGCCGTCATGGTATCCGGGGTCCCGCCGCCGCCGCCCGCTAATCGTACTTGCATAGAAGCATCCCCCTGCACATATCTAAAATCGTTTCATAAGAGCTGCCCGTCTCCGGCCTGCGCCGGATAACGATCAGCTCCGCACCGGTACGCTCTGCCGCCGCTGCTTTTTCCGCAAAGCCTCCGGCCTTTCCGCCGTCCTTTGTGACCAGGTGCGCAATTTGGAACTGCTGGATCAACGCCTCATTCAACGCCTGGGAGAAGGGGCCCTGCATAGCAAGGATATTCCGGTGCGGAATCCCCGCTGCTTCGCAGGCGGTAAGGCTCTCGTGGCTGGGGAGGATGCGGGGATATAGGCGTTCCGGGCCGAGGCCGGCAAACGCCGCCAGCTCTTTTGCACCTGTCGCCAGCAGCACATTGCCTGGACGGGTTTCCAGATACGCCGCCGCCGCCTGCGCGCTGTCTGCCGTCACCCCCTTATAGACGCTCCCTGCCCGCAGCAGGCGTTGGTACGGCACCCCTGCCATCTCACAGGCGGTACGGATGTTTTCCGTCGCCGCGACGGCGTAGGGATGGGTGGCGTCGACGCACAGGCTCTGGTTTTGCAGCAGCTGTACCATCTCCGGTACGGTCTTGCGGCCTGTCAGGACGGCCACGCCGGGACATTCTCCCTGTTCCTCCCGTCCGTAATCCGTTGCAACGCAGACTGTGACATGAGCGCCCTCCGCCGCAAGCCGGCAGGAGAGTTCCCGGCCCTCCGTTGTACCGCCGAATACCAGAATGTTCATTTCTTCTCATACCCCCGCGGCGTGACCATCCAGCCTGCAACATCCTGGGTGGAACTGGAGCCGATAAAGACGGTGGTGAACATGTCTGCTTCTGCGTCCCGCAGCGCTTGGAGGGTCAAAATCCGGCGGCTCTGGCCTTCCCGGCCGATGTTCCGCACCAAACCGCAGACCGTCTCCGGAGCCTTGTGCCGCAGGAGGATCTCGCAGGCTTTCCGCAGATAGTCCTTCCGCTTTTTGGAAGACGGATTGTACAGGCAGACAGCAAAGTCCCCCGCCGCTGCACATTCCAGGCGTTTCTCGATCAGCGCCCAAGGCGTCAGCAGATCGGAGAGGGAGATTACACAGAAATCATGGCCCAGCGGCGCACCCAATACCGCGCCTCCAGACAGCGCCGCCGTCACGCCTGGAACAACTTCGACTTCCGCCTCCGGGAACCCCTCCGCCAGCTGTAGTACCAGCCCGGCCATGCCATAGACGCCTGCATCCCCGCTGCATACCAGGGCGACCGTTTTGCCGCCCTGCGCGGTTTCCAGCGCCCAGCGGCAACGGTCAATTTCCTTCGTCATCGGGGTGGTATAGCGCTCTTTTCCAGGATACCATGGCGCAATCAGGTCTATATAAACCGTATAGCCGCACAAAACATCGGACCGGTCAAGGGCCGCTTTTGCTTCCGCCGTTATGTGCTCCGCCCCGCCAGGGCCCAGGCCCACTACATAAACTTTACCCATCCTGCCATCTCCAATCCGGAGCGTACGGCCCCAACGCCAACGCCAGGGTCACACCGTTCCATGCCCATTTTTTCGCAGCTTGTACACTTCCGCCGCCAGCAAAGCCAGAAGCAGCCAGTACCGCGCTCCGTTCGCATACGTTGTCCACACCGGTCGTCTTCCGGACAAAATCCGACCTTGTAAAATCGCCCGGCACCGCCGCCAGAACTTCCGCACAGTACGTTTTCAACGGCCATCCATGGCTCTTGCAGAATGCCGCAAGTCCCGGCTCCTTCCGCTTCAAATCGATGCTCGCCACCGAACAAATCCCTTCCGCGCACAGGTTTTCCGCCTCTAAAAACTGGAAAAACGCTGCTTCGACCGTTTCCGCCGGCGTTCCCTTCCGGCAGCCGACGCCCAGCACAGCGATTTTCGGCGCACAATGCAGCGCCGTCCCAGCAGGACGGTGGACGCCAAGATATGCATCATAATCGGTCCCATCCGTCCAGGCGACGCCCTCCGGCGGGGTTCCGTCCACAGGGAACTCACCGCCAATCCGAACGGCCTCCCCCGCCAGGATCTTACTGGAAACCAGCTTGATGCATTCCGGGTTGACGACTGCGCAGTTCTGCCGTTTCGCCCACTCGTCGACAGCAAAACGGTGATTCACATCTGTCGCCGTCGTGATCACCGCCGTGCCGCCGCAAAAGGCCGCAAGTTCCCGTGCCAGGGCGTTTGCGCCGCCCAAGTGGCCTGACAAGATTGGGATGGCGAATGTCCCAGATTCATCCACAACCACCACCGCAGGGTCGCTTGCCTTGCTCCGGACGTGGGGCGCAATGGCCCGCACCGCAATCCCTACCGCACCGCAGAACACCAGGGCTTCCGTCGTG
>JAAWGR010000080.1 GCA_022795445.1 Oscillibacter sp. | reverse complement strand
ACCGGTTTCATCTATACATAAAATTCTTCCATCGTATCCAGACACAAACACCCCAGCCGCCCGCCGGGATAGACGCAGCCGCAGTCAATTCCAATCATTGTATCGCGCTGGAAAATCCTGTCTGGTTGTCCCAGCTCCCCAATCTGCTGGTAGAACAGCCGGGTTGGGGTATGTCCAAAAATAAGGGTCTTATCCGGAAAGCAGGCGGCATCCGGGTCTGGACGGCAAGAGAGAAAATCTTCCAAGCTCTACTCTTTCAAAGGGCGGGCAGCAGAAAAGCGGTCCTGCCCAGCATGGGTCAAGACAAATTGCCGCCCCAATACGGTAATCTCTTCGTAGGGAGATAGAGATGGCAGATATGCATACACTGTCTCCATTTCTTCCTCTCTGAACTGAAGAAATTGCAAAATAGAAGTCTTCCCTCCGTTTTGAAGCCATTCCTGTATTTGCTCCTGCTCCGTTTCACTCAACGGCTGTTCCTCCCCCTGGCGCATGGTGCGCAAAAGGGACGGCAGTACTGCGGCGGCCAACAGTTCGTGGTTTCCCAGAAGCCCGATCACATTGGGCCGCGCCGCCATATCCAGCAGGATTTTGAACCCGTCCGGCCCCCGGTCCAGCACGTCCCCCAGCACATAGAGGGTATCATCTGCTGCAAATGCAATGTTTTCCAACATAGCCCGGTATTTTTCAGAACAGCCGTGGATATCCGACATCACATAGACCATCAGGCTTTTCCCCCTCTTTCTGGCAATCCCTTCGAGGCGGCAAGTAAAAACGGCTCCCCTTCCCATCACAGTGCCCCCAGCCAACGTGTATGGAAGGAGCGCAGGAGAGCGTCTGTATAATCGTATTTTTGATCGCCCGAATGGTATCAAAGATATCCTTGTCCTTTGGCCCAGGGTGATCTCAAAGATGTTTCAAATGTCACTGTGGACTCATAGCTATCTTCCGAACCCATCATGATGTACAACATCACAGCCAGAATCATCCGCTCCGAACACGGGACCCTCTGCAAAGCCGTCTGTTGGGCCAAGTCCACCGCTTCCTCCGCCGATGCCGCGAGAGAGCTTTCTACAAAGAAACGTTTCTTCGCGCACCGTAAAATCTCCAAATCCGCTTCCTCAAAAAACGGGCTGGGCCAGGATTGTCACACAGTTTTTGCCTCAAAAGTTCGTAATCCTTCTCCCAGTCGATCCGATAGACTCGCTGCATACCTACATCCTCCTTTTGCGTGCTCCACCGACTATACCAGAAAGTCCTGTACCAAAACAAGTACAGGGGCTAGATTGATTTTTCACCGAAAGCATGGTATTATACACTATCCAAGTGAACCAGAGGGGGAGATTGCCATGTCCATAAATATCCTTCCCTTTCGGGTGTATCAGGTCCTTTCAGAGCATACCGATGGGGACCATGCGTTGCCAATGGGAGATCTGCTTCACCTGCTGCGGACGGAATACGGCCTGCGCTGTGACCGGCGGGCAGTGTATGCCGCTCTGGACAAGCTGCGGGCTGTAGGCTGTCATATCCCGGAGTACCAGGACGACGGCGAGGGCTACCGGCTGCTGTCCCGCCCTCTGGAGCCATCGGAGGTCCAGTTGCTATCCGATGCGGTATCCGCTTTTCCAGGCATCTCCCAGCGCCAGTGTCAGCGGCTGCTGAAGAAGCTGCGGCGGGGTCTTAGCCGTTGGCAGAGAGCGCAATGCCGCCCTCTCGTCATCGGAACACCCTGGCGCGGCGTAAATCAGGAGGTTTTTCTGTCTGTCGAGGTGCTGGAGGAGGCCATCTCACGCCGCTGCCGGGTACAGTTCCAGTACATGGAATATGGTATGGACAAGCGGCTCCATCCCCGCCGGGAGCAGCCCTATCAGGTCTCGCCCTACGGACTTTGTTTCACCAATGGGAATTATTATCTGCTCTGCCGCTATCAGGGGGCCAAGGACATCAGTCACTATCGAGTGGACCGGATTCAGTCCCTAGTCCTGCTGGAGGACCAGACAGTTGAGTCTCTGACACCAGGGTTGGATTTGACGCACTACGTCCGGGAACGGGTGTACCCGTTTCCCGGCGAGGCTGTTCGGGCGATGCTGCACTGTGAGAAAGATTTGCTCAGCGATGTGCTGGACCGTTTCGGTATGGAGACCCAGCTTCGGGACAACGGCGATGGGACTTTTGACGCAGTGGTCTTCACCGGAGCCGCCGGCTTAAAGTTCTGGGCGTTGCAATATGTGGAGGCCTGTCAGGTTTTGGAACCGCTCTGGCTGCGGCAAGAGATCAGCGATACCCTGCGGACAGGGTGGGAGAGTTATCAATAAAAAACTGGAGCTGCTTTGAGGGAGATTATAAAAGCCGTAGGCCAGTATGCCATGTTCTTGGTTTTATGTACAAAGCCGCAGGATTGTCTGGCCTGCGGCAGAGGGGTTGCATCCTGTCACAAAAAAGGGTATAATAACCAATTGTACAGAAAATCCGGCAGGCGTTTCTCTGCCTGCCTTATGGGAGGCGCACTATGTCCCGCCGCATCCGGCTCAACGCCGTCCAAACATTAACGCTCAGTTTTGCCCTCTTGATCTTCGCAGGCGGGCTGCTGCTCACATTGCCCTTCGCCGCTCAGGATGGCCATTCCATCCCCTTCCTGGACGCATTGTTTACCGCTGCTTCCGCGTCCTGCGTCACTGGGCTTTCCCTTTATGATACTGCATCACAATTTTCGCCTTTTGGGCAGGCCGTTATCCTGCTCTTAATCCAAATTGGCGGTCTTGGCTTCATGACAGTCTCGATCCTGGTCTCTCTCCTGCTCAGGCGGCGGGTCAGCCTGCACCGCCGAGCTGTTTTGATGGATACCGTTGGCGCCTTACAGTTAGGCGGTGTTGTCCGCCTCACCCGCCGCGCCTTACTGGTGACTGGTATTTGCGAGGGTATGGGCGCGCTGCTCTTGACGGTTTGGTTCTGTCCCCGTTATGGCCTTGCCAAGGGCCTGTGGATGTCCGTTTTCCACGCGATCTCAGCCTATTGCAACGCTGGGTTTGATCTTCTGGGCACGGGAACCTCCCTGACCACAGCGGCAGGAGAGCCGCTGTTGAATATGGTTCTAATGGCACTGATAATATGTGGCGGTTTAGGGTTCCTGGTTTGGGACGACCTCCTGACGCATGGCCGGCAATTCCGCCGCTGGCGGCTGCACTCGAAGATTGTGGCTTCATTCACGCTGGCGATTTTTGTAGGCGGCGCGATTGCGTTTTATGTTTTGGAGGGGAATCATGCCTTTGCAAACCTTCCCGCCCCGCAAAAGGCGCTTATGGCGGCGTTTCAGTCGGTCACGGCGCGAACGGCAGGGTTTTCTACGGTGGACCAAGCGGCCCTCAGCCAGAGCGGAACGCTGTTGATGTTGATTTTGATGTTTATTGGCGCAGGGTCCGGGTCGACCGGCGGCGGTGCGAAAGTGAATACGTTTGCGGTTTTGCTGTTGAGTTCGATTGCCCGCGTTCGCCGCCAGGAAGATGTGAATGCGTTCCAGCGTCGCTTGGATGGGGAGACGATTCATAAGGCGTATTCTTCGGTAAGCCTTTATCTGATGGCCTGTCTGGCAGGCTGCATGGTTCTTTGTTTACAGGGGATTTCCCTGGATGACGCCCTGTTTGAGGCGGTTTCTGCGATTGGTACGGTTGGGCTTTCCCGCGGTGTCACGGCAAGTCTGCCGGAACTGTCCAAGTGGGCGGTGCTGCTGATGATGTTTGCAGGCCGTGTAGGGAGCATGTCGGTTGCGATGGCGGTTACGCGGGAACGCCCACAGCCCAAACGCCGCAACGTACCGGAGAAGATACTGATTGGGTAGCCCCAGAGGGCCCCGCCCTCTGGACTCCCGCCAGGGGGCTGAGCCCCCTGGACCCCGCAGATGCGGCTCCGCCGCGGAAGGGAGAAGGAGAAATGAAATCGTTTTTGATAATTGGATTGGGGCGTTTTGGCCGCAATCTTACGTCGCGCCTGCTGGAACTGGGGAATGAGGTGATGGTACTGGACCGCGACGAAGAACGTGTAGCCAGAATTGCCAGTCAGGCGACGGCCGCCTGCGTCGGCGATTGCCAGGACGAACAGGTCCTGGCGTCCTTGGGAGTACGGAATTTTGATGTGTGTTTTGTCTGTGTTCGCGATGATTTCCAGAGTTCCCTGGAGGCGACGGCTGCTTTGAAGGATTTGGGCGCGAAGTTTGTAGTGGCCCGTGCGGACCAGGAACGGCAGATTAAATTTTTGAAGAAAATCGGTGCGGATTATGTGGTCCATACGGAGATGGATATGGCTTATCGGATTGCTACCAGGTTCTCCGCCCGGAATGCGTTTGATTATTTTGAGCTTACGCCGAAATATGCGGTTTTTGAGATGGAGACCCCGGAAGAGTGGGAGGGCAAGACGGTGGTTGAGGTGGATGTCCGCCGCCGGTACAACGTGAATATTTTGGGTATCAAGTGCGGCGACGAGGTGGTTCCGCTGCTGAATCCGGAGTACCGCTTCCAGGCGGACGCGCATCTGATCATTGCGGGCGACAAAGAGGCGGGCATTCAATTGATGAACCAAATTTGAAAAAACGGCATAAAACCAAGGATTTCGCACAAGCTGAGTCCGGGGTGATCGTATGCCAGAAGATCATAAAGCAACCAATGACCGTTCCGACGAAATGCCCAACCTGCGCTTGGAGCCGGAAAAGCGGATATGCCCGATTTTTGATCCGGACACCATTGCAAAGTTCCAGGTAGCGAAGCCCGGCAAAATGGGCTTCCGGGTATTGGACAATTTCTGTGAGGAGCATATTGAGTGAGCCTGTTTCCCCTTCGGCTTGTGCCGGAGGGGAAACACTTTTTGTTGAATTTTATGAAATAGGAAATTTAGTCTTGACTTTCATATTGTTAAGGTTTATACTAAATAATATGAAAGGAGGCGGACGATGGAAACCGTTCCTGTATGGATGGCAGACCTGGAAGAACAGGATTTGACGTTTATCAAAAAATTCATCCTGGCTTCCGGCTCGCTGAAGGAAGTGGCGGCACAATATAACGTCAGTTACCCCACGGTCCGGCTGCGTCTGGACCGGCTGATCCAGAAAATCCGCCTCAGCGACAGCGCAGAGGCCGACCCGTATGTATCCCTGGTAAAACGTCTGGCAGTGGATGATAAACTGGACTTCGACACGGCGAAAATCCTGATTGCAGCGTACCGCGAAACCCGTAACAACCCAGAGGCGAAAGGAGAATGAAACCATGAGTATTGCATCGAAAATGCTGATTTTTGTATTGGTAATTTTATTGGTACTTCCTATTGGAGGAATTCTTTTACAACGCTTCCTGTCCCGGCGAAAATCCCGCTGGCCAGGATTAGCGCTGCCGTTTATGACATTTGTGTATGCGTTTCTGATGGTGTACCAGAAATGCACCCGGGATCTTGGCGACTTGAACATTGTTGCAGTTTTTAGCGCATGGCTGGTGCTCAACATTCCGACGGTGGTCCTACTGGCAATTTACTGGGCCATTCGGGAAAAGCGCCGGATACAGGAACAATTGGACAAGATGAACATCGACGATCTGTAAGCAAGGACCGCCGCAATCCTGCAACGGACTGCGGCGGTTTTATTGGCTGTTCGGGTGGACGCCGGTCAGGGAGTACTCTACCCATTCGGCGACGTTGGTCGCATGGTCACCGATGCGCTCCAAATATTTGGCGACCATCAGCAGATCCAGCCCCAGCCCGCCGTTGGAGGCGTCTGCGGCAATCAGGGCAATCAGCTCCTGTTTCACGCGGTCAAAAAGGGCGTCTACTTGGTCGTCCGCTGCATAGACGGCCCTTGCAAGCTCCAAATCCTGCCGTACGAAGGCGTCCACGCTGTCCGTCACCATGCGGATGACGGCCTCGGTCATGTCGGCGATGTGCAGGTTGTCCACTGGTACGTGGATGGCACGGGCCAGTTCCGCGATATCCGCGGCCTGGTCGCCGATCCGCTCCAGGTCTGAGATCATCTTCAATGCGGCGGAAATTTTCCGCAGGTCTCCTGCTACGGGCTGCTGCCGGAGCAAAAGCTTCAGGCACAAATCCTCGACCTCCCGTTCCTGGCAGTCCAATTCTTCCTCCGCGTTCTCAGCGGCGGCCGCGAGGGCGTCGTCATTTTTTAAAAGCGCCTCCGACGCGGCGGAAATGGCTGCCTCGCAGGTCTCGCCCATTTCAGTCAGCTCCTGGTGGAGCTGGTGAAGCTGTTCATGGAAATAATTCCGCAAGATCGTATCCCCCGTTTATCAAATACAGTTATTCAGCCGTACCGGCCTGTAATATATTCTTCTGTACGCTTGTCGGACGGCGTGGAAAACAGCTGCTCGGTTTTTCCGAATTCCACCAATTCCCCCGCGAGGAAAAACGCCGTGTTGTCCGAAATCCGCGCCGCCTGCTGCATATTGTGTGTCACCATTACGACGGTGTAGTTTTTTTTCAATTCCAACGCCAAATCCTCGATTCGTGACGCGGAAATCGGGTCCAGGGCGCTGGTAGCCTCATCCATCAAAAGCACCTCCGGTTCCACGGCGAGGGCCCTTGCGATGCAAAGCCGCTGCTGCTGTCCGCCAGAGAGGCCCAACGCGCTTTTCTTCAGACGGTCCTTCACCTCATCCCAAATCGCCGCTGCCCGCAGGGAAGCCTCGACGATTTCATCCAGCCGTGCCTTGTCCCGGTTCCCGTGGGTGCGGGGGCCATAGGCAATATTATCATAGATGCTCATCGGAAAAGGGTTTGCCTTTTGGAAAACCATTCCAATTCGCTTGCGCAGCCAGGTAGGGTCCATGCTGTAAATGTCTTCGCCCCGGTAGCGTACTTCCCCCGCCACGCGGACAATGGGTGTCAAATCATTCATGCGGTTCAAGGTGCGCAGAAAGGTTGACTTGCCGCAGCCGGAGGGGCCGATCAAAGCCGTGATCTCATGCTCCGGCAGGCCCACCGTGACGCCCTGGAGGGCTTGATTCTGCCCATACCACAGGTCTAGTTTCTCAGCTTCCAAAATCACAGCCACAGACGCGCCTCCTTATCGTGATCGTTTCAGCTTACGGCCTGCCAGTTTCGCCAGAAGGTTAACTGCCAGCGTCAGCAGCGCCAGGATGGCAGCGATGGCAAATGCGGTATCGGTGTCGCCGCGCTCGTTGGCGTAGAGGTACAGCGCCACGCTTAAAGTAGCGGAGGAACTGGTCAGGGATTCCCACCAGCCATAGAGGATTGTTCCAAAGCCCGCCGTAAAGAGCAGCGCGGCGCTTTCGCCCACCATCCGCCCTACAGCCAAGATGCAGCCGGTGAGGATACCGTCAGCGGCGCTGGGGAGCACAACCGTGCGGATGGCGCGCCATTTCCCCGCGCCCAAGCCCATAGCGCCTTCCCGGTAAGCGTTGGGTACTGTTTTCAGGCTCTCCTGGGTCGTCCGAAGGATCGTGGGTAATATCATGATCGTCAATGTCAGGCTGCCTGCGAGGACGCCGGTGCCAAGGCCCCAGATCTGCACAAAAAACAACATCCCAACCAAGCCGAAGATGATCGACGGCACACCCGCCAGAATCTCAGCGGCAAATTCCACCCACGCCGCAAGGCGGCTGCCCTGGGCATATTCCGTCAAATAAACCGCCGCGCCGACGCCCAAAGGCAGAACCAGTACCAAAGTGGTCACAACAATATACAGCGTACTGGCGATATGGGGCAGAAGCCCTGCTGTACCTTGGAGCATGCTTGGTTCCTTGGTCAGCAGGTTCCAGGTGATATAGGGCAGACCTCGCCAGAGCAGATAGCCAGTGAGGAAAAACAACAGAATGCAGACCAGTGCGCCGCTGGCACTCAAGAGCGCCTGCAAAAGAAAATCGTGCCGTTTCCGGACAGGCGAAAGTGTCTTATCTTCGGCCATGTTTGCCCTCCTTTTTGATGAAAATATGGAGCAGAACATTGATACACATCACAAACAGGAACAGAACAAGGCCAATGGAATACAGCGCCATCCGGTGAAGGATCCCCGCGGCGGCATAGGACATTTCGGAGGCAATCGCCGTCGTAAGGAAACGGACCGGCTGAAACAAGCTCCCAGGCAGGTTCGGTACGTTGCCGGAAACCATGATAACCGCCATCGCCTCTCCGATGGCGCGCCCTGCGCCTAAGACGGCAGACGCCGCGATCCCGCTGCGGGCGGCGGGGAAGGTAACATGGAAAACCGTTTCCATCCAGGTAGCCCCCAAAGCCAGAGAAGCCTCCTCATATTCCCGTGGGACAGCGGCTAACGCCGTTTCGGCAACGCTGATCACCGAGGGTAAAATCATGACGGATAATACAACAATTGCCGCCAGCAGACTCGCGCCGGAGGCCAGGCCAAACATCCGCTGAATCGCTGGAACCAGGACGATCATGCCCACAAGGCCATAGACAATGGAGGGGATGCCCGCCAGCAGTTCCACAGCGGTGCGGATGACCGTAGCTAAACAGGGCGGCGCAGCCTTGGCAAGGAACAGCGCCGCCAACAGGCCGACCGGCACACCAATCAAAACCGCCCCGGCGGTTCCCGCCACGGAGGTCAGCAGGAAGGGCAGAACGCCGAACTGTTCCTGTTTGGGCGACCACACGGCCCCTGTCAAAAACTTCCACAAGCCAATTTCCCGGACAGCGGGCAGGCCGGATACGATTAAATAAAGGCTGATGCCCAACACGAATACGATTGCCGCCATGCCGCAGAGGAAAAAGAAAAGCGTCATTGTGCGTTCAACGGCCTCACGGCGCGGATGTCCGGCGGTACGGCTGTCGATCATTTGCATCCCCTCCAAATCGATTCACTGGGCGGTTGGAATTGCCCCGGCTTGTCGGATATACTCCGCTGCCGCCGGTGAAAGCGCCCAATCAAAAAAAGCTTTTGCGTCATTGCTCAGGGCGTCTTTTGTTACAAAGAGAAACGGACGCTGTAGGGCATAGCTCCCATCCAAAACGGTTTCCTCTGAACAGGCAACCTGGTCAATGGTCAAAATCCGGATGCCCTTACGGCCCTCCACGGAGGCCAAAGAGGCATAGCCTACGGCCTGGACGTTGTGCCGGACCGCCTCCATGACCGCGCCGGTGGCGGTCAGTTCCTGCGCGAGAATACAGGCTTCTTCGGTACCGGTAGCGGCCTCGAAACCGTCTCGGGTACCAGAGCCGGACTCCCGTCCGATGCAGGCAACGGGACCGGGTTCCCCGTGAACCTGTGACCAATCGGTGAATGTTCCGGTGTACAGCTTCGCGAGTTCCTCAACGGACAGGTTTTGGACAGGATTTGCGTTGTTTACCACCACGGCAATGCCATCCAGCGCGGCTGCCGCGGCGTGAAGTCCGGCGGCTTCCTCTTGCGGCGCAAGGGCTCGGGAGGCAAGAGCAATGTCGCAGATCCCGTTTTGCAGGGCCTCGAGGCCCGCGCCGGTTCCGGTGGGGTCGTAGGCAATTTTGATGTCCGGGTGGTCCAGCATGTAGCGTTCGGCCAGGGTTAGGATGACCCGTTCAACCGATGTGGAGCCGTTGAGGGAGACTGTCCGGCCGCCGGTGCTGACGGCAGGGGTATCACCACAGCCGGGCAGCATGATGAAAAGCAGCAGGAAAAGCAAGCGGATGGTCCGTTTCATCTCTGAGCCCCCTTGAGCGATTGATCTGGCGGGGATAGTATGTGCCTTTTTTGGAGAAAAATCCATTGGAAGAAAAAGGATAACAAAGGAGCGAACCCAGCCGTTCCGCAATGCGCGGAAGAACGGGCGGCTTTGGCAATTTGACATTTGTGGGAGATTACAGTATAATGCAGAGGACTCTGACATAGGTTGACAGAGGAAGCGCAGATGAGAAAGGAGGCTATGGGGAAACCCCCATCACATCCCCGTAAAGAGGATGCGGCAGCTTTTCGCGGCAAAGACGCCGGGAGCTGTCCCAAAGCGCCAGGTCCGCACAGCGGATGACGAGGCGGAGGGTCAACAGGGCCGCGCCCTGCAATCGAAACGTTCGGCGGATGCCCTCCCGTGCCGGCGGACGCGTACACAGTCTACAAATATGCGGGCGACCGCAAAACAGAAGGGCTGTGACCGCTAAAAAAGTGACAGGTGACTGCGCATTTGTCCTTTTGAGAATCTATCTTCAGGAGGATAATTTTTCAATTATGTGTGGCATTGTAGGTTTTGTGGGCCGTGAGGAAGCGGCCCCTATTTTGCTGGACGGCCTTGCTCAAATGGAGTACCGCGGCTATGACTCTGCCGGAATTGCCGTCCGTTCTTCTGAAAAGGGCTTGCAGGTCCGAAAATCCAAGGGCCGTCTGCAAGTCCTGGCAGACCTTACCCACAACGGCGCCGATGTGACCGGTAATCTCGGTATTGGCCATACCCGCTGGGCCACCCATGGGGAGCCGAATGACATCAACGCCCATCCCCACGTCAGCGAAAACGGGGCCATTGCCCTTGTCCACAATGGCATCATCGAAAATTACTTGGAAATCAAAGAACAGCTTACCCGCCAGGGCGTGACCTTCGCCTCCGACACAGATACAGAAGTCGTCGCGCAGCTGCTGGAATTCCATTACAAAGAATGCGGCAGCATGCTGGAAGCCGTAGGCCGCGTCCTGCGGCGCATCGAAGGCTCCTATGCCTTTGGCATTATCTGCTCGGATTATCCCAACGCCCTGATCGCCGCCCGGAAAGACAGCCCGTTGATTTTAGGCTACGGCGAAAACAGCAGCTTTATTGCCTCGGATGTCACTGCTATTATCAAGCACACCCGGGACGTCGCCTACATGAACGACGGAGAAATAGCGGTTTTAACGGAAAACAGCATTGACGTTTTCGACAGCGAAATGACGCCGCTGGAGAAAGAACACAGCTTTATTGAGTGGGATGTGACCGCGGCAGAAAAGTGCGGTTACCCGCACTTCATGTTCAAGGAGATCCTGGAGCAGCCGGAAGCGGTCCGCAAAACCGTCTCGCCCCGGATTCGTGACGGTCGGGTCGTCCTGGATGACATCACCCTCACGGCGGAATATGCAAAAAGCATCTCCCATATCTACATGATCGCCTGCGGCTCCGCTTATTACGCAGGCTGTGTAGGCAAATACGTCTGGGAACAGCTCCTGCGCCGCCCGGTAGAGGTCGTCCTTGCATCCGAATTCCGTTACAGTGAGCCTCTGGTGGACGAAAACACCTTGGTCATCGCCATCAGTCAGTCTGGCGAAACTCTTGACACCATGGCAGCCCTCCGGGAGGCAAAACGCTTGGGCGGGCGGACATTGGCTGTCTGCAATGTGGTAGGCAGTTCCATTGCCCGAGAGGCCGACGACGTACTGTATACCTGGGCGGGACCGGAAATCGCCGTCGCCACCAGCAAGGGCTACTCGACCCAACTGGCAGCACTGGACTTGATCGGTTTGTATCTGGCAGACCTATTGGGTACGGTCAGCCAGAGCGAATATGCAGAAATCCTGACAGAATTGCAGGCTTTGCCGGAAAAAATGCAGCTTTATTTGGAGCACTACGAGGAAACACAATACTACGCTTCGCTGTACTTTAACCACGATTCAATTTTCTTCATTGGCCGAAACCTGGATTTCGCCATGGGCTTGGAAGGTTCTCTGAAGCTGAAGGAAATCAGCTACATTCACTCGGAAGCCTACGCTTCAGGTGAGCTGAAGCATGGCACGATCTCCCTCATTGAACCGGGAACCCTAGTAGTGGCCTTGGGTACTCATGGGCCGTTGTTTGATAAAGCCATGAGCAACGTCGTGGAGGTCAAAGCCAGAGGGGCGACGGTCCTAGCAGTAACAACGGAGAGCTTCCGGGAGAAGATGGAAAAAACCGCCGACGCAGTGATTGCCATACCTGAAACCCATCGGTTCTTACAGCCATCTCTGGGCATCGTGCCTTTACAACTGTTTGCATATTATGTCGCCTTACAACGTGGGTGCGACATTGATAAACCCCGCAACTTAGCCAAATCCGTCACGGTGGAATAACGCGGCAGCCGGACTTCCTTTGGGAAGTCCGGCTTTTTTAAATTTAAAAAAGGATTTCCTTTCGGTCATCAATGGGAAGGCGACAGCTGTACTGCAAAACAAGTTTGTTCTATTTGTGGTGAAGAAATAGATTACAAGAACTATGAGTATAATTCAAAAACGTATGTAAATATTGTGGAGATATAAAAAGATAGAATACACTTCTCTCAAGTATAATAGTGCTCTTATTCGATTGGGGGGATAGTAAAAATAAAATTTCACTTTTCGAATAGAAAAAAGATGTGCTTATCCCTTGACAAGTTGTTGTGTTTGTGGTACCTTATGTTTGTTCTCTAGTATAGAGGGCACCTTTTTGAAAAATTGAATTGGATATTGTCTCTTTTAAGGACGTGAGAATCTACTGGTGCATACAGGGATTTTTGTGTCCTTTTTTGTGTGCCAATAGAAATTCCATTCTTTTCAGAAAGGTGACTTGACGTATGAAAAACTTTGATTCCAACACCGCCGCTGCAAAAACCTCCGCCGCTGCTGTCTATGCCCGCCAGGCCCTCCGTGAACAGCTTCGTCTGGAAGCCGCTGAACAAGCGCAGCGGCTCAGTCGCTCTGTCGGCCGCCTGACCTCCTGCGACGCCCTGCCTTGTCCCGATTACGGTGACGAGGTGCAGCGTGAGTGCCTCCTTATCGACCAGCTCCTGTACCTCCAGCACTGCCGCTCCGCCCTGGAACGCTGCCTGGAGCACGGCGGCGCACGCCTTCGCTACCGATGGAGCGACGGCACTCTTACCGTCACCTGTTTTCAGCGCCTTCGTCAAGGGCGTGTACGGGTAAGCGGGCTGGAGCACCGCGCCGCTTGAGTACAAAAAGATTGATGCTATATCAGAGCTTTCCAGCGCCAGTTAGCGGGAAATGGGCGATGTCGGTAAGACACCGCCCATTTTTACGTTTGGCAAACGATGCAAATATGAGAAGCTTACAGCGTTTTTCTTGTTTAGATATCGAAAGGAGCAGAGAATTTGTCCCATTATATTGGTTTTCATTCAATATCAAGGGTTTCCGCACTTGACCACCTGGTATAGTACGGCTCATAAATGGCGAGTGCGGAGGTTGCACTATAGATGAGGATTGAATGTCGTTAGCATTGATGGTATACTCGATTCGACAAATCGTGAGTTAGGGAGAGAGCCATGATAGAAAACATGATAGCAAAGTTGACAGCAAAAGACGATAAATATGCTTGCGCTTTTGCCGACAAAATTATATCAGAAAGTCAAGAAACCGATGAATGGTACAAATATTTTGATGACTTCGCCTCTTTGCTTAATCATCCAAAATCATTTGTGAGAAATCGAGTGTTGTATATCCTCGCGGCAAATGCTCAGTGGGATGAAG
>JAAWGR010000079.1 GCA_022795445.1 Oscillibacter sp. | reverse complement strand
AGTAATGGTGAAGATCTAAAGGAACATAACCCGAAAACCATTGATAAACCAAGACTTTTTAAGGAGACGAAAAGCAATATGAAATTAGGAATCGTAGGTTTGCCAAACGTCGGTAAGTCGACGCTGTTCAATGCGATCACCAACGCTGGAGCAGAAAGTGCGAACTATCCCTTCTGCACCATCGATCCGAATGTCGGAATGGTAGCCGTTCCCGACGAACGTTTGGATAAGCTGGCGGAGATGTATGAGCCAGACAAAAAGACTCCGGCAGTCATTGAATTTGTTGATATTGCGGGCCTTGTAAAGGGCGCAAGCCGCGGCGAGGGCTTGGGGAACAAGTTTTTGGCGAATATTCGAGAAACCGACGCGGTTGTTCACGTCGTCCGCTGTTTTGACGATGAGAATGTTATCCATGTAGAAGGCGGCGCAGATCCAAAGCGGGACATTGAAATCATCAATATGGAGTTGGTTCTCGCGGACCTGGAGATGGTTCAGCGGCGGGTGGAGAAGGCGACAAAGGCCATGAAGGGCGATAAAAAATATGCCCATGAGGTGGAGCTGTTTTGTGCGCTGCAAAAGCATCTGGATGCTGGAAACTTGGCCCGGACATTTGCGTGCAGCGACGACGACAAACCGTTGCTGTCCACCTGCGAGCTGCTGACGCTCAAGCCAGTGATCTACGCCGCAAACACGGACGAAGCTGGTTTTACAGACCTGGATAAAAACCAATATTACCAGCAAGTTTGGGAGATTGCAGAGGCGGAGGGCAGCCAGGTATTGCCGATCTGCGCGAAGCTGGAGCAGGACGTAGCGGGCTTGGAAGAGGAGGAACGGCAGTTGTTCTTAGAGGAAATCGGCGTCCAGGAATCCGGTTTGGATCGTCTGATTAAATGTTCCTATGCGTTGCTTGGATTGATTTCCTTCCTGACCTATGGCAAAGATGAGTGCCGTGCCTGGACAATTAAAAAAGGGACGAAAGCGCCTCAAGCCGCCGGTAAAATCCATACAGATCTGGAGCGTGGTTTTATTCGTGCGGAGGTCCTTGCCTATGCGGACATGGAGAAGTGCGGCAGCGCTGCTGCTGCGAAAGAGAAGGGATTGCTCCGTGTGGAAGGTAAGGAATATGTTGTGCAGGATGGAGATATGATTTACTTCCGTCACAACGAGTAATCAAAAGCGTTTTCAAAAAGGCGGGCGCAATGCGCCCGCCTTCATTATCAAAAATTTTCCGGAACGTGGGAACATTTTGGGCTGTCTGGACGTGTTATCAGTGAAAGGCGCTTTTCAAACAAAGGAAAGGAGGCATTGCATGACCGAACGGGAATTGAGCAATGCCATGACGGCCCATGGCGACACGGTATATCGCCTGGCCCTATGTCGGCTGCAAAACACGGCAGATGCGGAGGATGTATATCAGGATGTATTCCTCCGTCTGTTCAGCCAGTCGGAAAAATCCTGGGACAGCGAGCACCTGAAAGCCTGGTTGATTCGAGCGACGATTAACCGCTGTGCAGACATTGGCCGCTTCCGTCTTCGGCGGACCGTGCTGTCGCTGGAAGATATTCCGGAGATGGCTCGCCCGGTAGACGAACGGGCAACAGAGCTGTGGGAGGCGGTAGCCCGTTTGCCGGAGAAATTACAGGTTGTTGTGCATTTGCATTACGGCGAGGGCTATGAGACCCGCGAGATCGGGGACCTGCTGCGTATCCCGCCAGCTACGGTCCGTACCCGCCTGCGGCGGGCAAGAATCCAACTGAAGCAATTGCTGGGAGGTTTTGAAGATGATGAATTACCGGAAATTGACACAGGATATCCATACGCCAGAAGGGCTGAATGATCGTGTACTGTTCCAAACCCGTCGGCAAGCGGCTCCCCAAAGAAAACAGAACCATTCGCATTTCTTTTTTCGGGCGGCAGTGTGTGCGGCGTGCGCCGTGGCTCTGGTATTGGGAGGAATATCCCTCCGGCCCGCGACAAATCCTGCTTCCCCCGATGGAAGCGTAGTAGATGAGGATATCTCTACAACCGTTATTCCGGCATATACCTTTGGCTTGACAGCCTATGCCGCTATGACTGGCGAAGCAATCCCGACGGTGTCGGACGGCAAGCTGACGTTTTCAATTGGTGAAGGCCTGACCAACCCTGGGGAGGGCGATTTTACTGGCTGCCTGTTCCAGGTGACAGGGGAGGAGATTGCAACAGTTGCCATTTCAATCGACAAGGGTGCGCTGTACCGCTATCAAATGCATACAAATCTGACAGATGAGGAAATGTATAATTTCCGGGTCGCTATGGAGGAAGGCCGCTTGACTACCGCCGCCATCAGCCAGACCGATGATGGTATGTGGTACATGCCAGAGATGACAGCCGTGGGTACGGAGCTCCAGGAGGACTATGATCCCGACCTGCGTTATGGTTTCTGGCTTCCGCCGGAGGAGATCGCATACGATACCGGCTTGGGCATTACGACAGAGGCCCAGATGGACCTGGACCGGTTTGACGGCGCAGCGCTGACCATCACCGTTACCACCACCAGCGGCTTGGAGAAGACTCAGGTATACCGTCTTCATACCGGGATGTTGAAGGTTGAATTCCGCGAGGACAACGACATCGTTTTCCTGCCGGAGCTAGCGGACGACGATGATCCATGCGCTTATGGTATCTATGCGGAGCTTGAGGCGTAAATAGGAGAGGCGTGCCCTGGACAGGGCACGCCTTTCTGTTAGGTTTACCGGACGGCGATGGCTTCGATCTCAAACAATCCACCTTTGGGCAGGGCCGCAGCCTGGACACAGGAACGGGCCGGGGCATCGTCGGGAAAATACTTGGCATAAATGGCGTTAATGGTGGAAAAATCATCCATATCTGCCAGGAACACCGTGGTTTTCACCACATCATCCAAATCCATACCAGCAGCGTTCAGAACGGCACGTAGGTTTTCCAGCGCTTGAGCGGCCTGGGCCTCGACGCCTTGGGGCAGTTCTCCAGTAACAGGGTCAAGGCCGAGCTGGCCGGAAGTGTAAAGTGTATTGCCAGCCAATTTCGCATGGCAGTATGGTCCCACAGCTGCAGGGGCGTGTTTGGCAGTGATGGTCTGGTTCATGTAAAAAACCTCCTTGATTTGATTTCTTTATTATATAGTAATCCCAGAAAAAAGCAAGCATGTGATATTTTCCGATTTTTGAAAAATAGGATTGTATAGGTACAGATTTTTTGGCGCAGAAGAGGGAAATATGCCCAAAAAATAGTTGCATTTTATTGTGGTTTTTGGTATTATAAGAATGAGCTATGTGTGCTGGCTTGAGGGGCCGATGAGGAAATTCCGGCCTTGGCTGCGATTTTTATGTAAGGAAAGTTTGAGAAGCAATTTTCAAAAAACATCGAAATCATGCAAATAAGCGTGTGGACTGGCTGAATAAGGCCGGTTTATGCGCTTTTCATATTACAGAAAGGCAGGTGGCAGCGATGAGCTGGCAGGACGAATTGAAGAAGGGAATCCGTACGGCGGAGCAGCTTGCGCCGGTGTTGGGACTCACACCGGAGGAGACGGCCCGTTATGCTGAGGTAATCGAGCGTTTTCCTATGATGATTACGCCCTATTATCTCTCCCTGGTAGACACTTCTGACCCAAATGATCCCATAGCGCGTATGTGTATTCCGTCCATCAGTGAGTTTGACCCAGGCGGTTCCTTTGACACCAGCGGCGAGGCGTCCAACACAAAGATGGAGGGCCTTCAGCATAAGTACCAGCAGACAGCGCTGCTGCTGTCTACAAACCAGTGCGCTATGTATTGCCGCCATTGTTTCCGGAAGCGGATGGTTGGTTTTTCGGAGGAGGAGCTGAACAAGCGGGCAGATGAGGCGGCAGAATATGTGAAAGCACACCCGGAGATTTCCAACGTTCTGGTATCTGGCGGCGATTCCTTCATGAATCCAAATCATATCCTAGAACGGTACCTACGTGAATTAACGGCCATCGAGCATGTGGATTTTATCCGGTTTGGATCTCGGATTCCCGTGACGCTGCCAGAGCGGATTTATGATGATGCGGAGTTTTTGGACATGTTCGAAAAATATTCCCAAAAGAAAGCGTTGTATCTGGTAACACAGTTCAACCATCCGCGGGAGCTGACGGAGGAGGCTGCCAAGGCGGTCCGGGCTATGATCGACCGGGGCGTACAGGTGCGGAACCAGACGGTTTTGCTCCGCGGCGTGAATGACAATGGGGAGACCCTAGGGGCGCTGTTGTCCGGACTGACACGGATTGGCGCATGTCCATATTATATCTTCCAGTGCCGTCCAGTGACGGGAGTGCATGGACGCTTCCAGGTGCCGCTTTTGGAGGGGATTCGGATTGTGGATGCGGCAAAATCCCGGCAGAACGGGTTTGGTAAATCGGTACGTTATGCCATGAGCCACCCACTCGGGAACATCGAGATCGTTTGTGAGCTGGAAAACGGTGAAACGCTGTTCAAATTCCATCAAAGCAAGTACGAAGAAAATAGCGCACGGGTATTTACACGGAAGCTTACACTAGATGACACTTGGTTGGACGATGATCTAAACGGATTTTGAATCCTAATGTATTTTGACTTCCTTTTCGGAATTGTGTATCCTCTGAAATCGAGTTAAAAAATTTACATTGTGGGCAGCAAGCATATATTTTATAATCAAGTATATAAATCGGCGTTTAGAGGTATTAACCCTATGAAAAAATGAGTTCAGAAGCCGAAAAAATAATAATGGAACGTTTTGGAAAAGATACAGGTATTGCATTGGCAGCCGTAGAAAAGGAAGTGCCCTATGTGTGGAATTAACAGACGGATTGTTAGTTTCACATAGAACCCAATATGAGTTTTAGACAGCAGACTTTTTCAAAAAGGGAGTATTTTAATAAACAAAACGCCTTGTACCAATGGTACAGGGCGTTTTTAATGTCAGCCAAGGGCCCGATTTTTTTCGTAAGCAGCAATCACAGCGTTGATGACAGCGGCGCGGAACCCGTGTTCCTCCAATGCGCGCACGCCTTGTATGGTAGAACCGCCAGGAGAACAAACGGCGTCTTTTAACGCGCCGGGATGTTGTCCTGTTTGCAGCAGGAGCATTGCAGAACCCACCATCATTTGCGCGGCGAATTCTATCGCCTGAGCGCGGGGCAGTCCGCAGGCGACGCCGCCGTCCGCCATAGCTTCGAGGAAGAGGTCGACGAACGCTGGGCCGCAGCCTGCAACGGCGGAAGCGGCGTCCATCTGTGTTTCCGGAATAGACGCAAAGCGGCCCGCGCCGGACATTGCCTCTAAAAAGAGTTTTTCTTCCCGGCCCGTTACACCAGGGCCACAAGTATAAAAATTCATTCCCATTCCAATGGCGGCAGGAGTGTTTGGCATAATGCGGATTACCGGATAAGAGGTTCCAGCTAGTTCCTGGATGCGGGCGATGGAAAGCCCAGCGGCCATAGACACCAGAACAAAGCGGCTATGCTGTTCCATAGGGTTAGCCATGTCCTGCATATCCTCCAGATGTTTCCGCTTTGCTAGAATCGGGCCAATCTCCGTCAGCAGGTCTTCCATCATGTGAGGTTTGACGCCTAAAAAGATATAGTTCGCCTGTTCCGCTACGGCGGCGTTGTCTGTAACCTTAGCATCCAGTTTCTCCGCTAAACGCTGTGCCTTTTCCGGCGTGCGGTTGGCAAGAAGGATTTGTTCGCCATCCAACTTACAATGGGCTGCCTTCGCTAAGGCTCCGCCCATGTTGCCTGTTCCAATGAAACCAAGAATCATTGCACTCACCTTTCTTTTAAAAACATTGCAGAATCAGCCAAATCCGGTCGAAACGGCAGGCGGCCAGGTCCTCTTTGCGGATGTAGAAGTAAATGCTGCCATTGTCACCGAACATCAACTCAAACTCGTCCCCGATGGTTACGGTATCCATCTGAAACAGAAGCCGCCAGCCGTCCAAAGAAGTCCGTGCCGCCTCTTGCCGCGTTTCGATGGGAATTTTATCCCAGCTGCCGCCCGTATGGAAGCCTTGGCAAACCAGTTCACATTCCCGGGTCATGTTGTTTTGAATGATGTCCGGCCAGCCCAACAGTTTGTGGAAGGTCTCTGGTTCCCTGCCTCGCAGCGCAGCAGAAACCGTATCATATTTACCTAGAAAACCTTCCCAGCCGCCATAGACTTGTTTCCAATAAGAGGGATGGGTGATCTCGGGATAGGGGAGGGCGAAGTCCTCAAAGTCCGGATAGGTAATTTCGCTTTTGGCTTGAAAAGGTGTGGAGGGGAGGCGTAAATAATCTTCCATCTCTTCTGGAAAGTCTGCCGCCGGGACCAGCGCTGCTTTGTCCGGAAACCAATACACCCGGGCGCAGCCTGTGTCCTCGGGATCGTAGCCCCAACGCTGAGAATCCAGTTCGTAAAAGAAGGAAAGCACGCCCGTGTGGGGAAGCAGTCCATCCATATCCAGCGGGGCCAAGGCAGCACAGTCGAACTGTGCCAGAAAGCTGAGAGGCCGGGGCTTTACAGTGCTGTCGTTGTAAACAGCCGTTTCGAAGACAGGCCATACAAACTCTGGCGGCACATCCGGCAGGCCCCCGAAACGGCCCACAACGGGGCCGTTCCCTTCTCCTGGTTCCAGACGGATGGAATTCCGTGCCAAGGCTTTCAAGACCTGCTCCACGTCAAGCCGTTCCGTCATCGTACCTGTCCTTCGCCGTAAATCACGTACTTGCAAGAGGTCAGTTCCTCCAGGCCCATAGGGCCGCGGGCATGCATCTTTTGGGTGGAAATGCCGATTTCTGCGCCCAGGCCGAACTCTCCGCCATCGGTAAAGCGGGTGGAGGCGTTGACGTATACCGCCGCCGCATCCACTGCGGACAGGAAATTCATAGCGGTGAAGTAATTTTTTGTGACGATGCTCTCAGAGTGTCCAGTGCCGTGGGTGTTGATAAAGCTGATAGCCTCCTTGGCGTCTTTTACAAGGCGGACAGCGAGGATATAGTCATCATATTCGGCGTCCCAATCGCTCTCAGAGGCTGGGACGGCCCTTCCGCCAAGAATCGCAAGGGATGATGCATCACAGCGGAGTTCAACCTGATGGCGGTCGAGAAGTGGAACGGCCTTTTTCAAAAATGCCTCTGCCACACGCTCATGGATCAAAACGCACTCCGCGGCATTGCAGACAGAGGGACGGGAGCATTTGGCGTTAAACAAGATTTCTGCCGCCATATCGAGGTCTGCCTCTTCGTCGACGTACACATGGCAAACGCCTTCGCCAGTACGGATAACTGGTACGCTGGCCTCTTTAGCGACAGTCCGGATAAGGCTTGCGCCGCCGCGGGGGATAAGAACATCGACATAGCCGTCCAGGTGCATGAGTTCATTTGCGGTGTCGCGGCTGGTATCCTGGACCAGAGAAATGCAGCCGGCAGGGAGTCCGGAGGCTTCCAAAGCGTCCTGCATGATGGCGGCAGCGGCACGGTTGGAGCGGATAGCTTCTTTGCCGCCGCGAAGGATGCAGACATTGCCGGACTTCAAGCACAGTGCCGCGGCATCGACAGTAACATTGGGCCGTGCCTCGAAAATGATGGCAATAACGCCCAGGGGAACGCGCCGACGTCCGATGATCAAGCCATTCGGCCGGGTTTCCATCTTATCGATTTTCCCAATCGGGTCCGGCAGGGCCTTGACCTGCCGAACGCTGTCTACAATGCCGGCAATCC
Organism: Oscillibacter sp.; assembly: GCA_022795445.1. GTDB lineage: Bacteria > Bacillota > Clostridia > Oscillospirales > Oscillospiraceae > Oscillibacter. The sequence goes on along the minus strand of JAAWGR010000079.1, from coordinate 5,820 downwards.
GTTCAGGGGTCAGTGTTAGACGGTCCAGCATAGCGGAGCGCATCCCTGCCGCTTTCGCGGCTTCAACGTCCTCGGCATTGGCGGTGAGCCATTCGCCTTGCCGTTGATCTAAGCTGCTTGCGATGGCTTCCAGGGCGGCATTTTTGGCGGCCGTCCCGGCGGTGGAGAGAGTGTAGGAAGCGGCTTTTGCGGCCTGCCCTTGCTGCTGTAATGCGGTCATGCTTCAGTACCTCCTGATTTTTGTGTGTGGAACCGGGTTCCGATATCTTCACCATTCAAGATACCATAAAGATTTTCTGGATGGGAACCATTGGTAATCACCATTTCACAGCCGGATTCCGTTGCGATTTTCGCAGCGGACAATTTGGTTGCCATTCCGCCGGTACCCCTCCAGGTGCCTGCACCGCCGGCCATTTCCAGAATTTCCGGTGTAAGTGCGTCTACATCATGCAGAAGGGCGGCGTCAGGGTTTGTGCGGGGGTCCTTATTGTAAAGGCCGTCTATATCGCTGAGGAGGACCAGCAGATTTGCCTGACAAAGTGAGGCGACGATTGCTGAGAGGGTGTCATTATCGCCCAAGATTTTGTGCCGGCCGGTTTCGATCTCAGCGGAAGAAACAGAGTCGTTTTCGTTCACGACAGGAATAACCCCCAGTTCCAACAATGCCGAGAAAGTGCTGCGCAAGTGTTCGGCGCGTTCAGGATCATCCACGTCGTCGCCGGTCAGCAGGATCTGGGCCATGCTGCGGTTGTACTCGGCAAATAGTTTATCGTATAAATGCATCATACGGCATTGGCCCACGGCAGCGGCGGCCTGTTTCATCCGCAGTTCCTTTGGACGTTCCGCGAGCCCCAGGCGGGCAGTCCCGACGGCGATAGCGCCGGAAGTAACCAAGATTACCTCATGACCCGCGCCGCTGAGGTCTGCCAAGACGCGAACCAAATGTTCCATACTGCGGAGGTCCAGGCTGCCGGAGCTATGTGTAAGGGTAGAAGTGCCGACCTTCACAACGATGCGTTTTTTGCGCATAAGAGAAAACCTCCCAAGCCCAAGGGGCAAGTTATCGTTGCCATTATAGCACAGGCCGGTGGAAAAAGGAATATTGTACGGCAAGACTTCTCTTGAAAAGATAAGAAAGTATAAAGTGAGTAAGGGCCGCAGGCCCTGTGGGATGGCCCTCTCCCGATGCAGCCCTTTAAGGTGCGCAAAGTATGAAGGATTTTACAGAAATTTTTCTGGCCGTGTATTTTTAATATCTGATTGCAGAAGCTATCTAAGAAAGCGAGGGATTTTATGACTGAACCGACAAAAAACACCGAGCCGGAAAAGGACAGCAATTCGCAAAAGGAAACTGTCCAGGGCATATTGGATTTTGGCTCCGCTATGACAGCGACGCCTCACGGCAATATCTACTGCTTGACGATCATTGGACAGATTGAAGGCCACATGACGGCTTCTTCCAACACGAAAACGACGAAATACGAGCACGTTCTGCCGCTGTTGGCGAAGCTAGAGGAATCCGAAGAGGTAGCAGGTGTTTTGTTCCTGCTGAACACCGTCGGCGGTGATGTGGAAGCGGGACTCGCCATTGCGGAGCTGATTGCGGGCATGACAAAACCCACCGTGTCTATTGTCCTGGGCGGAAGCCATTCCATTGGCGTTCCCTTGGCGGTAGCGGCGCGGCGAAGCTTTGCAGTGCCGTCGGCGGCAATGACGATCCATCCTGTGCGCATGAGCGGGACAGTGATTGCTGCACCTCAGACGTACCAATATTTCCAGCGGCTTCAGGAACGGATTGTGTCCTTTGTAGCGGGACACAGCCACATCAGCGGCGAGCGCTTCCAGGAACTGATGCTGAAGACGGATGAGATGGCGGCGGACGTAGGCAGCGTAGTTTATGGCGAGGAAGCGGTGCAGTTGGGCTTGATTGACGAGGTTGGCGACCTTTCGGATGGCCTTGCCTGTCTCTACCGGCAGATTGAGGAAGGGAAGGAACAGGAGCCGTTTCCCAAAGACGAATAGTCCTTTACTCGCCTTCTGCGAGACGATAGCCGACGCCGACTTCTGTGAATAAGTATTCCGGTTCGGCAGGATTTTTTTCGATTTTGCGGCGGATATTGGCCATGTTGACGCGAAGGATTTGATTGCTTCCACCAGCCCGAGGGCCCCAAAGTTCCTTAATGATAAAGTCGTAGGTAAGGACTTTTCCGGCGTGCTTGCCTAGGAGGGCTACGATGCGGAATTCGCTCAAGGTCAGCTTGACATTTTCGCCCCGAACGAGGGCTTGGTGTTTGTTGTAATCAATCACCAGATCTCCAACGGTATAGGTGCCCTTCTGGGCAATTTCGTCGTTGCCGCTGGCAGTGCGGGTGTGGCGGATGGCTGTGCGTACCCGGGCAAGGAGTTCGTTGGTGCCGAAGGGTTTTGTCAGGTAATCATCGGCGCCCGCGTCCAGGGCCGTTACCTTGTCCCGTTCATGGGAACGGGCAGAGACTACCACCACTGGCAGGCTGGACCAGGTGCGGAGTTGGCGGAGGATTTCCAGGCCGTCCATGTCCGGCAAACCAAGATCCAGGATAATGAGATCTGGGCAGTGGGAGGAAATCATGGAGAGGGCTTCTGTGCCACTGCGAACCTGTACCGTTTCATAGCCGCTGCTGCCAAGAACTGCGGCAATAAACTGGGCAATGTTCTTTTCATCCTCAACCACCAGGATTTTTTCTCGTATCTGCATGGTTACAAATCCTCCTTGTAAATTGGCAGACGGAAGGAAAATTCCGCCCCATGCGGTAAGTTTTTTGCTTCAATCGTTCCGTCGTGGGCGCGGACAATGGCCCGGCAGACGGAGAGTCCCAGGCCCATATTCCGTTTGCCGTCGCCATCTGCTGCGGCGTGGGGCTTTACGGTTTCGTCAAAAAGCCCGGCGATTTTTTTCTCGGAGAGTCCCTGCCCGTTGTCTTGGACGGAAAAGCGGGCAAAGCCGTCTTCTTCCTGCAGGGATACATGGATGGAAGTGGTGCTTTTGCCGTGGATTGCAGCGTTTTCCAGCAGATTCAGGAGAACCTGCTCAATCAAAATCGGGTCCATCGGTACCAGGAGCAGGTTGTCCGGGATGGAGACGGAAGCTGCGATTTCCGGGAACCGCCGCCGGAATTTCCGCACAGCCTCTCCCAACACTTCCTCTGCGGCCTCTGGCTCTTTAGTGATGCGGGCCTGGTCTTCGCCAATACGGGTGATGGAGAGCAGGTTTTCCACAACGCGGATGAGCCATTGCGCCTCCTCACGGGTGTTTTCTAAAAGTTCCCGCTTATCCTGTTCGGACAGCCCTGGGTTTTCTAAGATTGCCGAGGTGGAGCCAACAATGGAGGTCAGCGGTGTGCGAATATCGTGGGAAACAGAGCGGAGCAGGTTTGCGCGCATTTTCTCCCGTTCGTTTTCCGCCAGAAGCCGTGCTTGCTGTTTGGCCTGGGCGGTGAGGGAACAGGTGATAATAGAGACGGTCATGAGAACGAAAAACGTCAGCGGGTACCCGGCAATGGTGAGGTTAAAGGCCCAGTAAGGGTAAGTAAAGATGAAGTTAACGCATACAACACCCAGCACCACCGAAATCAGTCCATACAAGTAACCGGTGGTGAACCGGGAAATAAGCAGCACTGCCAGGACGAACACTGGCGGGGCAAAGCCCTGGATGCTGCCTGCCATACGGAGAACCGAGCAGACGGCGATGGTGCAGAGCAGGATGCCGGCAGTCACCAGCAGGTCCCGGCGGGAGATGGGGAAAAACTTGGATGAAACGAATTCCGGCAGGCGCATGGGCAGGCCCCCTTTCCATTTTCTCTATTATAGCAGATATCTGCGGAAATTGCCGTAAAAAATTTGACAAAAGCTGAACAAAAACCGCAAAACCCTTACCGGAAGCTGAATAAGGAGACGAAAGCCGGATGCATATTGCGGAAAAGACTGCAAAACCTAGAGTGGAAGAAGGGGGGAGTCAACATGTTTGCAAAGCGCACAGACTTGGCGCTGGAGGCGCGGGAGCTGTGGCAGGAATCGGCGGAACGGACGACGCGTCTGGCGGGGGTGAAGGCCACAAAGCAGAAACAGGAGGGATACCCGGTTACCCGGGTAGACATTTTAGACCATCGGGGGGAGGAAGCCCTAGGCAAACCCCAGGGAAGCTATCTGACGGTAGACCTCACCAGTTTTTGGCAGAGAAAAGCTGATTTTTTTGAGCGGGCTGTGCGGGCGGTAGGCGGGCAGCTCAAGGCACTGGACCCGCCAGAGGGTCCGGTTTTGGTGGTTGGCTTGGGCAATTCTGCCATGACGGCCGACGCCGTTGGCCCGCTGTCAGTAGACAGCGTATTGGTAACGCGGCATCTGGTCGCCGCCATGCCAAAGCATTTTTCCGGGTTTCGTCCAGTGGCGGTGTTTCGGGCGGGAGTGCTAGGGACTACCGGCGTAGAATCCGCTGAGGCGGTCCATGGGCTTGTAGAGCAGGTGAAGCCGGCGATGGTGATTGCGGTAGACGCGCTTGCCTCGCGCCGGGCAGGACGGATGTGTACAACCGTGCAGCTGAGCAATACTGGCGTTGTCCCTGGTTCCGGCGTGGGGAACCACCGGGCTGCACTGAACCGGGAAACGCTTGGTATTCCAGTGTTTTGTGTTGGGATTCCTACGGTAGTGGATGCGGCGACGCTGGCAGCAGACCTCTTGGAGGAAGCGGGGATTGCGGAGCTGGATGAAACCCGTCTGCGCCAGGGGAAACAGCCTCTCCTGGTCACGACGAGGGACATTGACCAGCAGGTGCGTGATTTGAGCAAGGTTGTGGGCTATGGAATCAACTGGGCTTTGCAGGATTTGGAAATTGAGGAAATGAACGCGCTGCTGTCGTAAGCGGCCTGCGCGTTCCCTACATATTTCGGAAGAGAGGGCATGTGCCAGGGAAAACCTGGCTCTTTTTTGTGGCGAGAGGGCGTAATTTGTAAAAAAGCCCTTGCAAGCGGCTGGGAAATGGGATAACATAGCGAAGAAGCTGCCGGGTTGTTCCCATCTGGGCAGCATTGTGCAAAGGGAGGCAAAGAATTTGAGAAAGCTTGATAAACCTACGCAAAAGCGCAAGAAAATCCAGGAGAAACGAAATTTCCGGCAGGCAATGGAAAAGGAGCTTCGGGAGCATAAGAGCTCCTTTATTGTTTTTTACATCCTGCGGGCGTTGGTGATCATAGCGTTCATCCGGCAGCTGATGCGGGGCGGCTATGAGAGCGCGTTTTTCTGCGCGTTGACGTATTTGCTGCTGTATGTTCCCAGTTGGATTCAAGTAAAGCTGCACATTGAATTGCCGCCGGCACTGGAGATCACGATTTTATGCTTTATTTACGCGGCGGAAATTTTAGGGGAGGTCAGCGCTTTTTATATCGTTGTGCCTCACTGGGATACCATGCTCCATACACTGAACGGGTTCCTCGCTGCGGCAGTGGGCTTTTCCATGGTCATCTTGTTAAACGACGACGAACGGCTGACCTTCAACCTCTCGCCGTTTTTCCTGGCTCTGGTGGCGTTCTGCTTTTCTATGACCATTGGCGTTCTTTGGGAGTTCTTTGAATTTGGTATGGATTGGTTTTTTCACACAGATATGCAAAAAGACACCATTGTCCACGCCATCTACTCGGTGGAGTTGGACCCGACTTTAAGCAACAAGGTAATTGCAGTCCCCAATATTCAGGATGTCGCGATTAACGGCGAGAGTGTACACCTCGTCAAGCGAGCGTTTCAGACACATCAGCTTCCGGTTCCACTCCGGCCTGCAGTACAGCTTTTCAC
>JAAWGR010000078.1 GCA_022795445.1 Oscillibacter sp. | reverse complement strand
AGTGCTGGAGCCTATGGTGGAGGGTATAACCATGACAGAGGGGCAGAAAACGATGACGCTGCTTTCTATGAGCGTCTCGCCCTTGGGCATCTGGTGGAAGTACCGCCTGGACGGAGAGGACCCATGGCTGCAGGTCCGAATGGCCCTGCGGATGAAGGATGGCAGTGAAATGGAAGCGGCTCCTGGACAGCTGACCATGGGCGATATGGGCTCCGGCTGCACGGCGGCGGTAAGCTTTGAAAAGCCTGTGGATCTCAGCCAAGCGGCAGCTGTGCTGTGGGGAGACGCAGAAATTCCCCTGGGACAGCCGGAACCATGATCTGAGTCCGCGCACCTGTTTTTACGCTTCACGCAACGTTTCGCCGTTGCTCCGGATTACCTCGCGATACCAACTGGCGGAGTCCTTCAAAATCCGCTTCTGGGTACGATAATCCAAGAAAATCAGCCCAAAGCGTTCCGAGTAACCTTTCTCCCACTCAAAGTTATCCATCAGCGACCACTGGAAATATCCCCTCAGATCGACCTCCCCCGCCGCCCGTTTTAGCTGGCTCAGGTAACGGGCCAGAAAGTCGATGCGGTTGGGATCGTGGACCCTCCCATCCAATGACACGGTATCATGACAGGACAGGCCGTTTTCTGTGATATAAAATGGTTTCCTGTACCGCTCATATAGGAATTTCGGTCCCCAATAGAGACTCTCAGGCGTGATGGGCCAGCCGTTGGCCGTCCTGGGAAACCCTATATAGCGCTTCACCAGCTCCGGCTTTCCATCTGCACCCATGCGGACACATTTCCCATTATAAATATTCTGCGCATATACATCAACCGGCTCAGCAATCTGTCTCATGTCCTCGTCCGTGATTTTGGGCAGATAAGGGGCAAACCGCTCCAGCCCTTCTTCCGGGTACCGTCCCAAAAGGACCGGATCCGACCACCAAGCGACATTCCAAGTCCAGTTCCGCAGGTCCTCCGGCAAGGAAAACATCATCCGCCGTGCGGCTTCAATATCCTCCGGCGTTTCCTTTTCCGGACAAGCGGCGGAGCAGGTAGGCGCATAGCCAATCTCTAACGGCCGCTTTCCATACGTGCGCAGCATCTGCACCGCACGGCCATGGGCTTTCAGCGCGTTATGGGCCATCGCAAATGTGTCCCGCAAAGGGGAACACAGCCAGGGAGCATGTGTGCCGCTGAGAAACCCTAATCCTATGAAGCATTGGGGTTCATTCAAGGTAAAGAAATGGGTCACCCGGTCGCTGAACCGCTCCGCAACAAGCTTCGTGTAGGCGCCGAACCATTCCACAATTTCCGGGTTCATCCAGCCGCCCCGCTGGTAGAGCGCGTAAGGCAAGTCCCAGTGAAAGAGCGTCACATAGGGTTCAATGCCATTGTCCAGCAGGGCGTTGATAAGATCGTTGTAAAACCGGACCCCCGCCTCATTGACGTTCCCAGTTCCCTCTGGCAGAAGGCGGGACCAGGAAATGGAGAAGCGGTAAGCGTTCAGTCCGATTTCCTTCATCAGCTCCACATCCTCCCGGAAGCGGTGGTAGTGGTCGCAGGCCACGTCTCCAGTGTGGTTTTCATAGACATGGCCGCCCTCCTGACAACAGATATCCCAGATACTGGGGCCGCGGCCGTCCTCAGACCAAGCGCCCTCGACCTGGTAGGCGCTGGCAGCGGCGCCCCACATGAAATCTTTCGCAAATGACATCGTGTCTTCTCCTTTTCATTTTCAGGAAACAATCAGCGACAGCAGGTAAAAGGGCGTGGTTTCTCCAGGCGGCGCGTCCATGACCGTAATTTCAACCGTATGCTTCTCATGCCGCCCGTGATGGAGGACAGGGGTCAAAAACAGGCAGTCTCCCCAGTCCTCCTGAAAATTTCCATCCAAAACGACTGGATGGCTCGTATCCCCGTCCAGCACTAGCTTAGCGGACAGGGCGGGACGGCGTATGGTTTTGCGGTATTGGACGGCAATACAGGACGCCTCCACCTCGAACCGGATGGAATCTCCGGGCCGCTGTCCAATCCAGCCGTTTTTGAAACTGTCCAGATGGCCTGTTTTCTCTTCTGTATCGGCACGGAAACCGGAGAGGGCTGGAGAAACCTCCCGAATGGTCAGCCGCCGGGCGTGTTCATAGGCGTTGGCCGTCATGGGAGGCGGAAGCGGGACATCCGTTTCCGCCTCCCCTAGCCGCTCCCTGACCTGCTCCAAGAAGGCCGCAGCTTCAGCAGCAATCAGCTCATGGCCCAGGTCGTTCGGGTGGAGGCCGTCAGCTGTCAGTTGGTCCCGGGTAAACTCGCCCGACAGCATTCTCTGATAGATGGTATCACGGACGCTGATATGGGGCAAACCATACCAAGCGCCCAATTCGTTGTGGCAATCCTGGTCCGTGTATCCAGTGCCATAATGGATGTTGTTCAGCAGCATCACAGCCGGTTCGGAGGGCCAGGAGAGCATCTGCCGGAGAACGCCCTCGCAGGTCTCTTGCCGCAGCCTGTTTTCTATATCGTTCACGCTGAAATCCACCACCACGAAATCGGGCTGATACATCAGAAGATCCGGTATTACCCGCGCCGCGCCGAAATGAGAACCGGTTCCGCCGATGCCGCCATTCACATAGTGAAATCGCGCCGCCGGAAATGCGGACTCCCACCAGTGGAATATCCGGAAGGCATAACAATTTTCATGGACAGTGGCGGCACAGTCCTGGGTAATGGAACCGCCGAAAAAACCAATCGTCAGTTCACCGCCCTGTTGGGCACGGCGCATACAGCTTTTCAATCTTGCCAAATTGATTTGTGCCATTTGATCGCTCCTTGTTCTCTTGGCGTTCTTAAACCAGATTGGCCGCTCCCAGCGTTCCCGCCTTCCGGCCCAATACCCCCGCCTTGATTTCCGGCATGGTCGAGCGCTCTCCGCCGAAGGACTTGCTTTGAACGCTCTCCTTCAAAGGTCCTAACCAGGTTTCCCCAAAAGCGGCCAGGTTTCCGCCGATGACCACCAGTTTGGGATGCAGAATATTCACCAGGTTCACCAAACCGGTGCTCAGGCGGCGGATATAGGCCTCCGCTATCATTGCCGCCCTCTCGTCGCCTCCGCTGGCCAGGCTCCATAGCTCCTCCCACTCTATGGGCGTCCCCAGGGTTTCCTCTGTCTCTTTCCTCAGGGCGGTGACGGAAACATAGGCTTCCCAACAGCCCTTCCTTCCACAGGAACAGGGCCGCCCGTCTTCCTCAATGACCATATGCCCAAATTCCGCGCCGTCATACAGCTGCCCGTTATGCACCAGGCCGCTTCCCACACCCCGGCCTATCGTCAGCAGCAAAACATCCTCGCAGCCCTTTGCCGCCCCTGCGGCCATCTCGCCCAAGACGGCGCAGTCAGCGTTATTGGCCACATGGATGGGAACCGGCAGCTGTCCAGCCAGCAGCTCTGCCGCTGGAACGTCCTTCCAGCCAATGTTGTTGGAGTACCGAACCACGCCGTCCTCCACGATTCCGGCTACGCCCAAACCTGCATTGGCGCACAGGTCCAGATCAATGCGCTGTTCCTCCAACAAAGCCAACACCATGGATCCCGCATCCCGGATGGCCTTTTCCGGCGGAGAGGCAGAATCAAAGGGGAGTTCCCGGTAGGCGATTAGCCGCTGTTCTTCGTCCACCAGTCCAACCTTTGTATACCGGCCGCCGATGTCGATACCCGCACGCACCATGTTCGTCTTGTCCCGGATTGAAGTGATCAACGCGTCACAGCTGCCCTCCACAGTGTATGTGCCGCTGCCGGCGGGCAGAAAGAAACTATCCCCTTTCTGATAGGGAACGTTCTCGCTGCCGCAGGCAATTTTTCCGCTTCCGTTCATAATCAGGATGCTGACAAAGGACTCTTCCCCCAACAGCGCCTTCCACTTTGCGCATAACACAGCCATCCAGATTCAATTTATCAACGGTAAAGTAGTCGCAGTCAGCCACATGGGGATAACTTTTGCCGCTGCGCAGGATGGGCACCCGGTTCGTCACCGCCAAAGCCTTTTCAATGTGCAGGTCCCGCTTTTTGCCGTCCTTGCCGACTCTGCCATAATCATAGACCCGGTAGGTCACATTAGAATTCTGCTGGATTTCCGCAATCAGAATATCGCCGCCGATTGCATGGATGGTACCCGCCTCAATAAACAGCACATCCCCCTTTTGCACCGGAACGGCATTGAGGACCTCCAGCAGCGTATCTTCCCGGATGCGCTGGGCGAACTCCTCCTTGCTGACCTCCCGTTTAAAGCCGTAATAGAGAAACGCGTTGGGACCGGCGTCCATCACATACCACATTTCGGTCTTGCCATACTGGTGCTCCTCGGCCAGAGCAAAGCGGTTGCCGGGGTGGACCTGAACCGACAGGTTCTGCTTGGCATCAATGAACTTCACCAGGATGGGAAAATCCCGAAACCGCCTGCAATGGGTACCCAATACCTGACTGCCGTTGGCCTGGATATATTCGGCTAAGGTCTTCCCTTCATGGGGGCCGTTGACAATCAGGGATGGACCGTCCGGGTGGCAGGAAAGCACCCAGGCCTCCGCCAGGATGTCTTTTTCGGAAGAAATCCCGTATTCGTCCGCCAGACGCCTGCCGCCCCAGATATAATCTTTACAGCAGGGCTTTAACTTCAAAATGCTCAAATGTTATCACCTCTGGATTGGAATGGAAAGGGGACGCTGCGGCGTCCCCTTGTTATAGCTGTCAAAATTCCAGATTCTTCCCGTCCTTGCCAAAGACGTGGCAAACATTGCCGCTAAAGGTCAGGTTCAGCTTGTCGCCGGGGTGGAACGCGTCAATATGATTGCCGCCGGCATCCATCGTGGGAACGATGACGACCACATCTTTTCCGTTGGCGTTGGCATGGAAATGGACCTCGCTGCCCATCATCTCGGAGACCTCTACTGTAGCGGTAAGCGTATTGCCCGCCTCCTTAGACAGCACCATGTGGCTGGGGCGAACGCCCAGAAGTATTTCCTGGGGGGCAACCTTCTGCGCAGCCAGGTGCTTCTGCTTTTCTTCGGAAAGCACCGCTTTGCAGCCGCCGATGGAAACGGTGTATTTCCCGCCCTCCTGAGACAGTTTCGCATCAAACAGGTTCATCTGCGGCGTGCCGATGAAGCCTGCGACAAAGAGGTTGGCGGGATGGTCGAAGACCTCTTGGGGTGTGCCGATTTGCTGGATAAAGCCGTCTTTCATGATGACAATGCGGTCACCCAGGGTCATGGCCTCGGTTTGGTCATGGGTAACGTACATAAAGGTAGTGTCAATCTTCTGCCGCAGCTTGAGAATTTCCGCCCGCATCTGGTTGCGGAGCTTGGCGTCCAGATTGGAGAGGGGTTCGTCCATCAGCAGCCCCTTGGGCTCCCGGACAATGGCCCGCCCAATGGCCACCCGCTGGCGCTGGCCGCCGGACAGAGCCTTAGGCTTGCGGTCCAAATACTGGGTGATATCCAGAATCGCAGCAGCCTCCTTTACCCGGCGGTCGATCTCATCCTTATCCACCTTGCGCAGCTTCAAAGGAAACGCCATGTTTTCGTAGACCGTCATATGGGGATACAGGGCATAGGACTGGAAGACCATGGCGATATCCCGGTTCTTGGGCTCCACGTCGTTCATAAGCTTCCCGTCGATGTACAGTTCGCCGCCGCTGATCTCCTCCAGGCCCGCCACCATCCGCAAGGTGGTGGACTTGCCGCAGCCGGAGGGGCCAACCAGGACGATGAACTCCTTGTCAGCAATGAATGTTTGGACCGCAACCACACCCGCGTCCGTGACCTGGAGATTGGTCTTCTTCTCTCCGTTCTTTTTCTTCTTCCGCCCGCCGCTGTGGGGATAAATTTTTGTGATGCCATTCAGATTCAGGGTAGACATATCAATTTCCTCCTAATTTTTCTTCAATCTGGAAATTCTCATTGATGCCGGGATAGATCAGGAATATAGCGGGCAAAACCGGCAGCCAGAGGTTGGTAAAGGGAAGCAGCGTCACCACCAGCATAAAAAATCGCGCCGTCAGCCCAAGATAAGCCGCGAAAACCGCCAATGCAGCCAGACTGCGGGGCAGCTGCCCAAGAAAGAGCAGGGCGGAATTTTTCAGCAGCTGGGAGAAGGACAGCTCCATCAAAGCCAGCTGGGGCCAGAAATACAGAGACAGCGCCAGCACCGGCAGGACGCCCGCCGCCAGCGCCGCGCCCATACCCAGGCGGATTTTCAGTGCGCCGGCATGGAACAGCAGAAAGAACTGGACCGCCAGCAAACCACCGCCCAACGCTCCGGGCAGAAGGGACGCCTTGGCGTTCCGCTTCCAGGCCCGGCGGTAGACCTTCCGCCAAAAGCCCGGCTCATCCCGCAGGCCCCGCAGCACGGTGTCCGCCAGTCCGCACAGCTCCGGGCCGGCAATCGCGCCTCCCAGGAGCCCGAACAGCGGAGCATAAACCAGTACATGGGAGGTGAGGCTGTACGCCAGACCCAGGATGAAAGGAACACATCCCAGCAGAGCCAGAAAGCCTGCCCGGAACAGGTCCCAAAAGTCCCGGCTCAGGGTCTCCCATAGACGGGGAAAACCCGTCTTTCGGGGCAGGTCCCGCTCGGGGGCTTTCTCATGACGCGGCAGAAATCCCATATGCCCGCTCCTCTCTCAAAACATCTGCTCCCAAAGGAGCTGTTCCCCTGCAAAGGCTTTTTCATCCTTAGAATCAACCACAATTCTCCGGGCGAACCAGAGCCGGTCCGCCTGGCAATTCACCAGCTCCACAGCCCCTCCGCCAGACCAGCCGGACCAGGGAACGGTCATGTTCTCCCAGTCCGCCGCTCCCTCCGGCGGGAGGGCGCCATCCAGATAGGCAAGCGCTCCGTGGCTGGTCTGGAAGTTCTCTGGATCATCCAGCAGAAAGATTCCGCTCTGCCGGGTGTAGAAATCGGAATTCAGCTTATCCACATTGGCAGTCATAACCTGGATGGCGGCATCGTCCAGGGCGGTGGAGGTGTAGTCGATCTGGATGGCGTTGATTGCTACATGGATCTCTCCGTCTCCGTCCACATCGGGACACACCGCCTCCAGCGCGGCCTGAAGGGAGGACAGCTCGCTGGGCGTGGCCGCGTAACGGGTCACCAGCGCCACCGAACAGTCATAGGACGCTCTGGAAACGCGCTCCCATAGAACGCCGCACAGGGTGATAACTGCCAGCACAGCGCACAGCACATACAGCCAATGATAGCGCCACCAATTGTCCCGGCGCTGCTTCGGGGTCAGGTTCGGGTCCTCCCAATATCCTCGTTCCGCCATAGCCGTCTCCTTGTCCCGTTCAGTTTTTCCGCCGCAGGTAGGCCAGATTCCTGTCAATCAGTTCACACCGCTGTTTCACACAATCCGCGCTGCGCAGCGGGTCCGCAGGGGTATTGCACACATAATCCACCATCTGATTCACCGTCGTGGAGGCCACATGGAGGCGGGTGTCCGAAGATGCGTAGTATATGTACAGAACACCGTCGTTGTCCAGGATGGCTCCGTTGGTAAAGACAACGTTATCCACATCGCCGCTCCGCTCGTTTTCCCGGGGAGCAATGAGGAAGCCGGAGGGCTCGGCGATGATGCGGGCTGGGTCGTCTAGGGCCGTCATGAACACGTAGACCACATACCGCAGGCCCGCCGCCGTATTCCGCACGCCGTGGGCAATGTGGAGCCAGCCCGCCGCCGTCTTGATGGGGACGGCTCCCGCACCGTTTTTGGCTTCGGTAATGGTGTGGTATTTCCGGCGGCTGGTGATCCGTTCATGATCAATGACCGCGTGCGTAATGTCATCGCAAAGACCAAAGCCGATGCCGCCGCCAGACCCGGTGTCGATGAAGCCGTCCATGGGCCGGGTATAGAAGGCGTATTTTCCATCCACAAACTCCGGCAGCAGGCAGACGTTCCGCTGCTGGGGACTCTCCTTTGTGACCAGGTTGGGCAGGCGTTCCCAGGTTTCCAGGTCCTTGGTGCGGACGATGCCCGCCTCCGCTACAGCGGCGGAGAGGTCCGGATTGTCCGGGTCCTTGCGTTCCGAACAGAAAACACCGTAAATCCACCCATCCTCATGCTGGGTAAGCCGCATATCGTAGACGTTGGTTTCCTCAGGGCAAAGGTCTGGAAGCCGGATGGGATAGTCCCGAAACCGGAAACCATCCACAGGGCTGCTGCTCTCTGCCACAGCAAAGAAGCTCTTGCGGTCATTTCCCTCCACCCGGGCAACCAGGCAGTATTTTCCGTTCAGCTTGATCGCTCCGGCATTGAATACAGCGTTCACACCCAAACGCTCCATAAAATTGGGATTGGTTTCCGGATTAAGGTCATAACGCCAAATCAACGGCGCATGTTCTCGGGTCAAAACCGGGTTCTTCCATCGGGTGTAGATGCCATTATAAGTATCGGCGGGATGGTTTACCTGGGTCAGCAGCGCTTGATATCGGGCGTTCTCTTGGGCGTAAGCAAGTTCAGATGCAGACATCAGGGTCCCTCCTTATCAGCTCTAGGCACATACGGCCATTGTGGTAGGGGCATTTCCAGGGTTCTACCATAGGTTTTTCCCGGTCCGGTGCACCGTTTTCATCCACTCGCCAATACCACTCTCCGCCAGGACGGCGGTCCACCATCTTTTCCGTGATGTAATGCCATACCTGGATGGCAGCGTCCTGGAATTCGGTGCGCTCCGGGCACTTAGACCAGGCGTTGACAAAGCCCAGCACCGCCTCGGCTTGAACCCACCAGATACGGTGGGAATCCACAACGCCCTTCTCGCACTCGTTAACTACAGAGCCGTCCGCCAGCGCAGTTTTCAGAATCTGGTCCGCTAAATGACGGTCAATCCGGTAAACGGCTTCTTTCAAACCTTCATCCTCCAGCAGCGAGGCGCCCCAGTCCATAAGCCAGCTGGATTCAATGTCGTGTCCATAGCTGGTCAGGTCAATCAGCGAGCGGTAGTCCCGGTCAAAAAAGACCTCCTGTCGGAAAAGAGACGGGTTATAGACCTTACTGGCGTAGATATGTAGTATCCGTTCCATCGCCTGCGCCACAACCGGGTCAGCCTTGGCCTGGTACAATCCGGCATAGCCCTCGAAGACATGCAGAAGCGTGTTCATGGTCCGTTCCGCCAGGACGCCGTTCTCTGACAGCTTCTCATTGGAAGCAGGCCGGAAGTCCCGGGTGAAAGCCTCTAAATACCCATCCTTGTCTGTACACTTCTCTTCAATGAGGCGGAAAAGTGCGCCTGCTAAGTTCAAGGCCTCCTGTTCCCCGGTGAGTCGGTAATAGGCAGACAGGGCATAGATGGCAAAGGCTTGGTTATAGGTGTGCTTTGTGCCGTCCAGAGGTTTTCCGTCCCAGGACAGGGACCAGTAGACGCCGCCGCATTCCTGGTCCAAGCACTTCTCCCGAAGGAACGCATAGGCATGGCGGGCATAGGGGATGAGGGAATCATCTTTGAGAAGAATGGCGGCCTCAGAAAAGAACCAGAGGATGCGGCTATTCAGGATGCAGCCCTTCTCCGCCCCTTTGTCCAGACGGTGGTCAAAGTCCATATAGCCGTAATAGCCGCCGTACTCCGTATCCCGGAGGGCTTTCCAGAAAGGCAGGATGATCTGGCCCAGCATGGTCCGGGCGGCCTGCGAAATTCGCTGCATAAGGCGTTCCCCCTTTCAGTGAACACCCAGCTCACGGTCCGTTTCGCCGGTTTCGCTGTTGGCTTTGATGTAGCGGATGATTTCATCTGCCTCGGTAAAGGCCAGACCAACATAACTGTCGGCACAGCCATAATAAACGGCAATGCGGCCTGTGTCTGCATCAGCCAGCGCGGCGCAGGGGAAGCAGACGTTCGGTACAAAGCCCCGTTCCTCGTACCATTCCTCCGGCGTAAGCAGGAAGGTTTTGCAGCGGTACAGGACCCGGCTGGGTTCGTCCCGGTCCAGGATGGCGCCGCCGATGGAGTAGACATAGCCGTTGCAGGTGCCGGTGACGCCATGGTAAAACAGTAGCCAGCCCTCGTCGGTCTCAATCGGAGCTGCGCCTCCGCCGGTTTTCAGGTTCTCCCACCAGTTCCCGCTTTTGCCCATCACATGGCGGTGGCGGCCCCAGAACTCCAGGTCTGGGCTGTGGCTGAGGAAGATATCTCCAAAGGGCGTGTGGCCGGAGTCGGAGGGCCGGGAGAGCATGACATACATGCCGCCGATCTTTCGGGGGAAAAGGACGGCGTTGCGGTTGAATGGGATGAAGGGATTCTCCAGCCGGGTGAAGGTCTTGAAATCTTTTGTTTTCGCCATGCCGATGGAGGCGCCGTAGAAATCCTGACACCAGATGGCATAGTAAGTATCCTCCACCTTGACCAGTCTTGGGTCATAGGCGTAGACAGGCTGGGCGGCGTTCCCGTTTTGGTCCACAAAGGTAATTCTCTCAGAATCGAAGGTCCAATGGACGCCGTCGGCGCTTCGGCCCAGGTAGATGTAGGGAACACCATTGGTCTGCTCTCCCCGGAAGACGCCAATGTAAGCGCCCTCAAAGGGGACCACAGCGCTGTTGAATATCCGGGCCACACCTGGCAGAGGGTTTCGGCCGATAATGGGATTTTCCGTATAACGCCACAAGGGGACTGTGCAGTCCTTGGGCCGGTCCTGCCAGGGGATACCCGGCAGGCTGGGACAAATCAGTTTGCTCATGCAGTAAATACCCTTTCTGTTCTTCCCCGCTCTCCCGCCCGGCCCAGCCGGGCGGGATGGGAGGAGAGAGGTGAAATATCATCAGCCCTTCACGGCTCCGGCGGCCATACCGCTGTAAATCTGGTCCTGGCAGAGGTGGAAAATGATCAGCGCAGGGATGATGGTGATGAGGACGCCGGCACAGATGTAATTGTATTGGCTCCCCATGGGGCCGGTGAAGACATACAAAGATGTGGAGACCACGTTGAAGCGGGTCTTATCCTGGAGGTACAGTCCGGCCATATAATACTCGTTATAAGTGCTGACGCCCTTCAGAATTGCGCTGGTGACGATGGCGGGTTTCAGCAGAGGGAAGAGGATGCGGAAGAACGCGCCGAAATAGGAGCAGCCGTCAATGATGGCAGATTCGTCCAAAGTCACCGGCAGATTCTCAAAGAATTGCAAAAAGATGTAAATAGTGATAACATCTGTGCCTAACATCAGAATGATGTAACCATGCATCGTATTCACCAGGCCCAGGCTGTCCATGATCTGATAAACGGTGACCTGACTGGCGATGCCAGGAATCAAGGTGGCAACCATAAAGAGATTTCGGATCAGGGTGTTGCCTGTGAACTGGAACCGGTTCAGCACATAGGCCAGCATCGCACTGATGAGAACGCTGCCCACCAGGACGCAGATCAGGATCAGAAAGCTGTGCAGGAATGCGCTGCCAAGGTCTGCCTGCTTCCAGGCGGTGATAAAGTTATCAAAATACAGCCAGCTCTTGGGCAGGACCATGACGTTGGTGGTCTGGTATTCCTCTACGTTCTTGAACGCTGTGATGACACAGGAGACAATGGGCACCAGCGCCACGAAAGCTGCGAAAACCAGCAAAACATATTTCAGGACGTTGACAACGATTTTTTTGCCCTTATTCATTTTGACGCCTCCTTTGTGCCGTAATCATGGGGCCGGTTCTCCCGGTAATCCAGCCACTTCTCTACCAGCTTCTGGATGACCGTCACCAAAACGATAATCACCAGCAGGACCACGGCCATGGCGCTGGCCAGGCCCACTTTCATATCCGTATGGGCCAGCTTGTTCATGACCACGAAATAGGTGGAGGTGCCAAACGTTCCGTTTGTGACCACATAGGGCATCTCGAAAACGGACAGCGCACCGGAGATGGAGAGGATCAGGTTCAGCACCACGATGGTGCGGATGGAGGGGATGATAATGCTCTTGAACCGCTGCCAGGCGTTGGCTCCGTCCAGGTCGGCGGCCTCATAGAGCACCGGGTCTACCGAAGCGATGGCCCCGATGAAGAGGACAATGTTCTGTCCAATGTACTTCCACAGCGAGCAGCAGACCAGGACGATGTTGTTGATAGCCTGATTCTCCAGCCAGTTGGGGGTATTGGCAATGCCGATCCAGCCTAACAGGGTATCCAGCACAAAGCCAGGGTTCAAAAAGAACTTGAAAATGAAGCCCACGGCAATGCCGCAGATCAGACAGGGGAAATACAGCGCGCCCCGGAAGAAGCGGCTTCCCCGGACCTTAAAGCTGAGAATGGTAGCGAACAGCAGGGCCAGGGAAATCTGCACCACAGAGCCCACCATGTAGTACAGGCTCAGCTTCAGGGCCTGGAAGCAGTCGCTTCTGGTGAAGACGTCAATGTAGTTCCGCAGGCCCACGAAGCCCCGGGCCCGGAGATAGTCCCGGTCAAAGAAGCTGAACTCCACCATTTTGAAAAACGGCAGGTAGGTAAACGTGAACAGCAGCAGCAGGGGGACGAACAAAAACACGATGGTGCAGATGATCTGCTGGCCCCGCATGGTATGGCATTTCTGCGCGAAGGTAAGCTTTGGTCTATCCAGTGCGTTATGAGGTTCGCTCATAGGGGTCCCTCCTTATTTCTTTGTTTCCCCTTCCCATGGCCGTCCTATGACGGCCATGGGAAGGGCAGTGACCGGTCACTGAGCGGGGGCGCAGCGCTCCACAGCGGCGTTCCAGCGGCTGTTCCAGTCGGCGATAATGTCCTCAAAGGTCTCATTTCCGGTGATAACCGCCTCGACAATGCGCTGGACATGGCTTTGGTCGGCGTCGAGAGAAAGCTCGCTCTCCCGGTTTACATCCGCCTGGAGAGAGGCCAGCTCCGTAGGAGCGGCGGTGTCCTCCACCAGCCCGATTCCTTCAAATGCGGACAGGGTCTCGGGATAGGGCTGACTTTTAAGCACCGGCACGCCGCTCTGGTCATAGGCAAAATTGCTGCTCTCAGTGAGCCATTTGATGTACAGCATAGAGGCGATTTTGTTCTCCTCGCTGGCATATTTGTTTACACCATAGCAGTAGTCGGCTCCGGCGGTGGCATACTGTTTTCCGTCAGGCTGAGTGATGGGGAAGGGCATATAACCAATGTCGGCGGCATTGGGGCCGGCCTCCTGCATCTGAATAATGGCCCAGGAGCCCAGCACCATGCATCCGATCTCGCCGTTGTTTATCATGGGCTTGCAGCCTTCCCAGTCGGTGGCGGTGGGGGATTCCTCGGTCAGGTCCTGGCTGACCGCGTTATAGAGCAGGCTATACACAGCATAAGCGCCGGTGCCGTCACCCCGGTCGGCAAACGGGTCCTTGGTCCGGGGCATGGTGATGTTTTTCCAGTCCGGGTCTGCGGTGGCGCCGCCGTAGATATAAGCGTCCCAGGCGGTCATCGTCCAGCCGGCGGCAAAGTTGGTATACAGTGGAATGGCGTCGGTTTTATCCTTGATGTCCTGAAGAAACTTCAAAAACGCATCCGGGGTCTTGGGCAGGTTCTCACCGGTATAGCCCGCGGCCTCGGCCACCTTTTTATTATAGATGCGAATCAAGGTTTAAAAGCAAGAGAAGGGGGTAGAAAAACAGCGCAAAAGAGTAGAGAATGTAAGTATGTGGCAAACAAATCTCATAATACTCTAT
>JAAWGR010000077.1 GCA_022795445.1 Oscillibacter sp. | reverse complement strand
ACAGTGTTACAAAGCAGATTAAAAAATGCGCCTGTATATGCTCCTCAGTAGAAACAAAGACAGGTCTAGTTTGAAATTCGCTCTTTATTATCTTAAAAGTCGGCAACCGTCACCATCGCAGGCGTGCCCACCAAGTGGGTCACTGTTATAACGCCAGTCCTGGTAATCATCCTGGTTGTGGCGCTGACCCAGCTGATCAACCACACCAAGGCCGGTATGGCCATGCGTGCGGTGGCTAAAGACTTCGAAACCGCCCAGCTGATGGGTATCAAGCTCAACGCAGTGATCTCCACCACGTTTATTATCGGCTCCTTCCTGGCGGGCGTCGGCTCCTGCCTGTACTTCACCAATTACCAGTCTGTCGTGCCGCTGTCCGGCGCACTGCCGGGCCTGCGGGCTTTCGTGGCGGCAGTATTCGGCGGTATCGGTTCCATCCCGGGAGCCGTCGTGGGCGCGTTCTTGATCGGTATCTGCGAGAGCGTCATCAAGGGCTCCAGCTGGAGCGTTTTCTCTGACGCTTTCACCTTCGCCCTGCTGATCATCATCCTGGTGGTGAAGCCTACGGGCCTGTTCGGTGAAAAAGTCACCGATAAAGTATAAGGGAGGCGCAGGTACTATGAAACAGGAAAAGAAATCCGGCGCCTGGGGCGTTCTGCTTCTCGCAGCCGCTCTGCTGGCCTTGGTGACGGTATTGGAAAATGTGCTGGACCCCACCAGCAACATCATGTTGTTTACGGCGCTGAAAAAGGGCGCGGTCTACGCCCTTGTAGCGGTGTCTATGAACCTGCTGAACGGCTTTACAGGCCTGTTCTCCCTGGGGCAGTCGGGCTTCATGCTGCTGGGCGCATACACCTACGCCATTTTGACCATCCCCGTGGAAAGCCGGGAGTCCGTGTACTATATTTACAACGGCTGCGCCATCAACTTCTCTTTACCGGAGCTGTTTGGCGGCGGCGCGGTGGGACTGGTGCTGGGCGTGCTGGTGGCATTGATCCTGGGCGGCTGCGTGGCAGCGGCTGTAGCCTGGCTGATTGGCTTGCCGGTGCTGCGCTTGAAGAGCGACTACCTCGCCATTGCCACCCTGGGCTTCGGCGAGATCATCCGGGCTATCTTCCAGTGGGATAAACTGGGCCCGGTAACCAACGGCGCAAATGCTTTGAAAAGCTTCCCCACGTTCTCCAGCTTCAATATCCCAGGCGGTCTGCGGCTTTCCACCTTCACAGCTTTCCTGCTGGCGGGAGTCTGCATTGCTGTCATCGTGCTGCTGATCAACTCCACTTATGGCCGTGCCTTCAAGGCTATCCGGGACGATGAAGTCGCTGCCGAGGCCATGGGCATCAACTTGGCAAAGCACAAGCGGTTAGCGTTCTGCATCAGCTCGTTTTTCGCTGGCATGGGCGGCGGTATGTTCGCTATGTTCGCCAACCAGGCGCAGGCGAAAAATTTTACCACAGCCATGACCTATGAGATTCTGCTGATCGTCGTCATCGGCGGCATTGGCTCCGTCTCCGGCAGCTGCATTTCGGCACTGCTGTATGTGGCCGCCAGCGAGTGGTGGCTACGGTTCCTGGATACGGAAACCGTGCTGAAAAACGGCTTCAAAGTCCCCTTCCTGCGGACCGGCTTCCGGATGGTGGTGTTTTCCATCATTATTATGATCGTGGTGCTGTTCTTCCGGCGGGGCATCATGGGTGATAAAGAGATCACCGACCTATTGCGGCCCCGAAGAAAGGAGGGCGCAGGGAAATGAGTGAGAACATCCTGAAAGTTGAAAACGTCACTATGCAGTTCGGCGGCGTGGTGGCTGTGGACAACCTGAACTTGGAGATTAACCAAGGTGAGATCGTCGCCTTGATTGGGCCGAACGGCGCGGGGAAAACAACCGCCTTCAATGTGGTTACTGGCGTGTACCAGCCCACTAACGGCGCTGTGTGGTTTCAGGGAGAGAAGATCATTGAGAACCATCCCCAGGGCAAAATGAAAGCCATGTACAAGGGTCAACATGCCGGAGCGTACAGCCAGACGTTGGCTCCGACCCCGGACAAAGTGACGCGTTTGGGCATGGCGCGGACTTTCCAGAACATCCGGCTCTGGAAGTCCCAGACTGTATTTGACAACATTTTGATCGCAAAACACTGCCGGGCAACCAGTAATGTGTTTTCCGCGGCGTTCCGGCTGAACCGGAAGGAAGAAGCTCAGCAGCGGGAGAATGTAGAGGCGCTGCTGGAAACAGTGGGGCTTGTGGACGTAAAGAACGAACTGGCTACCTCCCTTCCCTACGGCAAGCAGCGGCGGCTGGAAATCGCCCGTGCGCTGGCGGCAGAACCGAAGCTGCTTCTCCTGGACGAACCGGCAGCAGGCATGAATCCGCAGGAAACCGACGAGCTGACCGCGTTCATCAGTGACATCCGGAAGCAGTTCCATCTGACGGTCTTCCTGATCGAACACCATATGAACCTGGTTATGGACATCTCTGAACGCATCTATGTGCTGGATTTTGGCGAACTCATCGCAAAAGGTACGCCGGCGGAGATCCAAAATAACAAACGCGTCATTGACGCATACCTGGGGGTGAGCGAGGATGCTTAAAATCGAGAACCTGTGCGTCAGCTACGGCGGCATCCAAGCCCTCCGGGGCATCTCGCTGGAGGTGCCGGATGGCAAAATCGTGACCCTGATCGGCGCCAACGGCGCGGGCAAATCCACGACCCTGCGCACCATCACGGGCCTGGTCAAGGCCGCCTCCGGTTCCATTACCTGGAACGGCGAGGAGCTGCTGGGGAAATCCATTGATAAGATTATTAGCGCAGGTATTGCCATGTCGCCGGAAGGACGGCGCGTATTCGCGGATATGACAGTTCTGGAAAACTTACGCATTGGCGCATACCTTCGGAAGGACAAGGGCGAAATTGAGAAGGACATCCAATGGGTCTACAGCCTGTTTCCACGCCTGGAAGAACGGAGCTGGCAGCTGTCCGGCACGCTGTCCGGCGGCGAACAGCAGATGTTGGCCGTGGGCCGGGCCTTGATGTCCCGTCCGAAGCTTATGATGTTAGACGAACCCTCTTTGGGCCTGGCTCCCCTGGTGGTACAGGACATCTTCTCCATCATCCGTGAAATCAACAAGCAAGGCGTTACTGTTCTGCTGATTGAACAGAACGCCAATATGGCGCTGAAAATCGCGGATCTGGCTTATGTGCTGGAAACGGGAAACATTACCATATCCGGCACTGGTGCGGAGCTGCTGGCAGACGAAAAAGTCCGGGAAGCATATCTGGGCAAAAACAGCTAAAACTTGATTTTATCGCGGTATGGTATCACGCAAAAGACTGCCAAGTAGCTCGTGAAATTAGAAACGGCGGCTTTGATTTGAACCGCCCCCTGTCAAGTAGACAGATGAAAAAAGAAAATTAGGCCACGAGGGCCTGGTTCCTGAAAGCGAGGGGAGCCAGGCCCTTTAACTTAGCTTGAAGCCGCCTTGAGTTGAAAAAAAACGATATATTCGTCGATGGCTTTTTCCAATTTCTCAAAGGTATGAAATTGTTGGAGATCGTACATCTCGGATTTGAGAATGCCCCAGAAGCCCTCCATGGGGCCGTTGTCAATGCAGCAGCCTGGACGGGACATGCTCTGCGCTGCATAGATTCCATCCATCTTCGCTTTAAACTGCCGGCTGGTGTATCGATAGCCCCGGCCACTGTGATACAAGGGATAGGCGCCAGGGTTGGCTTCACCGCCGCGTCAAAGGAGTCAAAAACAAGCTGATTGTTGTTGGAGTGGCCCAATGCATATGCAGCGATGCTTTTATCGTGGAGATCAAGGATGCGCTTAAATATGCTTTTTTCCCGTTTTGGAGTTTGAATTCCGTAACATCCGTCAGCCATTTCTCATGGGGACTATCTGCTGTAAACCCCTGTTCAATACATTCTCAGCAGTAACACGCGGTTCCGACATGTAGTGCTTCTTCTTTCAGCGTATCACGGCTTGAAGCCTTCTGTTTTCCGCTTCCAACTGCCGTAGCTTTGCCGTGGCTTTTTCCTCTGTCTACTTTAGGGGGAGCATATCACCTTACTTTGCCCCGTGCGGAAAGACACATGGGACAAAGCCTTAACTCCGGAATCTGATTCATAGGAAAAGCTAACATCACTAAAAGCAATATCATAGCTATTGAGCCTCACGGTGGAACTTTTTTCGGGCAGCGGCGGAATACGCAGAATTTCATCCATGCGCTCTGCGCTGCCGTCAATTTGCGCAAACGATTCCGAGATAAACATAATCTTGTTTAGGACGCCGGAAATCGCATGAACAATAATCAGATAGAAAATGAATGTCAACGAGTATTCCTGGAAGTCTGTGGCACTTCCTCCCAATCAGGGCACCGATAGGTATTAGGATCAGATAAATATTGTTTATGATAGTGGTAAAGGCAGGCATACAATTTTGCCAGCCGAGCGCATAATCCAGCACAAATGAGGTGTAGTCGGTGATGGATTTACTCAACCGCTTGAAAGAATCAGCAGTTTGATTAAATGCTTTAACTCCGACATACCGCGCACATATTCCACAGATACGCAGAGGGTGTACCTTTTCCGCAAGTGCCACAAGAGGGCGCAGCAGCCAAGTATGGCCACCACGCCCCGCCTTTTTTGTGGGTGTAGTTTTTCGCGTCTGTTACGCAGTAGAAGCCCATTTTTCGAGGGCTTGAATGTAATTCCTTCCTAAAAAACACGCCCGGAAATCCGCATAGAATGGTGCTTATTTCGCTCCTACTGCGTAACATGGGCGCGCCGTTTCCCCGTCGTCCAGAAGCAAACAATTCCCATTATCGTAGTTGCAGCAGGATTTTTTCACAAGGGCGTTGACTTTCCGACTTTGCTGCGGCGGCTGGGGCTGCTCATAGATGGTGTACTCAATGGCGGTGCAGATAGCGTCGATACTCTCCTTGTTGATAAGGGACAGGCCAGCAAGGGTATAGCCCCAATCTTCCAGGAGTGACAACATTTGCGATAAAAGGCCCTTGGCTTTCAGGGACAGGGATTTGTCCCGCAGATGGTAGTTTTCCATGATTGTGAATCTGTATTTTTCTTGACATAAAATATTGTCATTTCTGCTCCGTTCAACGTGCAAAGCGATGTCTCTGGCCAGATTAGGGCAGGAAACACCGCTTTTGTGTTTCGTACATACCATGCTTACCTGTCGCCCATAGCAGTGAAATCATGGCCTGTCAAGCGGCGAAGCGGCACTTTGATTCCCTCGGTTTGAAGAAGCTGCCGTCCATCCAATCGTTGAAACAGGAGTATGCCGCACTGAAGGCTGAGAATAAAAAACGGTATCCGGAGTACACGCAGGCGCGAGAAAAAATGATAAAACTGTTTACGGCCCAAAACAACATGGAGCAGGTTTTGGGCGCGCCAGAGAAAGAGAGAAATCGTTACCACCAGCAGGAGACGCATTGCTTGCCGCTACCTGCACATTATCCAATTATGTAGGGTATAGTTTAATATTGGGGTACAAATCAAAATGAATTTTTAGAAGTCAATCTGCTCGTTCTCTTGGACGATTTTTTATGACGAAATAGTTCTCAGAATTTTTATCATCCTCAAAAAAATCATAAATCCAGCCATGTTCTTTGAATATAGATAACAAATTTGCAGCAATTTTGCTCTTTGCATATTTCTTGCGACTTCCTTTGACAAAGATATTGCTCAGTTCTGAAACTCCAAGTTCTTCAAAATGTTTCTTACAAGATTTCTTCATTAAATCTCGGTAATGCGCTCCGTACAAAGGGCTGCACCTTTCCAGCGAGGCAAAAACCGAACACTGTCACCCTTGACCGTTTACCCGACACAGCAGGTAAACGGTCTTTTATTTGCCAAAAAGGAGATCGAACACCATGAAGAAATCACGCGAGGAATTGGAGAAAGAATGTGCCGAGGCCGCTACCAAATCCTGATGATACACCTCAATCCATGAAAAGCAAACCATTTCCCGTAGGTGGTCTGGTAAAACCATCCTTTCTTACGGCTCAAAAAAACATTATACATGAATATGTAGAGCAAAACGGTGACTTTGCATTTATAAACAAGTATGTGGATGACAGCTGGACCAGAAAGGGAACGGGTATTGAACATTTCGTGACAGCCAGGAAAGATTTTACTGCAAAGGTATTTTCTAAAATTCTCGAATGTGCTATCATGTTCAAAACTGACTGAGGAGGCCGTCCCATGCCCCACATTCTGATCATTGAAGATGATACCGACATCAACAACTCCACCGCTGAATACTTGCGGCGGAAAGGATGCCAGTGCAGTCAGGCGTTTTCCGGTACCGAGGGCCAGATGCTCTGGCAGGCGGGCGGCGTTGACCTTCTGCTAGTGGACCTGATGCTTCCAGGTTTGCCCGGCAGCGAGCTGATTGGGGAGATTCGCAAGACCAGCCAGACGCCGGTAATCGTGCTGTCGGCCAAGACGGAGCTGTCCGACAAGGTGGAACTGCTGGGTTTGGGGGCGGACGACTACCTGACCAAGCCCTACCAGCTGGAGGAACTTTGGGCCAGGATATTGGTCCAGCTACGCCACGCCAGTGCTGCGCCTGC
Source organism: Oscillibacter sp. (assembly GCA_022795445.1). Lineage (GTDB taxonomy): Bacteria > Bacillota > Clostridia > Oscillospirales > Oscillospiraceae > Oscillibacter. Next base: position 7,257 of record JAAWGR010000077.1, on the reverse strand, counting down.
GGGTGAACTTCTGCGCTGCCGGGACTGGGTGCTGAATCCGGAGGAGATGACCCTGACCGCCGCCGGCCAGCCGGTCAACCTCACCGCCCACGAGTTTAAAATCGTGGAGCTGTTGGTGAGCCGCCCTAAGCGGGTGTTCACCAAGCAGCAGATTTACGAAGCGGTCTGGGGGGAGGCGTACGCCGTGGAGGACAAGACCATCACGGTCCATATCAGCAACATTCGCTCCAAACTGCGGCCCAGCGGCACAGACTCCTACATCCAGACTGTATGGGGCATTGGCTTCAAATTGGCGGAGTAAACTTTGCACTTTTTTAACCTTTCCTTTACGATGTTTGGGCATTTATCTGTTAGACTGAGCCTGCAAACAAAAAAGGAGGTTTTCCTATGGCAGTCATACAGACTATGGGACTGTGCAAACGATACAAAGACAATTGGGCCGTGGATCACCTGGACCTTCAGGTGGAGCAGGGGGACATTTACGGTTTTATCGGCCGGAACGCCGCGGGCAAATCCACCACCTTGAAACTCCTGTGCGGTCTGGCCCAGCCCACCCAGGGGGAGGCGCTGATTTTCGGCAAGCCTATCCGGGACCCGGTGGCCCGCCGCCGGATGGGGGCTCTCATTGAACAGCCAGGTCTTTACCCCGACCTGAGCGGACGGGAGAATCTGCGCCTATACGCCACGCTGCTGGGGCTGGACAGCCCGGAGCGGCAGGCGGAGGACGTTCTGGAGACGGTGGGCCTGGTCCCCAAGGACAAAAAGCCGGTACGCCACTACTCTATGGGTATGAAGCAGCGGCTGGGAGTGGGTCTGGCCTTGCTGGGCGGACCGGACCTGCTGCTGCTGGACGAGCCCATCAACGGTCTGGACCCGGAGGGCATCCGGGAGATGCGGGAGCTGCTTCTGCGGCTGAACCGGGAGCGGGGATTGACCATTCTGGTCAGCTCGCATATTCTGGGTGAGTTGAGTAAAATTGCTACCCGGTATGGCATCATTCAAAGCGGCCGAATGGTCGAGCAGATCACCGCCAGGGAGCTGGAACAGAAATGCACCGACTATCTGCACTTACAGGCAGATCAACCGCAGAAAGCGGCGGCTCTGTTGGAACGGGCGCTCCATCTGAAACGTTGGGAGATGCGGTCGGAGGGCGAAATTCGCATTTATGAAACGGTGGATGCCAAAGCTGTAGGGCAAACCCTTACCCAGGCCGGCATTGCGGTGGAGGAGATGGGCCTGCATAAGCAGGATTTGGAGGGCTATTTCCTGGAGCGTATGGGAGGTGCGGACGATGTTTAATCTGCTGCGTATGGATTTGCGGCGGCTGTTCAAAAGCCGAAGCTTTTATACGGTTCTGGGCGTGACTACGGTGCTGATTTTGATGGTAACTTCAATGGCGGCTGTGATTTCCGCCCCGGAGACGCTTGACGAGATGGGCGCTTCCGGCGCGGAGATTGACGAGATCGACCGTCGAATATCGGAAGAGATCCGCAAGATGAACCAGCTCGACCTGGCCCATGAGACCCTGGGCGGCGGCTTTCTGCTGGTTATGGTTGGCATTGGGGTTACGCTCTTTGTTAACGGCGACTTCTCCAGCGGCTTTGTCAAAAACATCTGCTGCGCCCAGCCCCGCCGGGCCAGCTATGTCCTGTCCAAAGCGCTGATCGGTGGAGTTTACAGCGGCATCGTTACCCTTCTGGGGGGTGTGCTGATCCTGCTGGCCCCATACCTGTATGGAATGCGCCCTGTACCCAGCGCCATTCCCGATATTTTGCGGTATCTCTTCTGGCTGTGGCCGCCCCACTGGGCTTTCGCCCTGATGGCGCTGTCCCTGGTCCTGCTGACCCGGAGCACCACCTTGGGCATCATCCTCTCCCTGGTAGCCGGAAGCGGGCTGACCTCCATTCTGGTGGGGACAGTGGGCAAAGTCCTGCGCTGGCCTCCTGTGGAGCGGTATTTGCTTGCCTCGGTGGTAAATAGCATCTATGTGCCTCAGAGCGGAATTGCCCAGGTATGGGTGGTTCTGGCCTGCACCATCGCCTGGGCGGTCCTTTACGGAGCCGGAAGCCTGCTGGCGATGGAAAAGCGGGATATTTAAGGAGGAATTCTTATGCTGCCTGCCCTGATTCTGGCCCTTGCCGCCTTGGGGATAGCGGTTCTGCGCTTGTGGTCTTACCGTGCCCAGCTGCTGGAGATGGCCCAGGTGCTGGAGGAAACCCCGGCGGAGAGCAACCTGCGTTTGACGGTAAGGATGTCCGGCGCGGCTCCCCGGCGGCTGTGCCAAGCGGTGAACGGGCGGCTGGAGGAGGGGCGGCAGCTTCGTGCGGAGACCTCAAAGCGGGAACAGGAATTGAAATACACCATGGCCTGTATCTCCCATGACATCCGTACCCCTCTGGCTGGGGCTATGGGCTATTTGCAGCTGCTGGCGGGGGAACCGGACCGGCAGGCGGAGTATCTGAGTATCGTTCAGAAGCGGCTGGTGGAACTGGAAGAGCTTTTAGAGGAACTGTTCCTCTACACCCGCCTACAAGGAGACTCCCTGCCGTTGGAATGCGGAGAAATGTCCGCCCTGCCGCCTCTGTGGGATGCCTTGGCGGAGTTTTACCCCCTGCTGGAGGCAGCAGGGGCAGAGCCGGAGCTGCAGTTTGAACGGGAGGATATGACGGTCTGGGGCAGCCCCGAGGCCCTGGGCCGGGTGTACCGGAACTTGATCGCCAACGCCCTGCGTCATGGCGGCGGAGGACTGGCAATTTCCGGCCGGGACGGGGTGATCTGCTTTTCCAACGAACTGCTTCCCTGTCCCAGGCCTGATCCGGAGCACCTGTTTGACCGCTTCTATCAGAGCAGCCCCGCCCGGGCAAAGGGCGGGGCCGGTTTGGGCTTATCGATTGTGCGGGAGCTGATGGAACGGATGGAGGGGCAAGTATCCGCCCAGGTCACAGGGGACACACTGGAAATAAAACTGTCTTTCCTACAGGACAGGCAAGCTTGAGCAGAGCGGCTGCGGCTGCTCTGCTGGTCTTTTACGAGCGGCGAAAGCATTTCATAACATATCTGCGACATTCCATTACATCGGGGGGTTGTATCTCTGTCCTGTTTTTGTTAATTTGTTAATCTGTGTAAAAAACGTGATGGTGAATATGATTTAATTTGCGATCTGCGATGATAAACCGCATATGGCTCAAGAGCTCGGCAGCTATCTCGCAAGCTATATGGAGGAACGCTCAATCACCGCCTACTCCGTCAGCAGCTTTTCGGATGAACGCGCCCTGTTGGAGCAGGTTGGCAGCTTTGACGTGATTTTCCTGGATATCCAGATGCAGCAGCCGGACGGTATGGAGACGGCCAAGCGTCTGCGCCAGCGGGGAGACCGCAGCCTGTTCGTCTTTGTGACCGTTCTAAAGGAGTACGTGTTCGATGCCTTTCAGGCAGAGGCATCCGACTATCTGCTTAAACCTCTGAACAGCGCCCGTTTCAAACGGACAATGGACCGGCTGCTCCGCTCTCTGGAACAGAGAATGGCTGAGGACATCGTAATCCGGCGAAGGAATGGGTGTGAGGTCGTTTCGCTGTCCGATATTGTGTACTGTGAGGTGTTGGGCCGAAAAATCTATATTCATAAAAAGGATGGGACTGTGATCGACTACTACAACAAGCTGGAAGATCTGGAGCGGCGTATGGATGGACGCTTTTTCAAGTGCCGCCGGAGCTATCTGGTCAATCTGGACTATGTGCGCGGGTGTCAGGCTGGGCAGGTCCTGCTGCCCCAGGGGGAGCGTATCCCAGTCTCCCGGCTGCGGGAGCGGGAACTGACCCAGGCCCTTTTGTGTCATATGAAAGAGAGGGAGAGCTGACATGGACTGCTTCTATCTGGTTCTGGATGGCATTTGCCTTGTGGGACAAGGCGTGATGCATATTTTCTTCACCAGCCGGCTAACCGGAAAAAAGCAGAAACTGTGGTATTTTGCCGTTTATATTTTCCTGCTGATTATACTTCAGCATGTCTCGGTCAGGCTTTCCCTCAGCGGAACCTTGCCCATTGCCGTGTGTGTGCTTGAGCTGTATGCCATCAGCCGCTTTGGGATGGGAAACCAGGAATCTGTATCCTGGCTGGCTGCTGTGCTGGCTTTCTACGTTTCACAGCTCTCCTTCGGTATCATCAACTCTGTGGAGGCGGCAATTTTTCCGCATTTCATTGGAAATCCGCTGTTGTATTTGCTGCTCTTGGCGGCACAAGCGGTTTTTTTGTGCTGTGCATCGGCTATTATCATGCCATGGGAAAACTCCTGGCCTGGATGGGCTGCTTCGAAGCGGAAAACTGGCGGAAAGCAGGGAGTCCCTGAAAAAGCTGGAGATCGTCTCCGAATCCTTGTCCTTCCCTTATCAGACTGGTAATCCGGTGGTGGATATTTTGCTGAGGGAGAAGCTGGGGCTTGCGAAGGAGATTGCGGCAGAGGTGTCCCTGGTTCTGCCAAAGTCCTGCGGGATCGATGATTTTGACCTGTGTGTACTCTTTGCCAATGCCTTGGACAACGCCATCGCCGCCTGCCGTTCGAATGACGGGGCCAAAGTGGTCCGTGTCAGCGGGAAGCAGCAGGGAGATTTCTATATGCTGGCTTTTGAGAATACCTGCTCTGACGAACTGCTGCCCCCGACAGGGACTGGGCTTTCCAACATCAAGGCAGTGGCGGAAAAATATCATGGGGCGGTATTGGCAGAAAAAACGGAGGACAGTTTTATTGGAATGTTCTGCTGAACATTTCAGCCTTGCAATAATATAAGAAGCGTCATGTTATATGATGTCAGACTTTTATGCTATATGGTTAGAAGGAGATGAAAATGGAAAAGGTCCTTAATGCTGGGGAAGATTTGAGCCTTATTGACGGTCTGAAATATCCACTGGAAACCTACGGTTATTCAGTGGATAATGCCTGAACTGTGAAATAGGCCCTGACGTTATTCTATGGCAATTCCTATCAAGAGTTACTATGGGGTGGGGTTACCACTGAATGTATACGACTGTGGTTCATGGTATAATAGCATTACAATGCCTATATACCTAATTTTCTGTCGATACCTCAACCGCACTTGATCGTCATTGAATCATGATGGAGGAAACGCAAATGAGGGAAATAACCCATCACCGGCTACGAAATTATGCCTGTACTGCACCAGAGTTTATCATACAGGAGCTGCGTGCAAAGCAGGTCGTAGACCGACTCACCAGTCTGGTACATACAACGGTTTCCGTATGCAGGGACGGGGCGTGGCGGGAGGTGTCCATGGAGGAACTGGTGGCTGGCGATCTGGTGCGGCTGGGCGCCGGCCTGGAAACACAGCTGGAAACCACCCGCGATTATACCAATATCCTGTTCTGCGGCAGCATTGTGCGGAATATCAATAGACAGGTTGAAGCTGACTATGATATAATAAGAACTACTAACAAAATATCTGCAAAGGCTGTGAAGAACATCCTGGACGAACTTATGTCTACGAAAGATTTGTTTTAGTGAAAATTGTATATATTGGGTATGTTTTTATCTTGAAAAATCTCTGTTTACTTTTTGTTGTTTGTGCCTACTTTAAGCAGATTGATTTGCTTTGTGGAAGGGACGAGTGACGGCTCTGACTCGTCGGTAAAATAAAAATTGGCTGAGCGAAGTATTTGGGGGTTAGTCTTTATTGACTAACCCCAATGCATTTTAGTGGAGGTGTCGAATTTTGTTTTTCTGGAACTTGTCGATCTAAAAATTCCAGATCTGGACTTGACTATAAAAAGTAGTCCTGGTTAAAAATGAATTGTACATAGATCATAAAACTGCAATAGTAGACACAGATACGTATAAAATAAATCCCTTATTAACCTTGTGTCGCTGTTGCTTTTTATCCAAAACAGTGTATATTCATACTGTTTTAGTTCTAGTGGCATAAAATACAGGATGACTGAATCAGAACAATCACCCTGTATTATAGTTAAACCGATTTTCCGTTCGAACGCACTATATTCTTTGGCTAAAATGCTTCCGAAAAAGCAGCTTTGACCTGATCTAATGTATTTTCTACCTGTGATTGTGCATCTCGATCGCCTATAACATCAAAACGGAACCGTATATTTCCATCTGCTGGATACGCTGTATTTGAAAAGTAGTTATTTGTGCTAATTGAGTGAACCTGGAGCTGTGCATTGTCTAAATTGGCTAAGTGCTCTTGTCGGCTCAATTCAACGCTCCAACCACTGTCCGAAGACTTTGTATCCGCTGAGTCTCCATACAACATAGCAGTAACCACAATACGAATCTCTTTGTACCGATACCCACCTTGAACACGGATCCATTCTACATGACCATCCTCTGTACTGTACCATTCCGCCTTTACACGGGAGCATCCCGGTATATGACTGGATAGCATTTTTCCTTCCTGACTCATCGAATTCCATAATTCCCACTCACGTTCTATGGTATCATATATATTCAAAGAAATGGAATCAAAAGAAATTGGTTCCGGACAGTTCCGATTGCCTTGACACCCGGTTAGCAGAATAGTAGTTAATGCAAACAGTAATATCCATACTTCCTTCATAATGCCTCCCTCCATTCTATAGGTTTTATCGATTAAATAAATTGCTTATTCTTCTGCAATAATACCATATTTTCTGCCTATTTCAAGGTATAGACTGAAACATTTGCGTCAGCCCTCACGGCTGTATGTTTATACAATATATCAGCCGATTATTCACTTTTTTCAACCGGCAACGCTCAAACGGATAAGGGTATTAATGATAAAAACGCAAATGTAATTGAAAATGATAGAAATATTTATATAAGAAAATACGGTTATTCAACTTTTCCGTACTTTTAGGATATTTTAGATATTCAAAAATAATAGATACTACAATAAATGTAGCGTCCATTTCTTTATTCAGAATCCTGTTCCCAACCGAATAAATCTTGCACTACGTAAAATGAAAATGTCCGTTTCTTCCCAAAAAAGTTGTGATATAATGAAAGAATAATAACACTTCTTTTTTGTTTGGTTGTTTTTGTTTCAAAAATCTACTTTGCGAATCGCAAACGTCTCGAAAATCCCTCTTGACATTTTTGGAGTTATTACTTATAATGGATAAAGTTAGGTGTTATCTGCTCCTTGTCGTTTAATTGGAGTAAGGTGATATCCTATCCGGGTGTAGCGCAGTTGGTAGCGCGCTTGGTTCGGGACCAAGAGGCCGTGGGTTCAAATCCCGCCACTCGGACCAGA
>JAAWGR010000076.1 GCA_022795445.1 Oscillibacter sp. | reverse complement strand
GAGTGTCGGAAAGCAAATGAAATGGAGCAAAAACGGCTATAAACAAGCGAAAAATATACAAAAAATATTGCCATGGCAGTTGGTAAGGATGAGGTCGGCGGTTCGAATCCGCCCAGCAGCTCCAAGAAGATCACCTAAATCTTCGGGTTTGGGTGATTTTTCTTTGATTTTCGCGACTTTTAGAGGTTTTTAAAAAATCCTAAATGACCTCATTGTTATAAGAATCGTTTTTCTCAAAGTATTTTGCAATTTCTACGGGGGGTCATGGGCCTTGTATCTTTTATGCGGCAATGGTTTACTGTTTTCCGGCCCGGCAATTTTTCTGCAATTGCCGTGGATTATGCAGAATAGGTCTGATCAACAACTGTGGCGGCCTTGGAAATGGTTTTACAGCCCATGACGTAGTAACACAGGTTCATGACAGAGATTGTATGTTCTGCCGTCGCTTGGACCAGATTTTTGTAAGATCGCCTGACTGGTTTTCTTGAGCGATTCCATATGTTGGATTTTATAATAGTTGGCATGGTTTCAGCCCTGGGTCAAGTACCATCCGATGTTTGTTGGAGGGGTGCGTCGATGCATCTGGGGGATTGAAGTCTATTGGCCACAGTAGTATACTTTGTTTGTGACCATTATACAAAAAAGGAGGAATCAATTATGTCGATTCTTGGCGCAGTTATTGTTCCCCATCCGCCCTTGATCATCCCTACGGTGGGACGCGGGCGGGAGCGGGATGTTCAGGCTACCATTGATGCTTACCGGACTGCCGTGGAACAGGTGGCGGCCTGGAACCCGGAGTCGCTTATTATTACCTCTCCCCATTCGGTCATGTACGCAGACTACTTCCATATCGCCCCAGGGCAGAGTGCGTCTGGAGATATGTCCGCCTTTGGCGCGGCCCAGACAAGACTGACCGTAGAATACGATGTTCCGCTGCGAGATGAAGTCATCCGCCGTGGGGAAGCCGCTAGCCTCCGGGTTGGTACGCTGGGCGAGCAGGACCCATCCCTGGACCACGGTGCCTTTCTGCCGCTGTACTTCTTGCGGGAGGCTGGGGTGGATTGTCCCATCCTCCGCGTCAGCCTGTCTGGGTTCTCTCCACTGGATCACTATCGGCTGGGACAATGTATCGCCCAGGCAGTGGAGGCGTTGGACCGCCAAGTTGTGTTTGTCGCCAGCGGCGACCTGTCCCATAAGCTGAAGGATGATGGCCCTTATGGCTTTGCTCCAGAGGGGCCTGTATTTGACCGGAACGTGATCCAAGCCATGGCGTCTGGAGACTTTTTGCAATTCCTAACCATGGACCCGGACCTTTGTGGACATGCGGCGGAGTGCGGCCTGCGTTCTTTCCAGATTATGGTGGGAGCGCTGGACGGCCTGTCCGTGGAGCCAACGTTCCTCGGCTACCAAGATGTCACCGGCGTGGGCTATGGGGTTGCTGTCTATGCTGTCGCCGGTCCGGACGGGAACCGGCAGTTTGGGGAGCAGTGCGAAATGATCGAACGTGCCCGGCTGGCGGAGAAAAAAGCCTCCGAAAACCCTTGGGTCAAATTGGCCCGTTTGTCCTTGGAGACCTTTGTGAAAACAGGGAAGCGGCTGGAGCGTCTGCCGGAGGGCCTGCCTGCGGAGATGACCGGTCAAACTGCCGGAGCCTTTGTCTCCCTCCACGCCCATGGCCAGCTCCGGGGCTGCATTGGTACGACCGGGCCTACCACAGAGAGCGTTGCCTGGGAGATTGTCCAGAACGCAATCTCCGCCTGTGCCAGGGACCCACGGTTTGTCCCGGTTGGCGCGGAGGAACTGGACTGTTTGGAGTACAGCGTAGATGTACTGGGCAAACCAGAAGCAATCTCCTCCCCAGATCAGTTAGACGTGAAAAAATATGGTGTGATTGTCTCCTGCGGCGGCCGCCGGGGATTGTTGCTGCCCGATTTGGAGGGTGTGGATACTGTGGAGCAGCAGGTCGCCATTGCCCGGGAAAAGGGCGGCATTCGTTCCCAGGAGAAGTATGCATTGGAGCGGTTCGAGGTGGTGCGGCACTTATGATTTGCGGACTGTGTTTTCACCGCTGCGACTTGTCTGAGGGCCAGACCGGTTTCTGCCGCGCCAGGGCTTGCCGGGATGGAAAGATCGTGCCGCTGAACTATGGGAAGCTGACCAGCTGGGCCCTGGACCCTATTGAAAAAAAGCCCCTGCGGCGGTTCCATCCCGGCAGCCTGATCTTGTCTGTGGGCAGCTTTGGATGCAGCCTGCGCTGCCCGTTTTGCCAAAACCACGAAATTTCCATGGCTGGGGAGGGTGAAATCGAGATAGCGGAGCTGTCTCCGGAGACGCTGGCGGATCAGGCGGAGGAGCAGCGGCGTTATGGAAACATTGGGGTAGCTTACACCTACAATGAACCGTTGATTGGCTATGAGTACGTCCAGGACTGCGCCGCCCTGCTCCATGACCGGGGGATGGTTAACGTACTGGTTACCAATGGCACTATTGCAGAGGCCCCGTGGCGGGCGCTGCTCCCTCTGATTGACGCTGCAAACATCGATTTGAAGGGATTCACGCCTGGCTGGTATCGTAAACTGGGCGGGGATTTGGAGACGGTAAAACGTTCTATTTCCCTGGCAGCAGAGCGCTGCCATGTGGAAGTGACCACGCTCTTGATTCCCGGCGAGAATGACAGCGTGGAGGAGATCCAGGCTTTGGCGCGTTGGCTTTCATCAGTGGATGCAAAGATTCCTCTGCACTTGTCCCGGTTTTTCCCGCGCTATCGAATGACGGACCGCCCGCCGACTCCGGTGGAGCAGGTTCGCCGTCTGGCGGATGAGGCAAGGGCTTATCTGCCGTTTGTCTATATGGGAAATTGTTAAGGCAGATTCGAGATTTGACAAGAACCGTTGCCCCATCATAGTGTGGTTTACGCTCGTTCGTGATGTTTAATTTTGATTGCATGTATCTGCGTTGGCTTCTGGAAAGAGGAACTGCTTTTGGTCTTTCTTCATGCGGAACAGGTACAGGAAGAACACCTGGGTGCCGCAAAGGCTCCTCCCATGCTCCAAATTGCTATATGACCGCGGTTCAATTTTCAGTTGCTCTGCCATTTGGGTCTGTGTAAGGCCTAAGCTTCTGCGTGTTGTATAGAAGTCCGCGGCTAGGAAGGTGCGTAAGGACTGTGCATAATTTTCCGGATCCATTTCCATTTTTTCTGCGATCTGTTCAATTGTACGGTTAGAAGGATTTCCCTTGCCCTTGAGGTAGTTCTGCAAAGAGGAGCGTGAAATCTCGAGTTCACCTGCAAGTTCCAGTATGGTTTTGCTGTTTTCGGTCATATACAGACGCAACGTATTCGCCGCATTCTTTTGAATGCTCATGGACGCGCCTCCTTTCGACAAAAGTAAACTAAATTTGAGAGCAGTAGTAAATGCCATTTTATTGGCAGAATACCGTTTTATTGGCCGATAGCACACAAATGCTCCTCTTTGCTTCCGCTGGACAAGAAAGAGCCCCCAGACGCTTTCACGTCTGTGGCTCCGAGGCAAGTTCATTCTGCACGGTTAGGCGTCAGCACAATCAAATCGGCCAGCTCACAGTCCAAAGCCTCGCAGATTAGGTCCAAGTGGTCAAGGCTGACGCACGTTGCGACTTCGTGATAAAGCTCACGGATTATGTTTGGGCGGATGCCTGCCATACGGGCGAAATCCGCCTGCGTCAACCGCTGTTCGCCAAGTCGGGTTGACAGTAAAATACGAACCATAGCTATACTCCTTTTTCGACGCAGTATAGCGAATATGGGAGAATTTAGCCTGAATTTGTTAGAAAATATCGTTTTTTGTTAAATTGACATAAAATTCTGGTTTGCTGTGGGCTAGAATGTATTCATATAAAAGGGCTGCATTTCCAGTAGATGGGAAAATTTTGCGCAGCCGCTTCCTGCTTGGGCATAGAACGGCGTCTTTTGCGCAGGGAAAATAATGGGCTTTTTTGCAAGAATATATTGACTTTTTCCTTGAAAGTCAGTATGATTTCATAGCATAATAAAATAGTTCCTTTTCGGAATTGCGTGCCCGTTAAACATAGATTATAATGACACGAACAAATCGGGATTCGAGGAAAGCCAAAAATGAAACGAGGATTAGGAATCGCAAGGTGTGGACTTGCTTGCTGCTTATGTTCAGAAAATATAAAATGCAATGGCTGTTATTCAGATGACTGTCCTGACTACACACAATGCGAAAACAGAAAATGCTCCATTGAAAAAGAACTCTTAGGCTGTTATGACTGTGAAATGGATTGTAAAAGAGGATTACTGAACAAAATCAAGCCATATGGTTTTACATTGTTTATAAAAAGATATGGGGTAGAGAAACTTCTTGACTGTCTTGAGGAAAATGAAAAGAGAGGAATCCAATATCACCGTAAAGGAATTCGAGGCGATTATGATGATTTTGACGATGTGGAAAAGCTGATAGAATTTATTCAGACAGGAAAACGCTAAATTCTAATTTGTGGAGTAGTTAATGGGAACGTTTTCCGAAAAGGGAGATAAAATATAAGGGGGGTTATCTATGCTCTCTCTAGAATCTTTCAAAGAAGCCCGTACCGTTTTGCGGGGTGTGATCAGCGAAACAACCTTGATTCATTCGCCCACCCTCTCTAAAAGCTGCGGGAACCGAGTTTACCTCAAGCCGGAGAATATGCAGGTCACCGGCGCATATAAAATCCGAGGCGCTTATTATAAGATCAGCACCCTGACCAAGGAACAACGGGAACGGGGGCTGATTACTGCCTCTGCGGGGAACCATGCCCAGGGTGTGGCCTATGCGGCCCAGATGGCCGGCGTGCCGGCATCCATTGTCATGCCCGCAACCACTCCGCTGGTGAAGGTCAACAACACCAAGGATTATGGCGCGGAGGTCATCCTCCACGGCGAGGTGTTCGACGATGCGGCGGAGCTGGCGGCCCAGCTGGCGGAGGAACGGGGACTGACCTACATCCATCCTTTCAACGACCTGGATGTCGCGGTGGGGCAGGGGACGATTGCCTATGAGATCTTCCAGGACCTGCCGGATGTGGATTTGATCCTTGCGCCGATTGGCGGCGGCGGGCTGTGTGCCGGCGTATCCACCCTGGCGAAGCTGCTCAACCCCAATGTGAAGGTCATCGGCGTGGAACCGGAGGGCGCTGCCTGCATGAAAGCCAGTTTGGAAGCGGGCCGCGTCGTCGCGCTGCCTGCGGCCAATACCATCGCTGACGGCACTGCGGTAAAGCGCCCAGGGGATGTGGTGTTCCCCTACGTCCGGGATAACACAGACGGCCTGCTGACTATCCCGGACACCGAGCTGGTGGAGGCGTTCCTGGACGTGATGGAGCGGCACAAGATGGTGGTGGAAAACTCCGGCCTGCTGTCCGTCGCCGCGCTGAAGCATTTGGACTGCCGGGATAAAAATGTCGTTTGTATCCTCTCCGGCGGCAACATGGATGTAATCACGATGTCCTCCCTGGTCCAGCATGGCCTAATCAGCCGGGGGAGGATTTTTACCTTCTTCGTCCTGCTGCCGGACCGCCCTGGCGAACTGCGCCATGTGGCGGACATCCTGGCCCGGCATAATGGAAATATTATCAAGCTGGAACATAACCAATTTGTAAACATCAACCGCCAATCCGGCGTGGAGCTCAAGGTTACTCTGGAAGCGTTCGGCCACGACCATAAGGAAATCCTGCTCTCCGCCCTGCGGGAGGCGGGACTGGACGCAAGGGTCGTATCCACCCCAGAGATTTACAATTGAGCCGCCAGGAGGCGGGGCTATACCAGCCCATATTAAGAAAGCTCTGAACGTTTCCTGTACGTCCAGGGCTTTCTGCGCGCTTTCATGCAGAGTCCTGGATTGACAAACGGCGGAATGGACGTTATAGTGGTCATAAGATCACCGGCGGGAATGCCGCCGGAGTAAGGAGGAGTCGGTTTATGTACCTAGACTGTTTTGAGGAAGTCAAGCAGCTGACCAAGGAGCTGGTCTCGATCCCCAGCATCGTCCGGGAGCCGCACGGCGAAACCAACTGCGCCAAACACATCCATGAATATTACATGGGCCTGGACTACTTCAAGCGCCATCCCAACCAGACCAAGATCCTGCAAACCGAAGACGATTTTGTTGAGCGGCACAGCGCCTATGCTTACGTCAAAGGCACAAAGGGAACATCCAACCGCACCGTCATCCTCATCGGCCACATTGATACCGTAGGGGTGGATGATTACGGCATTTACCGGGAGTATGCCTTTGACCCGGACAATCTCCCTGAAAAGCTGCTGGAACTCACTGCCAGCGAGGAGGTCCGGGCCGACATCGCCTCCGGGGAGTATCTCTTTGGACGGGGCGCATTGGACATGAAGTCCGGCGTGGCAGGGCATATGTACCTGATCAAGTATTTTGCTGAGCATCCGGAGGAACTGGACGGAAACCTGATCGCTTACGCCGAGTGCGACGAGGAGGACAACTCCCACGGCATTCTCACCGGCCTGAAGGAGTTCAAGCGCCTGAAGGAAACGGAAGGCTTTGAATACATTGCCTGCATTAACGCAGACTACTCCACCGGCTACAACCTGGCGGACATCAACCGGTATGTCTACTTTGGCAGCATCGGCAAGCTCCTTCCTTCCTTCTATGTAACCGGAAAGGAAACCCATGTCGGGCAGGCCTACGGCGGCCTTGACCCGAATTTGATCCTCTCGGAGCTTACCCGGCTGATCGAGCTGAACACGGATTTGTGTGACGAAGCCCAAGGGGAAGTTACCGTCCCGCCCATATCCCTGAAGCAGGCGGATTTTAAAGAGGGATACACGGTGCAGACGGCTCTGGCGGCTTATGCTTATTATAATTTCTTCACCCACAGTATGTCCCCCGTCGACGTCATGGCCCTGAGCCGCCAGAAAGCAGTGGAAGCCTTTGACAACGTGATCCGCTATGCCAACGAATCTTACCAGCGCTACTGTGAAAAGAGCCATGTGGCCTATGAGCCGCTGCCCTGGAAGACTCGGGTATATACTTGGGAGGAGTATTGCGCCTACCTGGAAGCATGCCGCGGTCCAGCATTCCGGGAGCACATTTTCCAGTACGCAAAGCAGCTCAATGAGGACGAGCCTACCATGGACCTGCGGCTGTTCAGTATTCGGGTGATTGAGGAGGCTGCCCGCTGGGATGAGGATAAAGCGCCGATGGTCGTAGTCTTTTTCGGTTCCATCTTCTCCGCCCGGATCGAGATGACCGGGAGGACGGAGAAGGAAAAGAAGCTGCTCTCCGCCGTGGAGCAGGCCATTGAAGCGGTGCAGCCGAAGTGCGGGAACCCGATCAAGGTCCGCATGTTCTATCCGTATATCTCCGATTCCAGCTTTATGGCCATCAGCGATGATGTTTCCGCCATTGAGGCCATGGGCAGGAATATGCCGTCTTGGAAAACCAAGTATTTTTACGATGTGGATTTGGTAATGGGCATCAATGTCCCAGTCGTCAACATCGGCAGCTTTGGCAAGGATGGGCATAAGGTGACGGAACGGGTACACATGAAGTACACCTTTGAGAACGTGCCGAATATGACCTACCGTACCATCTGCGACTGCCTGAGCTGACAAAAAAGGCGGGCCCCATTGAAGGATAGGGGCCCGCTTTTTGATTATGCCGGTTTACCGCAGAAACTTTTCCAAGTCGTCCAGCAGCTGGTCGATCTTTGCTTGGAGAAGATCGTCGGAATGGGCGGATACCGCCTCCCGCAGTTCCTGCCACGAAAGCGGTGTACTTGGTTCCATCCCTTTCAGCTGTTCCCGCATGAAGGACAGCTCTTCGACGGCAGAATTAGAATCTCCTTTCCAAAGCTGAAGCTCCTCTAGCATGGCGGCATGGTCTGCCGCGGTTCCCCCGCTGTGCCGCAGGCGGATGATTGCGTAAACCACTTCATCGCTTTGACGGCTTTGTTCACCGCTGCCATAATAGGCTTTTGCATGATACATTTTCGGCAGAGCGATCAGTTCTGCGCTGTCCATCTGATTTTCCAGCTCGTCCCGGATATAATCCCGCATGGTCTTAGGCTCGTACTTCAAAGGGTCTGGACCTGTCCAACTCCGCCAGGCCCGGTCGGTGAACACGCGGTGTCCGTGCTCATAGGTGCTGTAAGCCATCTGGGTGGGGAACGCCGCCTCAAAGCGGTCATGGATGAGCTTATATTTGGCAACATCCTCCATGCCGCTGTAATCCGTGTTTTTGTGGAGCTTTTGCAGGAGCAACAGCTTCTGGGTATCGTTCATGCCGGTAAGGTCGGGCATCCCCAGTTCTGCGGGGGTCCTGGAATTGCGCGCAACCATTTCGGCGGCAATTTCCTCTGGGGATTTTGGATTCATGCGGCGGTATGCAATGTTCATGCTGTTAATCGTTTTGTACAGCTGGGAATAGGACTCTGCCAGGGCTTTCTGCTGGGGATCGTCCGTCTGGCTGGCGGAGCAGTCCAGGGACCGGCAGGCCAAAATATGCAGAAAATCGGCGGGCTCGCCGCCGCTGGGCATCGGCACAGGATTTCCTTCAGGCGACGGCCCGCTGTAGCCGTCGCTGAAAGCTTTTTGGGTAATGGCCCCAGCGTCCCGCAGTTCCTTCAAGAGAGCGTTGAACTGGTTTCGGGTCATGTTTTTGACGTCATACTGCGAGCCCAGGTTTTGGATTTGTTCGGTTGTCAGCGGCTTTGTTGTCTCCGCTGGACAGGACGCCGCCAGAGCCCGCGTAAAGGTATCCTGGATGGGGCTGGATGGTGCGGCAGACGCTTTGCGCCGGGCCGCCGGTGTGACCACCGGGATGGTCTGCTGTAAGCCTTGGATACGTTCCATTTTATCGTCTCCTTTGGTTTGTGATAGAGGAATATTTCCAGACGCATTCATTACCTGTTATATCGGCGCATTCCTGAAACATATTAGGATATTTAGAAAGTTTCAGGCGGCTGGCGGAGACTGGGGCGGCAAACTGGAACTTATAAGAAGGCCCTATCACGGTACGCTAGGCTTGTAAATGTGGTGATTCTATACAGAATTCGTTTTGAATGTTCATGATTGAGTGGATTTGCCTGGAGGGCGCAGACCACCCGCTTAGACGAAAGAAGATTGATTTCTTTTGATCAGCATGCTATAATCGGTAAATGCCGGAAATAAGAGGCACAAGTTTATGCCAAGACCGCAGCGCTGCTGGAGAATCTGTGAGATCCTGAAGGCTGATACCATATGCCCCAACATCTGCCGGAAGGCAGGACCCATTTTGCTGACGGTGGATGAATGAGTCTCTCCGTCTAATAGGACTTGGAGGGACTAACCCATGAGCAGTGCGCGGCACAGATTACGGTACAGGAAATCTACGAGAGAGCACACAGGAACATCGACGCTGCGGATACTGCTGGCAGATGGTGCCCTCAAACATAGAAAAGGCAAATAACGAGAATAAAGGAGCGCTTGCTATGAAAATTGCAGTTACCTACGAAAACGGGCAGATTTTTCAGCATTTCGGACATACTGGGCAGTTTAAGCTCTATGAAATTACCGATGGTAAGATCGTCCATACCGAAGTGGCGGACACCAACGGCAGCGGCCACGGCGCATTGGCGGGCTTTTTGTCGCAGCGGGGCGTGGACACGCTGATCTGCGGCGGCATCGGCGGCGGCGCACAGACGGCTCTCGCCGAAGCGGGCATCAAGCTCTATGGCGGCGTCAGCGGGGACGCGGATGCGGCGGTAAACGCCCTGTTGTCCGGTAATCTGAGTTATGATCCCCATGCCCGCTGCGACCATCATGACAACGAACACAGCAAGGGCGGCGATTCCTGCGGAGAGCACGGCTGCGGCCATCAGAGCGGTCACTGATGGAACCGTATCTTACACAGCTTCCATTCTGGGAAGTGCTGACGAAACAGGAAAAGGAAGCCGTGCGGAACGGCGCATCCCTCCGCCGCTACAAAAAGGGCGCATTCGTTCACAGCGGCGGCAATGAGTGCCTTGGTATGCTATTGCTGCTGAAGGGGGAAATCCGCACCTATCTTCTCTCTGACGAGGGCCGGGAGGTGACTTTGTTCCGGGTTTACTCCGGTGAACTGTGTGTGCTGTCCGCCTCCTGCGTCATCAGCCAAATTACCTTTGAAACGCAGATGACCGCCCAGCAGGACACGGAGACCCTTACCATCCCTGCCGGTATAATTGCCGCCCTCAAGGAGCAGAACATCCATGTCCGCTGTTTTCTCTACGAACTGGCCGTACAGCGTTTTTCTGACGTTATGTGGTCTATGCAGCAAATTTTATTCAAGGGCCTGGACCGGCGTCTGGCGGATTTCCTTCTTGCGGAACAGGAGCGTATCAAATCCAATACCATTCCTATGACCCACGAACAGATTGCCCGGCACATTAGCTCGGCGCGGGAGGCCGTGGCACGGATGCTTAAACAGTTTTCTGAGGATTGTTTGGTGGAATTGAAACGCGGGGCAGTCGTCCTGCTGGATGTGGACGCGCTGAAAAAGCGGAGATGATTCCTCTGTATATACGAATACACGCTGTTAAAAACCGGCGCTGAAAGGCGTCGGCTTTTCTTTTCAACGTGACCTCGTCACAGAAATCGGGTTTGCTGCACGGTATAATAGAGACATTCTAACAGACAGAAAGGGGGGTTCGGTCTATGAAGATCACACTCAATTCCGACCAAGAAGTGGTCAACACGATCCGCGAGGGATTGAAGCAGACGGGCGGCTACTGCCCCTGCCGGCTGGAGCGCACAGAGAAAACGAAGTGCATGTGCCAGGAATTCAAAGAACAGATCCATGATCCCACTTACGAAGGGTTTTGCCACTGTATGCTTTACTACAAGTCCTTGCAGGATTAAGGGAGGCGTGATATGCTGTCAAAACGTTTGGCCGCTGTGGACAAAGCGCGGTGTGTGGCCTGCGGCGTGTGTGAAAACACCTGTCCGTTGAGCGCAATCAGGGTACATCGTGGCTGCTATGCCGCCGTGGAAGCGGAACGCTGCGTAGGCTGCGGGAAGTGTGCGAAACTCTGTCCGGGTAACTGTATCGAAGTAAAAGCGAGGGCGGAGGCATGAAAAAGAAACATTGGTATGACTATCTGTGGATCTGGTCAATCCTTTACTTTACCCTTGGTTTTTTCAATATCCTTTTCGCATGGTTGGGCATGATCGACTTTTTTCTGCCACTGGCGCTTGCTGTTTTCGGGGGCAATAAATTTTTTTGCAATCATCTCTGTGGGCGGGGGCAGCTATTCAGCAAACTGGGCAGCGAACTGAAATGCTCCCGCTGCAAACCAGCGCCCCGCTGGATGTCCTCCAAGTGGTTCCGCTATGGCTTTCTGCTCTTCTTTATGGCCATGTTCGGCAATATGGTGTTCCAGACTTATCTGGTGGGTGCAGGCGCGGCGTCGCTGCGGGAAGCCATCAAGCTGTTTTGGACGTTCCGTGTGCCGTGGGGGTGGACGTATACCGCCGGAACGACAGCGGATTGGATCGCACAATTCAGTTTTGGCTTATACAGCTTGATGCTGACCTCGCTGCTGCTGGGTCTGATTGTCATGGTATTCTATAAGCCCCGAACCTGGTGCGTGTTCTGTCCGATGGGAACCATGACACAGGGAATATGCAGGCTGAAAAACAAAGAATAATTACAGAAGATAGAATAGAAGCACTTGACAATCCGCAATTTGCAGATTGTCAACCAGCGGGGCGAAGACTCGCTGAACGGGCTTTGTCCGTGTGTGTTTACTATAGAAAGGGGATTTTCTCATGACTGTACAGAACGTTACTGCAACCAATTTTGAAAACGAGGTGCTTCGCTCCAATATGCCGGTACTGGTGGACTTTTTCGCAAACTGGTGCGGCCCGTGCAAAATGCTCGCCCCGGTGCTTCGCGAGATTGCTGAGGAATATGACGGAACTCTCAAGGTTGGCAAGGTCAATGTGGATGAGCAGATGGAACTTGCAATGCGGTTTCAGGTATCCAGCATTCCGATGCTGGTCCTCTTCAAAAACGGTAAGCCTGTTGCCCAGGCCGTCGGATTTCGGTCAAAGGCGGAGATTGTCGCAATGGTGGAAGGCGCAAAATGAAGGCTGTAATCGTTGGCAGTGTAGCAGAGGGAGGTTCCCCGCTGCTGTCCGCATCTGCCGTCTGGATAAAATGGCGCAGATTATGATGATCAAACGCAGAGGCTATAGCGGTTATATTTCCTATGCCAACTGCCCCAACTCTTTGAAAATCTGGGCGCATCGCGCCCGGATTTTTAAGACGCTGTCGGCTTTTTCCTATGAACCATGATTATATGCTGAATAATTACTTTTTGCAGGTATCTTTTATTTATGGGGTTCCTTCGTGCGTGTTAGAAACGTGTTAAAACGCTCTGTTTTGGTGAACTAAAAATAAAAGAGAAGAACCCTGGAACCGTTGCGGTTCTAGGGTTCTGCGGTTGCGGAGAGAGGACTTGAATTTTTAGAGCCACTTTGTCCAGCTATGCGGGATTTTGCCGGAAACACCCGGATTGCAACGGTTTGAACCAGATTGCCTTTACCAAACCGTACCACCCTGTATAACGTGTTTCATAATCTGTTAAGGGAAAAAATAAGGGAAAATTTTCACCACGCGGGGGAACTGCGCGGGGCCACGGAAAACCGTGGCCCCGCTTTTTGCCGGAACGAAACCGGACCCTTTGAGGTGCACTTTTCAATGGGTTCAGGGAGGAAACGGCCCCAGATTATGGGAGCCGTTTCCCTTTGCTTCCGGTCAACCCATACAACTTTCCATATGAACTTCGCCAGCACTCTTACACTGATAGCAAAAATATTTTCCACAACTACAATGGAGGAAGGAGTTTCCGCCATTAGGGTCAAAATCAGGAGACCCAGCCTTTTGCATTAAATAGCCGCAACTTGCGCAACGAACCTCCGGGAAATTGGTCTCGTTATAATAGGACGATGGGTCAATATTGACACGCGACAAAGATGGGTCCATATAGCGGGAATAAACATAAGTATTAGTAGCTATTTCTGGCTTTGAGAAACTGACAAACAACCCATGTGCATTCCAGCCAACTCCTATATCTCCACCCGCATCACAAGCTAAATAATAATGGGGCCCCCAAGTAGGATTTGAAAGCGATGTAATAACAACCACATGGCTACGTCCATTGGAAGTGTTTTTCACCCACACAACATCCCCCACTTTCAACTGGTCAAAATTTTGATGTTTGACCATGGGAGCCTGTTCATCAAAGAGTGCATCAGAAATAGCATAAGCAAAAGAATTGCATCCTCCACCCATCCCCAATTTTGGAGAGCTGTAATAATACCTGCTTTCATCGGAAGTCCCGCCATACCATGGACTTCCCTCCGGCATTGTCTCCTCAAACTTCGCCAGTAACTCCTTGATGTTCTCCTCCGTAATGGGCTTGCCATTGGTCAGGTAGCCTTCCTGGTAGGTAGTAGAGGCATTGATACGGTTCATCATCTGCTGGGCGTTCTCACCATCCAGCATCTTGAACAGTGGTCCATCTGTGACCGTGGGCGTATCTTCCGCTTGGGGCTGTGCTTTTGGCTCCTCCCCGCTAGGAATTTCTACCACGCCGCTATCCTGCACATAGTCCTGCAAGCGTCCAATGACCACGGCGGCCTGTGCCCGGTTCATGGAGTTTTGGGGAGCAAAACTGCCGTCACCTAATCCACCTAACAGGCCGATAGTATAGCAGACCATGACCGCACGGCGGCAGTTGGGGTTGATGTTCTGGAAATCGCTCATGGAACCAAATGTCTTGAACGGCTCCGATAAATCGGGGCCGTTTCCGTTTGCCCTTTTTGTCAAGTGCACTTCAAGAGGCCTGATTTTCTCCAAGCAAAAAGAGGGGCCACGGTTTCCCGTGGCCCCGTGCAGTTCCCCCGCGTGGTGAAAATTTTCCCTTATTTTTTCCCTTAACAGATTGGTAAATACGTTATACAGGGTGGTATGG
>JAAWGR010000075.1 GCA_022795445.1 Oscillibacter sp. | reverse complement strand
TGTCACTGACCGCCTGGCTTTCGGTGCGGCCTTTGCCGGTGTGCAGCGGCATGATGCGTGTGGTTGCCATGATGGAATCCTCCCTCCATAACAAAACGGCCTGCATACGCAGACCGCTTGTTTCTTTTTATTCACCATTTTTATATCGGATGACCGGAATTTGTCTGACCTTTTTGCCAATGGTCCGGCGTTCTAACGCAAAGACCATATCGCTGGTGTGCTCAAAAAATCCGATGTCCTTTTTCCAGCTTATCCCGCATTTGCAATGCTGCAAGCCGATAAACTGCTGTTTCATTTTTCTGCCGCAGCCGGGGCAGACTTTATTACTGGTTCCCATCGTTTTTATCATGCCATTTTTTCAGGACTGCCTCTACCTGCGCCACCAGCTGCTCTTTATCCGGCATATAGAGGACATAGCGGGATACAAAGATATTATTGGACAGACCGCCCAGCGCATACTCCGCTGCCACACCGTCTTTATCGGTACAGAGGATAATGCCGATGGGCGGGTTGTCATCATGGTCATTGACTTCCGCCGCATAGTAATTGAGGTACATATTCAGCTGTCCGGCAGCCTCCGGCGTCAGCTTTTTCGTTTTCAGTTCAATCAGCACATAGGCCCGCAGGATTTTTGCTGAAAAAACCATATCCACATAGTAGTGGGTATTATTTAAAGTGATCCGCTGCTGGGTTCCTACAAACATGAATCCCCGGCCAAGTTCCAGCAGGAATTTTTCAATCTGCCGCTTCAGTTCCCATACCGACCAGCCGGAGTTGACAGCCTCTTTTTCATAAAAGCTGCGTTTTCCCTCATCGGAGATTGTCAAAAGTTCACAGTAATGGGACCACACCAATTTGCCAGACGGTGTCTGGCATTTTTCATACGCCAGATAGAACGCCCTCATGTTTTAAAGATTTGAGCGCGAAAAGCCTTTCCCAAACTCCCTTGTCAGTTCTTTGGAACGTTCTTTTAAGGACTGTTTTCCATACTCTGCGCGGAGCTGGCTTTGCTGCTCAAACTCCTAATCTGCCCAATGTTCCAGTAGGTTGTAAGCAGCTCGGTGTTGACCTGCTGCGCAATATTTTTTCTTGACTTTTCCAGCAATTCTCTGATTTCCAAAATCATCGGATTGTCCGATGATAGCTGATGATTTTCCATATACCCACTCCTCTATGAAAAGACCCGCCCGTTTGCAGGACTGTCTGCGCTTTGACCTTTATCAGTATATCTTGTCTGACTTAATTCTTTAACTTTTAAAGTATGAAGCAATAAATATTACTACTGCAACTATGGCAGACACTATCCCCACAAGTGGATGTTTCATGTTCATTTCGCCAGTCAATGGCTTTAAAATCGCAGATAATAAAATCAGTAACCCTACCGCTGCAATTGCCGATAAAATCATAATTATTTCACTTTTCTCTGTTCCTATTTTTAGCATAAGCGGATACATAATTCCTGCCGTGGTTGCTGAAAGTGTTAGACCAAACTCATAACCATAAAATATAGATTGAACGTTTGAATAGCCATTTGTTGAAAAGTATATGCAAAGGATCCTAGTTCAGAGAGATGATGTATTTTATGTAGAAGCAGGGACGCTTCATGCCATCGGCGCGGGAATTTTAATGGCGGAGATTCAGGAGAACTCCGATTTGACGTACCGCCTTTACGATTACCGCCGTATCGATCAAGATGGCAACGAGCGGGAGCTTCACATCGAAAAAGCGCTAAACACCGCAGACCTGCGCCGCCAAAGAGAACCGCAGCAGATGCCCCGGGTGCTGCGCTACCAGCAGGGTTATGCGTCTGAATTGCTAGGTCGCTTCCAATATTTTGAAGTGTACCGAATGCTGGTAAATACGGAACGCTGCTGCTCTTTGGTGCGCTGCCGGGTGGACAAATTGTCCTTCCGGGTACTGCTGTGCATCCAAAGCTGTGGAGTTTTGCAGATGGAAAAAGGAAACGATCTGCTTTTCTTCAAAGGGGATTGTATCTTTTCCCCGGCAAATTCCGCAGAAATCCACATCCATGGCAAGGCGCACTTTCTGGACATCCGGTGTTAAATCCACTGCCAAATAAAATCCATTTAGAAAGGGTGTTCTTCGGTGAAAGAAGCGTTGATTACTGGCATTACAGGGCAGGATGGTTCGTTCCTTGCCGCACTTTTGCTGGAAAAGGGCTATGAAGTTCATGGCATAACACGGCGTTCTTCTGTTTCCAATACAGCGCGGATTGACCATTCGATTGCTCAAAACGCTATTACTTTACATAACGGCGACCTGGCAGATTCCCTTTCATTGACACGGGTGATCGCCCAGGTGCAGCCGGATGAAATCTACAATCTTGCGGCACAGAGCCATGTCCAATTCTCTTTCAACGTGCCAGAATACTCTGGGGATATTGACGCATTGGGTACGCTGCGCATCTTGGAGACGGTACGCGTTCTGGGACTGGGAGGGAAAACGCGCATTTACCAGGCGTCCACCTCGGAACGCTACGGCAAAGCGGAGGAGATTCCGCAGACGGAAACCACACCGTTCCATCCGTACAGTCCTTATGCCATTGCGAAACAGTACGGCTTTTGGATGACACGGGAGTCCCGTGAGGCGTATGGCATGTTTGCAGTAAACAACATTCTGTTCAGCCACGAATCTGAGCGTCGGGGCGAGAATTTTGTCACGCGGAAGATTACCCTGGCCGCGGGCCGGTTTGCCGTCGGGCTGCAAGACTGTTTGGAGCTTGGAAATCTGAATTCTCTGCGGGATTAGGCTATGTAAAGGATTATGTAGAGTGTATGTGGCGGATGTTGGTATGCGTTAACCCAGCATGGTTTCGGTCTACCGATGTGGACAACCTGTTAGGCGATCCTATAAGGGCCCGAATGGTTTTGAGGTGGAATCCACAGCGGACCTGTTTTGCGGAGTTGGTAGAGATTATAGCGAAGCACGACCAGAAACTGGCGGAGCAGCAAAAGAAAGCGTAAAAAATTTTTTTGAGAGTTACTATGTAAAGGGTGGTTTCTCCCACTAAATATACCAACTACCCTCTTGAAATTGCGCACTGCCTAAAATCTGGGGGGGTGGATGAATTTCATAAAAAATTTACTAACGAAAGAAGTCAGGAGCTCAAATAGCTCCTGACTTCTCCTTTATTAAGGCCACGTTGATGTGCTTGGGACACCGCATTGAATCTAATCAAAAGGTAAGATGGTAAGTAGGAAAGGGTCCCATGATGAGGGTTGAATACTGGTTGGTTTTGTGCTACACTTTGAACATATCAGTTTGGCAAATCGGGATTTGTAAAGGTGTTGAGGGCATGATTATCGAAACAGAAAGACTGATTCTGCGTTCGTTTCTCGAAAGTGATGCCTTAGATGTGTATGAATACTTAATGGAGCCTATGGTAAATTGCTTTACCTGTATGAAGTTGAATTCGCTTGAAGAAGCAAAGACGGAAATGAAGAACCGCATGGGGAGAGCAGAATATTATTTTGCTATTGTATTAAAAGATATAGGAAAACTTATTGGTGAGATCGTCGCATATCCGGAACATGCCGAACCACAAGAACAGGATGGCGATTCACCGCCTGATACGTTCAGCCCCTGCTGGATGCTGAACAAAGCATATCACGGTAAAGGATATGCGTATGAAGCAGTTCATGCTTTTTTTGATTATCTGTTTAGAGAAAAAGGAGCAAGACGTATTTACGCATATACGGAGGATTACAATTTTTCCAGTCAGCGACTTTGTGAAAAACTTGGTATGCGCAGGGAGGGTCTGTTTTTGGAATTTGTATCCTTTGTGAATCACCCCGACGGTACTCCGCTTTATGAGAACACATACCAGTATGCTATTTTGAAGAAAGAGTGGCATTGACAAATTGCAGTTTATCGGGGGTTTATCTTTGGGTGAAATCCCCCCTTGGCAAGTGCGCTTTTGGCATCCCAAACTGAAGAATCCTGTAAACATTGAAGCACATAGGTTATAAAGAAAGGATACCCCTGCCTAGTCTGAACAGCTGACAACTATTTGTTCAGGTTGGGTGGGGTGATTCTTTTTGGCATGCCTTAGGAGATTTATTCCTGTATTTCCAAAAGGAAATTTTCTCTTCTGGGTTGAATTATAGATCAACATTTGCTATATAACGGATAGGTGTTTCCATTTTTCTGGTGAATGTGTTGAAAACGATTGTGTTGTTGAAAAAGAGGTCTATAATGAATGTAACAATTTTGCAAATCAAGAAAATTTCATGAGGAAAATTGTGAGGCGGAGAGGGGAGGGATCTTTATGGATGTAGAAAATTCCGCATTAAGCCGTTTGCTGCGGCAGATGGATCATACCTTTACGAATATGACTGGACAGACCATCTCATTTATCGATCAAGAGGGACAATGGCAGAGTCCGCTGCATCTGGACCGGTTTACTGCCTTTTGCCGGCATGTGGTGAACAGCGATTCCGGCCGGGAACGGTGCCAAAGCTGCAATCATTCGTTTGGCCTCTGCACTGGCAAGGGCTTGAATGTTATGCGTTGCCATATGGGGGTCAGTGTGATCTCTGTGCCAGTGCCGATTACAGGAAAGCAAGGGCTGATTCTGTCCTATGGGCAATTTCTGACGCAGGATACCAAAGCGGAGTTCTACGAAATGCTGGAACAGAACTGTGCTGAGCTGAAATTGGATTACCGCAGCCTGCGCGATCTGGCAGGTACGCTGCGGGTCCTTACCCAGGAAGAACTGGATGCCCGTATTCAGCTCCTCAAACTATTTGCCGCGTACATCTCCAGCACAGAGGCTGAGCTGCGGACACGACAGGAATATACATTGGAGGTGGAACGGAAACTGGCGCTGGAACATCGGCTGCGGTCTATGGAATTTAAATTCCTTCAATCGCAGATCAGTCCCCATTTTCTCTTCAATACTCTGAATCTGTTGATGCGTTCGGCTTATCGGGAGCACGCGGAGCATACTGCGGATTTGATTTGTGATTTGTCCGATCTGCTTCGCAGGGCCTACCACCCCAAGAATTCTCTTTGTACATTGGAGGAGGAGCTGGTGTGTGTGGAGAAGTATTTGACCCTTCAACAGCAGCGGCTGGGACCAGAAGTGACCTTTCAAATCCGGTGTGAGCCGGACTGCAAGCAGATCATGATTCCAGTGCTGACCATTCAGCCGCTGGCAGAAAATGCTATTATCCACGGCCTGGATCAGGATACCCGGCCCATGTACATTCATATAACGGCTACCCGTAGAGAGAATCAGCTGGTCATCACGATTGCGGATACCGGCGCCGGAATTCCTGCCTCTGTGCTAAAACAGTTGGAGCAAGGGACCTGTGCCGGGTCTGGGCTGGGAAATGTGGCCGACCGGCTGCGGCTGTTTTTTGGTCCTGGCGCAGAAATAAAAATTTCCCGTGTTCAGGACTCCGGTGCAAAAATACAGCTTCTTTGTCCGCTAGATGGACAGGAGGTGGTTTCCAATGGTTGATATTTTAGTTGTAGAGGATGAGTATACCGAGCGGAGAGAACTGGCGAGGATGATGGAAGAGGTCACGGAACCGGATTGCATCCGCTGTGCCTCCAATTGCGATGAAGCCATGGAAAGGATCACGGAGCGGTGTCCTGATTTGATTCTGCTGGATATTATGCTTCGGGGCCGCTCCGGTTTTGAGGTGGCAAAATTTGTCCGGGACCACCAGCTGGAGTGCCAAATAATCATCCTTACTGCCTATCATGAGTTTGAATTTGCCAATCAGGCCATGGCTTTGAACATTCGGGAATACCTGCTCAAACCGGTGCGGCCCGCCATGCTGCTCCAGCGAATCCGGAAAGTGCTTCAGTCTCCCGGGGGACAGGCTGTGGAGCAGAGGCGCCTGTGGCCAAGTTTAGAGTGCGGACTTTCGGAGGGAGTGGCTGTCCCTGCGTGCAGCATTCCCAATGTGATTCTAATTGGCGTGCTGGACCGTCCGCTGGACGACCAGACAGAGTTTTTATCCCAGAGTAATCTGGCAACAAGAGGCGTAGGGTGGACGGAAGCTACTCAGCGGCGGCTGGTCGGGTATTGCCGGGCCTTGGAAGACGAGGCGACAGCCGCGGCACAGCATTGGAAGGAGATATGGAATACGCATCTGCCGGAGGATCACCGGCTGCTCAGCGTCGGTGTGGGCAGTTTTGCGAAAGCCCCCCATGATCTTCCTGAGAGCTATCGTACTGCGAATTTGGCGGTGAAAGGGCGTCTGCTGCGTCCGGAAGAGGAGATTTGCCGCTATACTCCCTGGAATGGACCTACGCTGCCCTATCCCGTCCGGCTGGAAAGCCGGCTGCTTCACCAGATCCGCACAGGCAGACAAGCGGAGCTGGAGAGGGATTGCCGACAGCTTTGTACCGTTTTTCTCCAGGATTGTCAGGGAGATGCTCTGCTGTTGGAACGCTGGCTGGACCTGCTGTGTGCCGCCCTGTTTCGCCTGTGCGCGGAAGCAGCGGTTTCCTATATGCCGCATTTGGAATTGCAATATTTGACCCAAAGGGAGGAACTGTATCTTCTCCTTCAAGCGGAGTGTACCGCCGTGCAGGAGCTGCTTGTTACTGCGGCGTCGCCAAAGCATCCGCTTGTGCAGAGTACCGCCGCCATTGTCCAGGCACGTTTCAGGGAACCTTTGAAGCTGCAAGAGGTAGCTCGGGAACAATTTGTCAATCCAGCCTATTTGGGAAGGCTTTTTCATGCACAGATGGGCCAGAGTTTTCGGGATTACCTGACGCAGGTACGAATGCGGCACGCTGTCCAGCTGCTGCGGGAAAAATGGCCGGTTTCTGATGTGGCAGAGGCGGTGGGGTACGGAGACCCCAATTACTTCAGCAGAGTATATAAGGCGCAGTTTGGCTGTTCTCCCACAGAGGGACGTGAGTAAGCATGATGTAAAAAAGTAAGATTCTATATTTTTTCCTGAGAATTCTTTTGACAGGAATTGTCATCTTATATAATTTAGATTGGAAATCCGTTTGTTTCTTTATGTGATTTGCCTGATAAATCTGGTAAACTATCATCAGTGAAGTTGAAAAGTGACAATAGCAACGGCGGCATCGCCGTTGACAAGCAGATGACCGCCTGATAAACCGGTCAGACGATCGAAGGAGAATGGTATGAAGGAACAGGAGTTACTAAGGACTCTTGCCGCGGAGATTGCGTGTACCACCGGATGTACAGACCCAGGCAGCGTATGTCTGGCCGCTGCCGCTGCCGCTCACGCCCTGGGATGCGAGCCGCAGCGGATCGAAGTGTTGGTCAGTCCGAATATCTTTAAGAACGGTGTCAGCGTTGGGATTCCGGGGACTGGGCGGTTTGGACTAAAAATAGCCGCGGCGCTGGGGGCGTTGCTGGACTGCCCGGAAGGCGGATTGGACATTCTATCCGGCGTGTCGGAAGAGATGGTTTGCCGGGCGGAGGCGATTGTGGCCGCTGGAGCGGTGACAGTCTGGTATGAGAAGACACCGGACCCTCTGTATGTGAAAGCCACTGTGTATGCCGGAGATTTGTGGGCCGAGGCTGAAATTGCCCAAGATTATTCCAATATTATTTCCATTCGCAAAAATGGCGCGGCGGTTTTTCAGCGGGAGCAGTCAGAAGAGCCGGAAGGACAATATCCATTTTTGAACCATCCAGTTCAGGAACTCTATGATCAGATTCTTGCCACGGACCCGTCCAGATTCCTGTTTTTGCTGGAGGCTGCAAAAAGAAATCAAGAGGCTGCGCTTCAGGGGCTGAATAATCCGGACATGCGTCTGGGACGGCTGCTGCGCAGCCGGTCTGCCGGGCCTGGATGCACACCGCTGGCCGTTACCAATGCGGTACAGGCTTATACAGCCGCCGCTGGAGAGGCCCGCATGCGGGGTATGGATGTGACGATCATGGCCATTGCAGGCAGCGGAAACCATGGCATTACCAATTTTGTGGGTGTCCTCTCCGCTGCTGAGGAGCTGGGGGCCTCTCCAGAGCAGACAGCGGTGGCGCTGGCAATCAGCTCTATGATTACAATTTACATCAAGTCTTACATAAAACGGATGACGGCTTTCTGTGGCTGCGGAGTGGCGGCGGCCACGGGAATGGCAGCAGCAGTGACCTATCTGCTGGGCGGTAATTATTTTCAAGCGGTCCATGCGATGCAGACGGTGATCGGCACCCTGGGCGGTATGTTCTGTGACGGGGCCAAGAATTCCTGTGCCTACAAGCTCAGTACTGCTGCTGCAATGGCGGTCCAGGCGGCCTATCTGGCGATGGAGGACTGCTATGTCCCGGCGGGAGAGGGAATCATTGGACAGACGATTGAGCAAACTTTTGCCAATATCGGACGGCTGAATAACCCAGGGATGGCAGAGACGGACCGCGTGATGGTCTCCATTATTTCTGAGAATCGGCGGGAAACTTAGAGTTGATAGGAGGATGTAAAGGAGGAGTGTGCCTATGATTGTATTAAAGGGACGGGTATTGGATGGAAATGGCGGCCCGCCAATGGAACACGGCGCCGTGGTTTTGGAAGGCAATCGGATCTGCCGGGTCTGTCAGGAGCAGGAACTGCCTGACTGCGCCGCCACCGTTTATACTGTGGAGGACGGCACCATCATGCCTGGCCTGATTGACGCCCACGTCCATATGGGATGGGGCAGCGCCGCGTCAGTGGATTGGATCAGCATAACGCCTCAGCTGAGCATGGCACGGGCACTGCGAGACATGGCCGCGCTCCGGGAGCAGGGATATACCGCTTTCCGGGATCTTGGCAGCGATGTGATCCTTATGCGTCCGGCAGTGGAGGAGGGGCTTCTGGACGTTCCCCGTATTTTTGGGGCAGGAAAAATTCTCTCTCAAATCGGCGGCCACGGCGATGTGTACCAGAAGCTGTCCCTAGAGGCCAGCGAACGGGCATACAGTCCCGCTTTTTTGGTCAA
The DNA here is from genome assembly GCA_022795445.1 of Oscillibacter sp. Taxonomy (GTDB): domain Bacteria; phylum Bacillota; class Clostridia; order Oscillospirales; family Oscillospiraceae; genus Oscillibacter. Next base: position 5,257 of record JAAWGR010000075.1, on the reverse strand, counting down.
TGGCGTGGACGAGGTGCGGCGGGCCTGCCGCATCAACGCCCGGAACGGCGCGGATTTTATCAAGATCATGACCACTGGTGGCGTATTCTCCCAGGGAGACAAGGCTTCGCCCCACAGCCATTTCAGCCAGGAGGAGATCCGGGCGGCAGTGGAGGAGGCGGAGAATATGGGTACCTATGTCTCCACCCATGCCCAGGCCAACCGGGGGATCAAGATGGCCCTTAAAAACGGTGTAAAAAGCATTGAACACGGCTTTTATCTGGATGATGAATGTGTGGAGCTGATGGTGAAGCAGGACTGCTGGCTGGTTCCCACGCTGGCCATTATGCACGCCTCCAAGACCTATTTTGAGCGTACCCAGGGGATACTGCCCTATCTGCGGGAAAAGACAGATCGTTCCTACGAGGCCCACTACCGCTCCTTAGAACTGGCCCGAAAGGCTCATGTACGGGTGGGCGTTGGCTGTGATTTTCTCGGAGATGAGAAATTTGGATGTCCATACAGCCAGGCCACGCTGGAGCTGGAGCGGCTTTGCGTTGCGGGATATACGCCCATGGAGGTCATTACCATGGCTACGAAGGTCAACGCTGGGATTCTGCTGATGGAGAAAGAGCTAGGAACGCTGGAGGCGGGGAAGCTGGCGGATGTGCTGCTGGTCTCCGGAGCTCCGGACAAAGATATCCGGGTTTTGAGGCAAGCGGAAAATGTGAAGCTGGTCATCCAAGACGGCAGGGTCGTCAAAAATATCCTTCCGGCACAACCGGACCACCCACTACAATAGAGGAGGAACGAGATGGATACCATTTTTTACAACGGCGTAATCCGGACCCTAGACAAAGCATACCCTAAAGTCAGCGCCCTGGCCATCAAAGACGGCGTGATCCTGCGGCTGGGTACCGACGAGGAAATTCTGCCTCTGGCAAATTCGGAGACCAGGAAAATCGACTTGCAGGGACGGCTGATGCTTCCAGGCTTTGCAGATACGCATCTGCATATCCTGTTCCATGCCACCTTCAAACGCCGCATCGATCTGGTGAATACCAAAACATACCAGGAGGTGGCAAGCCTGTGCCGGAAGGACGCGGAAGAGGCCAGAAAGACCAACCGCTGGGTGATCGGCTGCAATTTCAACCAGGTCAACTGGAGCGACAGCAATAAGATTCCAGACCGGCATGATCTGGACGCCATTGCGGAGGATGTTCCCATCTTTCTCCAGCGGGCTTGCGGACATATCGTCTGCTTGAACACAAAGGCCCTCCAGCTGGCCGGCTTCTGGGACGAGCGGGCAGATACCACCAAGGAAACTATGGATTTCGGGGCGGACGGTTTGCCCAACGGCTATGTCCGGGAGAATTCCGCCATGCGTGTCCAGAGCTGCTGGGAAAGGTTTACCGTGGAGGAGATCAAGGAGCTGCTGGAGTCCGCCTGCTGTGAAGCTGCCTCTAAGGGAATCGTACAGGTCCACAGCGATGATTTTAACCTGGTTGCCGACAATGACTTTAAGGATGTACTCCAGGCATACAAGGAATTGTCGGAGGAGGGCCGGCTGCCGATCCGGGTCAATGAGCAGATTCGTTTTCGTCGTCTGGAACAGGTCCAGGAGTTCTTGGATTTAGGATACCGTGCCAACGACGTCATTGGACGGTTTAAGTTTGGCCCTATCAAGTTCCTGTGTGACGGCTCGCTGGGTTCACACTCGGCAGCAATGCGGGAGCCCTACAAAAATGATCCGGGTACCCGGGGACTGCTTTTATTTGAGAATGAAGAGTTGTACGGGATGGCAAAGCTGGCCTACCAAAATGGTTACCATCTGGTGGCCCACTGCATTGGAGACGCTTCTCTGGAGCAGATGCTCAACACCATTCAGCGGGTCTCCCGTGAATTCCCCCATCCGGACCGGAGAAACGGTATCATCCACTGCCAGATCATGGACAAGGCTCAGCAGGACCGGTTCCGGGAGATGAATCTGGTTGCCTATGTACAGCCCGTCTTTATCCGTGCAGATTCTAAGGTGGTGGACGACTGTGTGGGTCCGGAGCTGGGAAAGCAGAGCTATAATTGGCGGCGGTACGTTGATCTGGGCGTTCATATGTGCGGCGGGTCAGACTGTCCGGTGGAACCGTTCGACGTACTTCCCAACCTCTATTATGCAGTCACACGCAAGGGGGCTCCGAACGAGGTTGCCTGGTATCCAGAAAACGGCGTCACCCTGGATGAGGCTGTGGAGATGTTTACCAAGGAGGCGGCGTATGCCTCTTATGACGAGGACAAATACGGCACCTTGACGGTGGGAAAATACGCCGATCTGGTGGTGTTAGACCGTGATATCTATGAGCGGCCCCTGGAGGAGTTGTTTGACACCCAGGTTTTGATGACCATGGTGGAAGGGGAGATCGTTTACGAACGGTAAACGATTTTTCAAAGCAGGTTTATAGAAGAAAAGGGAGGGGAAAAGGAATGAAAAAAAGGGGTTTTGTAAAAGACAGCATTATCGTAGGTCTCGCATTGTTTTCCACCATGTTTGGCGCAGGAAACCTGATCTTCCCGCCGCAGATCGGACTGATGACAGGAACACAGTGGTATCTTGGCGCTTTGGGCATTGTACTCACCGGCGTGGTACTTCCAGTACTGGCCTTTTGGGGCGTCAACAATGTTGGAACAGACATCAAGTGCCTAATGGGCCATGTTCATCCGAAGTTTTATGACTGGTTCTATGTGATTGGCTGTATATTGGTCGGTATGGGTTCCACATTGCCCCGCTCTGGTGCAACCACGCATGAGATGGGCGTGATGTCCATTTTCCCCGGCGCTCCCAGCTGGCTGACGATGATCATCTTCTTTGCTCTGGTATTTTTCTTTGGCTGCGATCAGAGCAAGGTGGTGGACAAGCTGGGGAAGTATTTGACGCCGCTGCTGCTGGTTTTGCTGGCAATTGTTCTGATTAAAGGGGTAATCGACCCCATCGGCGCGCCACTGGACACCAATCCTGTCAGTCCTGTGACTTCCTCCATGCTCACCGGCTATCTCACTGGTGACTTGACGGTAGGCCTGATGTGCGCTAATATTTTCATCGGCGGTCTTGTGGCAAAAGGACACGCGGACCCAGCGGACCGGAAGAAGAGCGGACTGCTGGTCGGGCTGGTCAGCATTGTAGTTTTGGGTCTCATCTACATTTCCCTGACTTATATCGGCGCCACCGGCGGCGCGTTCTACGATTTGAGTACCCCTCAAACAACGCTGCTCTCCGGTTTGGTAGGACAGACGCTGGGGACGGTCGGCAAGATCTGCATGGGGATTGCGGTGGGACTTGCCTGCCTGACTACTGCCATCGGCATTGGCTCCACCGGTGCCACGGTAATCAACGAGGTTTCCAAGGGCAAAATCTCCTACCGGCTGTGGATGGCTGTGGCCTGCGTAGTGGGTGCGGTATTCGGCTCCTTTGGCATCCAAAATATCATCAACTATGTGACCCCGATCTTCCTGATTATGTACCCCATTTGCATCGTTTTTACCATTCTGGGTCTTGTGGACAAGTGGGTTCCGAACGACGGCGTATATAAGTTTGGTGTCACGGTGGCCGGCGTGGTCAGCGTTGGCGACGCGATTCTGAGCGTTGCCCCCGACATGACCTGGCTGCGGAGCCTGATGTCTTTTATTCCCCTGTTTGAGCAAGGCTTCTCCTGGCTCATTCCCACCATCATTGCCATGATCGTGGGCGGCATTCTCTACCGCGGCAAGCCTCGGTATGAGTACCACCCCGAAACTGTGGAAGCGGCGAAAGAGTAAGATCTTTCGGAATCTTGAAGGACAAAAACGGATCATCCCGCGGAGAGTGCGGTTTTCGCTCTCCCCGTGGGATTTCCGAAGAAAACGGTATGATGAACGAAAAATTTGACAGAGCATCTTTTTTTACCCGCCCCGCGGTGGTCTGCCTGACCGCGGCTTTTTGCTGTCTCCTGTGGGGCAGCGCCTTTCCGGCGGTAAAACTTGGTTACGCCCGGCTTTCCATTGCGGCGGAGGACTCTGCCGCACAGATCATGTATGCGGGACTTCGCTTTTTGATTGCCGGTAGGCTGGTGTTGTTCTTCCGTTCGGTGTTTGGAAAAGAACACATGGTTCCCCAGCGGGGAATGTGGCCCTCCGTCGCGAAACTGGCGGTAGTTCAGACGGTTATTCAATATTTTTTCTTTTATGTAGGTGTAGCCAACACCTCTGGCGTGAGATCCTCAATCATCACAGCCTCCAATGCGTTTTGGGCGATTTTGTTTGCCGCTTTGCTGTTTAAGGGCGAAAAATTAGGCGTTCAAAAGATGTTGGGATGTGGATTGGGGCTGTTGGGGGTAACGGTGATCAACCTCGCCGGACTGGCGGAAGGTTCCCTCTCGTTTTGGGGAGAGGGCGCTGTATTTCTGGCCGCTGCCGCAAACGGGCTGGCTGCCCCCATGATCAAATCTTACGCAGCCAGGGAGAATCCTACAATTCTCTGTGGATACCAATTCCTCATAGGCGGCGCTGTATTGACCATTGGCGGGCTGCTTGCCGGCGGAACCTTTCCACGGTTTGACCTGCCATCAGTGTTGATTCTGCTCTATCTGAGCGGCCTCTCAGCGGCAGCCACTACGCTGTGGAGCCTGTTAACCAAGTATAATCCCGTCGGACGTATTGCGGTATTCAGCTTTTTAATTCCAGTGTTTGGCGTGGTATTATCTGCGATACTTCTTCAGGAAAAGAACCAGGCATTTACAATGCAGGGACTTTTGGCACTGATTTTGGTCAGCGGAGGGATTTTCCTTGTCAACCGGAGTTCCATGTCTGAGGAAAAGTAGTTTGGTTACAGTCTTTGGCGGCGGAGGCCGGTTTGCTGTGATTATGGTAGAGCGTGCAGTGGTAAGCGGTTCCAAAACTGCATAGGAAGTTAGCAGCAGAACCGTCGACACACAATTTTGGTTTTAGTTTTGCGAAGGGTAACGTACAATGAGTAAAAACAAAGCCACGGAAATTCGTCAAATTTCCGTGGCTTTGTCTTGTGTTGAAAAAGATACAGCGACCAGGCGGCCCCCAAGATCAGCCGCAAGTCCAGCGGAGCGAGTCGCGGCTAAAAGCGAAGAAATTCCCCGTCCTGCGCAGTTTTCGGCAAAGCCGGAAACGGAGCGGTAAGGGGAATTTCTGAGCTGGTGCGCGAGGCGGGACTTGAACCCGCACGTCCGTAAAGGACACTAGAACCTGAATCTAGCGAGTCTGCCAATTCCACCACTCG
>JAAWGR010000074.1 GCA_022795445.1 Oscillibacter sp. | reverse complement strand
ACGATGAGTAAGAAAATATGGATAGAAAAGCTGCGATGAATTCTTTTTCGATTGAATGGGCAGTTATATGGCAAGTATATGAAAAGGTGAAGACCGAGCGCCTGGTCTTCACCTTTTTTGTTCATATTGGGTTGTCTTCATCAAAAGCAGACAGGAAATCGGCAACAATTTTTGAGAGTGCTTCCCGCTGCTTGGTGGTTAGGGTATTCATCTTTTCTTGTTCGCCGATGGCAACAAGAATTGGAGATTCTCCTCGCAGAAGGTAGTCAGCAGAAAGGGAGAGACTGTTGCATATCTTCACGATGTTTTCAGGTCTCATAGCTTTATGACCGTTTTCTGCGGCAGAAATCATTTTGATGGAAAGCCCCGTCATTTCTGACAAATCCTCTTGTGTAAAGCCTTTCCCGGTGCGTGCTTCAAAAAGCCGCCGTCCAATCTGAACAAGGACTTCGTTTTTCATTTTGTGGTTCTCCATAACGGAATCGTCTTACCCTATGAGGGCAGAATATACCATATTTGAGAAATTTATAATCCCCTATGGTAGCTATTATTCCCCCATAGTGGTATAATAGGCATGATTATTTTCACAACAGAACAATGGAGGCTGCTATGACAATAAAAGATAAGACCTGTTGCTTTACAGGCCACAGGAATATTTCACAGGATCAGATCCACATCCTGACAAAAAAAGTGACGGCCACTATCCAGATGTTGGCCGAGCAGGGGATCGTCTACTATGGTGCGGGTGGGGCTCTCGGTTTTGATACAATATCGGCAATGGCAGTCCTCAAACTGCAACAGACTATTCCCAAAATCAAATTGATTCTTGTTCTTCCCTGCCTTTCACAGGCGCAGCGGTGGAGTAAAAAGGATCAGGAAATTTATGAGTCTATCAAGGCACAGGCGAACAAAGTGGTCTATACATCTCAGGACTATACCCGGGACTGTATGTTCAAACGAAACCGTCATTTAGTCGATTACAGCGGAACGTGCATCTGCTATCTGGCAAAGTCGCAGGGTGGTACAGCCTATACCGTGGATTATGCTAAAAGAAAGGGCCTTAAAATTATCAACCTTGCGGATTGATCCGGTACACCAGATGTAAACTCTATGGAAAGATCTTTTACAAAAGTATTTTGCCATATAAATCGGCTTATTTTGAAACGATACCTATGTGTGGTATAATTCAGGTGGATGCTGTGACCAGCATGGCAACAATCGTTTTGCGGAGGTATCAGGATGAAGATTATTTCCTGGAATGTCAACGGATTGCGAGCCTGCATTAGAAACAATGCCTCTCGATTCTTTGAAAAGGCGGATGCCGATGTGTACTGCCTTCAGGAAACGAAGGGGATGGCCGACTTCGAGCTTTCTGGTTATCACTCTTTTTGGAATCCGGCCAAGCGTTCAGGTTACTCTGGTACGCTCACTCTGTCAAAAGTTGCCCCCTGCTCGGTGCGCTATGGTTTTGGAAATGAGAAATTCGATGATGAGGGGCGGCTGATAACGCTGGAATATCCTAGTTTTTATTTAATCAACGCCTATTTCCCGAACTCACAGCACAGCCTGAACCGGCAGGAGTATCGAATGGAGTGGGATGCGGAGCTGCTCCTGTTCCTTCAGCAACTGGCGAAGCCGGTTGTTCTCTGCGGCGACTTGAATGTTGCCAGAAACTACATTGATATTTACCCGGAAAATTTGAGGAATGAGGAAAATCCGCCTGGATTTCGTTCAGAGGAACGGGAAGGCTTTGAAGCGTTATTAGAGGCCGGATATGTTGATGTATTCCGCAAATGGTACCCAAAGCGAACCGGAGCCTATACATGGTGGTCAAACCGATTAAACAAACGGCTTGAAAACCGGGGGTGGCGGCTGGACTATTTTCTGGCATCTAAAAGTATGGTCAGCGATATATGTGATATTCGTCACCTGACAGATGTGCTTGGCTCTGATCACTGCCCGATTGAACTGACAATCCGGAATCGCGCCCCTCAGCGAATCACCTCGCAGGATGAATTGGCAAGAGAATGGAGGGAGATGGATTGGAAACGTGCGGAGCGAGAGCTGCTTAAACTCCAGCAGAGCATATCTAAGCTGACATATGCCAGGAACATGGCAGAGGTAACGGAGGTTCAGAAAATCCTTGTTCGCTCTCGGTGGGCTAAGGTTCTGGCTGTACGCCATGTGTCCAAAGAGGACTCGGAGCCGGGAATTGACGGTATAAAGTGGACAACAGACGCCGAGAGGATGGAAGCAGCCCTCTCGCTGACTTCAAAGGGATATCACGCAAAGCCGTATCGCAAAATTATTATCAAGGCTGATGAAAAAGAGAGGGGTATCAACATCCCGGTCTGTTACGATAAGGCTATGCAGGTTCTCTATGCTTACTCCATAGACCCCGTATCTGAATCGCTGGCAGATCGGCAGTCCTATGCTTTTCGGCGAGGCCGCTCAATTTTTGATGCACACTCTTATATACAGCGTAACTTCAGCGGTGAGGGAGCGCCACGCTATGCTGTCCGAGCAGATGTGAGAAAATGTTATGATAAAATTTCCCATATCTGGCTTATGGAAAATATTCCGATTGACAAAAAGGTATTGGGAGAAACACTTGAAGCGGGTTCTATATACGGGAGCGAATTGTTTCCACCTCTGGAATATGGGATTTCTCAGGGAGCATCCCTGTCCCCAATTTTAGGAAACATGACGCTGGATGGCCTACAATCTGCTGTGTTTGATACACTCTATGGGGATGGCAGTATAGATTATGGGAATGGCTTTATGGTGAGGTTCGCCGATGACCTCATATTTGGTGCCAGGGATTTGGCGTCCGCCGAAGTTATCATGGAAGCCATACAGGAGTTCCTTGCTGTCCGTGGTCTTGAGTTAAACTGGAGCAAAAGCTACATTGTTGATATGGAGGAAGGCTTTGAATTTCTCTCCCGCTGGTATCAGCGTAAGTTTCATGGCTCTTTGCTGGTGAGCGAGCCATCTGAGCGTGCGATTGATAATTTCCAAGCGCGGCTACAACGATACATCGCCAATTTTAAGGGCTCCCAGACCAAACTCATAGATGGACTGAACCGCAAATTAGCGGGGTGGGGAAACTATCACAGGGTCACGGATGCGAGAGAGGCTTTCCGCACGATTGACAGCAGCGTTCAGACTTTTCTGCTGGAAAAAGTACGAAAGCTCCATCCGGCACGGCAGATGGGGCATTTGGTCAACAAATATTGGGTGACGGACTCCCAGCATCGTCATGTGTTTGCCCTTCCGGAGGTGCCGAGCCATTCTGTTCTGTTTCTCTCCGATATGAATATTGCCGAGCATATTGCCATCAAAACAGGCTACCAGCCCTATTTGGATATAGAATATTATGAGCAATTAAAACGGCGCCGCGATAATCAGAAAGTGAGCGGACCAGAACGGAAGGGGATTTGGACGCGGCAGGAGGGCCGATGTTTCTACTGTGAGCAACGTATGCTCTCTGACCAGGATGTTACTCTTGTTGAAATCAATCCTAAAGCCCCCAGCAGAGTGTTGAAGTATGCCTATGTTCATATGGGCTGTGCTGGATTTGCTCAGGATGAAGCCGAAGAGGAACCTGTTCCAATTCTCGAAAAGCTTGAACAGGTGGCAAAACCAATCTCCGTTTTGAACCAACCGTATGACGCTTTGCGGGAGTTCTTCAGACTTTCCACAAAAAATATCATCGTGCTGCGTTTCAGTGAGATTGAGAAGATGCTGGGGGAAGAATTACCTCAGTCTGCCAATGACGATGAAGCGTTTTGGACAGATAAAGCTCCGATAGCTGACAGCAGCAGCCTTTTACCGATTGATGATGGCTCTCTTCAACATTCCCCGATTTCTGACTGCTGGGAGACCCAAGGATACACCATTCAACATCTTGACCTCGAAAAGAAGAAAGTCGTCTTTCGCCGGAAACATGAAAATGTATCTGGGCTGACACTCCCCAAATACCTTGTGGAACGTCCTCTGCCAGATGCGGCGGTCAGAGAGGCCAACGAGTTTTTTAAGCATCTGAAGAAAAAGTATGGTCTTTAACAGAGGAATACTGTTGACCTTGGCAATCTTGAATAGCTCCCCTTGCAGTCGATATAATAAGCAGTATATGTATATTGACTACAAGGGGGACTCTTTATATGTATCAGGCACATGAAAACCGTGTTTTAACATTGGAAACAATCAATGCTTACGCTGTTGCCTTGCGGGATGAAGAGAAAAGCGCCGCAACGGCTCAAAAATATATCCACGACCTCAACATGGCGACAGAGCACTTTGATGGCGTAGAATTGACAAAAGCTGCGCTGATCGAATGGAAAAGTATACTGGTGGAGAAGTACGCAGCAGCAACGGTCAATACTATCCTGGCAGCAGTCAATAGTTTCTTGAAGTTCATGGGCTGGAACGATCTTATTGTAAAACCCCTGAAAATCCAGAAGTCATTGTTCAGGGATGAGAGCCGGGAATTGTCTTACAACGAATATAAACGACTGGTTCTCGCAGCTGAGAATGCGGGGAACCGGCGTCTCTCTCTTGTAGTTCAGACAATATGCGCAACCGGCATCCGAGTGTCCGAACTGCAATTCATCACGGTTGAGGCCGTCCGGACAGGCCGCACCGAGATTGCCAACAAGGGCAAGCGCCGCACGATTTTTTTACCTGATAAGCTGAGACGGATCCTTACTAAGTATATGAAAGAGAATGGTATCAAGGAGGGAGCGGTGTTTACTACCCGGACAGGCAAACCCTTGGATCGCTCCAACATCTGGCGTGATATGAAAGCCTTGTGTGAAAGTGCCGGTGTTGACTCCTCTAAAGTCTTTCCGCACAACCTCCGACATTTATTCGCAAGGACGTATTATAGCATCGAGAAGGATCTGTCCCGCTTGGCTGATATTTTGGGACACTCCAATATTAACACTACCCGTATCTATACAATGGAGAGCGGGGTGGTTCATGCCCGCCAAATTGAGCGATTGGGGCTAACTATCACATAATTTCCGTTCTGTTGTTTAAAGCATCATTGTGGCGGATAATTTTTCCTCTATTATAGCACGGTTTTCTGCGAATTGTGGCGAATTGTGGAATAGGGTATAACAAATTCAGCGAGACAACCTAAAAATTTTTTATCTCGCCATGTTGTTTATACTATTTCGATGGAATTCGCCAATTTTTTCTTTTCTCTTTTGAAATATGTAGCATCCTCCTTGCCTGGGTTACAACAGAACGGAAATAATGTTGTAGAACAGCATCAGCGGACGGATTCAGTACTTTGTAGGAAGGATGCTGCCGCTATGTTGTCAACCAATACAATACGCAGCAAAAGAATCATCAGTAAAAGGCCATTGCCCCGATAAAGGGCGATGGCCTTTTCATTTCGACAAAAAAACTTCAATTATCCGCTTATGCTCCATATCCAGATATTTTTCCCCGTTCTCAATACTGCCGGCTGGCACAGGTACATCTGGCAGATGTATCTGTGCGAGGTGGTAACGATTGCCTACATACCTCTTTGCACCTTGAAAAACAGGGGCTACGGTCTCTTATCGTCAGTATGTGAGTTTCGTTCTGTTATGGCACAGCTACAGACGCGAAGACTGCCTGCGGAGCTGGGGCAGGGTACGATCCTGTTTCCATCCGTTAAAACGATTGCATCAAAGGTACGAGCGGGACCCTTAGCTGTTAAAGCGCGAGGCATGGCGGGAACATAGCAGAGTGTGCGCGAAGTCTTATCAATGGGATAAGGTGGGAAAGAACTGTGGGATTGGCATGGGCAGCCTCGTCAACTGCCGGGTCACCATCTGTCGGTTCCGCGCCGGGCGCCGCCGGCGGCTCACAATATACTCCTGTGCCGGGGCCGGAAGCAAGCGGGCGATCCAGTCGTCTGTGAATACGGCACATATCCTTTTAACCATACATTGATTGCAGGATGGTGTGGGTGGTCACTGCTGAAATAAGTTCAGACTAGCAAGTCGAAATCAGCGAGGTTCAGTAGTACCATCCACCCCCTGTATTACAGAGAGGAGGTGCGCTTGTGCGTATCCAAATCGACAAAATCAAAATAAACCCTGGCCGCCGGGAGGCGTTGCCGGAGTACATAGAAGAACTTGCAAGAAGCATAGTCGAGGTAGGGCTTTTGAACCCTATTACGGTGGACCATGACTTCACCCTGATTGCAGGGCTGCACCGTTTAGAGGCTGTGAAAAATCTTGGCTGGACAGAAATTGAGTGTACGGTCAGCAGTTTGGAAGGTTTACGGGCAGAGTTGGCCGAAATCGACGAGAACTTTGTTCGGCAGGATTTATCTGCCATAAACTTTGGCGATCTTCTTTTGCGCAGGAAAGAAATATTTGAGACACTTCATCCGCAGTCCAAAAATGGCGGCGACAGAAGAAGTGATGGTTTCAGAGCGTCAAAATGTCGTTCTGAAAATGTCAAATCATTTGTCCAAGATACCGCCAAAAAGCTGGGGGTAGGAAAGCGAACGGTGGAACGGCAAATTCAAACGGCCAAAAACCTGACGCCAGAGGCAAAAGAAATTCTCCGTCATGTTGATGTGTCGCGGGAAAACGCCCTAAAAATCTCACGCCTTGCACCTGCGCAGCAGAAAGAGGTGGCCAGTCTGCTGGCCGCCGGGGAAATCAAATCTATAGATGGTTACCTTTTGTCAGGCGAAGTTGCGCAGACAGGCAGTTTGCAACAGGTTGAGGGAAATGCCTCTATTGTAGAGGACAGTCCTGTATCAGCGCCGCAAGAACAGACTGCTCCTGCATCTGTTCCGGAACAAGAGCCGAAATCAGAGGATACACCCGCACCTGATAAAAAAAGTAAAGCCTCAAAGGCTGACAAGCTGCCCAGGCGGAAAAAACACAATCATCCCCCAAAGATAGAAGAAACGCCCGGGACAGAAGAAATTAAGGATGCTGCCATCAAGCAGGGAGCAACTTCGTCTGATCCACCCTACTCCCTTGGCGGTGTGAAGTACACAACGATTCGCGAGTCCGTAGCGGACTTGAAAAACCCGGACAAGGATTGTAGCAATACTCCGGACAGTTTTCTTGCTGAAATTACCGAGTTTGTACGCAAATTCCTGCAAGAAATTGGCTGGTTCAATATGGAGGACTATGAGCCGGTTTTTCCCGCCCTGACGCAGATTCAAGCCGAATATTTTCAGCAGCAAATGGAGGAAATCCTCTCTGCTGTGAAAGAGTTATCCCGCCATGTTCAGAAAGGAAGATCCAAGCATGAGTAAAAGAAGCAGTTCCAAGGCACGGAAACCCAATCAGCAGCCCAGTATTGAAATTCCCGCTACATACTTTGTTGAGCGCGTCATTTCTACAGACAAATTGACCTCTGGCCTGCCCTATCAGCGGCCTGTGGAAGATAAAGAGGTGGACCGTTTGGTCAGAGAGTGGGATGAGCGTTTGTTTGAGCCTCTGGCTGTCAGCTACCGGGACGGGCGCTACAACGTGATTGATGGGCAGCACAGAATTTCCGCGATGCGAAAGCTCCACGGTGGCCGGGAGGTCATGATCCGCTGCAAGGTGTATAGCGGTATGACCTATGAGCAGGAGGCAGAGCTGTGCTATAAGCTGGACAAAGCAAAAAAGCGGCTGAGCCTGTCCCAATCCACCAATGCCCTGGCGGAATCCGGCATGGATGCGGAAACGACCGAGATACGGCGGCTTATGGAAACTGCCGGCTTTACCTGGGCGCTGGGACAGCGCCACGGCGGAGAATATGAGGTCATCGCAACCAGAGCTGTTATCAACGCCTATCGTTCCCTTGGCAGCGCGGCTTTTTCCCGAATGTTCCGTCTCCTGGGCAAAACCTGGGAGGGAGACCCCCGCTCCGTTATGGGGCCGGTCTTGTCCGGCATGGCCTTGTTCCTAAATACTTACGGTGAAGAACTGGGCGACAACGCTTTCATCAAACGGCTGTCCCCTGTCGATCCAGATGAAATCATCCGGCGCGGCAAGTTGGACTTCAGCACCAAAAACGCATCCCTGCGCTATGCCAAGGTCATTCTGGAGAAATACAACAGCGCAAGGGGCGGTAAGAAGTTGACGTACCGCTTTAATGTATGATGCTATGAAGGATAAAGCATCTGTATTTGGGTGTGTGGCAATCCTCATTCTTTGCTGCTTTGCCCTTTCAACTACGCTGTCTGGTTCTAACGATGAACATCAATTCTATTACTCCCATGATCAGGTGGAGTCTTATACTACCGGCGATTTTGACCAACTGAAAATTTGGAAGATTTATCGGCTTAGCGTTACTGACGATCCTGCCCATATTTCCACAAGCGATTTTGAATCAAACGGCTGGCGCTATCATATGCTGGAGATGGACAAGAGTGAATTGGACGGGCAGGTAATCTACACAGTAATTTTTAACGGAACAAAAATTCGATGATGGGAGGAGGTGCATGAAGTGGATCATACTTTACCCACGGAGCAGGAACTCGAAGCTATGCGCACTGTGGATGTCCACAAGGTTGACCCGGAAACCCTGCGTGATATCCGGGATGTGCAGATAAAAACAGAACTTCCCAAGCATGAACGGATGCTGGATTTTCTTCGGCAGATTGGGAACCCCTACTGCTATCGGCACGGAAAGTATGTCGTGAAAGTCAGCTTTGCGGAAACCGATGTTACGCTGGAAGACCGGCTGCTCAGCTACATACGGTCTAAATGCTGAAAAATTTTCTGGACAAACGGGGGACGGCCTGATATAATAAACACACATAGGTGAATTGAATCAGTGCCTCCCGCTTGTCCAAGGGCCTACTGGGTCTTTAGACAGGGAGGTTTTCTTATGCCCGAAAACACAGTCAAAGTATGGAATACCTGCGGGTATGTCCGGCTCTCCCGCGAGGACGGTGATAAAGAGGAGAGCAACAGCGTTAAAGGTCAGAAAGAGCTGATTCGTGACTATCTGCGCCGTACCCCGGATCTTCGGGAGTGCGATATGAAAGTGGATGACGGTTATACCGGCTCCAATTTCGAGCGGCCTGCGTTTCAGGAAATGATGGCCGATATTAAGGCGGGAAAAATCAACTGCATCGTGGTCAAAGACTTATCCCGTTTTGGACGTGACCATCTGGAGGCAGGGACATACATTGAAAAGATTTTCCCCGTCCTCGGTGTGCGCTTTATCGCCATCAACGACCACTACGACAGTCTGCATCGCAACCCGGAATCGGACGAGCTGATCGTTCCGTTCAAAAATCTGGTAAACGAAGCCTATTGCCGGGATATTTCCATCAAAACACGCAGCCATTTGGATATTAAGCGTCGGAAGGGAGATTTCATTGGGGCTTTTCCCATGTTTGGCTACAGAAAGGATCCGGAGAACCACAACCGGCTGCTGATTGATGATGAAGCCGCTGGTGTGGTGCGGGATATTTTCCGGTGGAAACTGGATGGGGTCAGTACGCAGGACATAGCCGACCGGCTGAATGCTGCTGGCATCCCTACGCCAATGGACTATAAGACCGCTCAGGGGATTCGCTATCAGACCAAATTTCGTAAAAAAGCGGAGTCCGCTTGGTGCGCTAAAACAATTCTGCGTATATTAAAAAATCCTATCTACATTGGGACGCTGGAGCAGGGGCGCACAACGACCCCGACTTATCGGGTCAAGCGCCAGGTCAATCGTCCACAGTCTGAGTGGGCCGTAGTGGAAAACAACCACGATGCCATCATTGAGCAAAACGATTTTGAAACCATACAAAGGGTGCTGGCTCTGGATACCCGTACCAGCGTGGGCGGCGAAGCCGTTGAATTTTTCTCTGGCCTTCTGTTCTGCGGGGAGTGCGGTGCCTCCATGGTAAGGAAAACGGTCTCCTCGGGGAACAAGAAGTATGTGTATTACGTCTGTTCTGCCCATAAACAGGACAAGACCCGCTGCTCAGCTCACCGTCTGCGTGACATCACCCTGAATGAAATTGTGCTGGACTCTTTGAAACAGCACATTCAAAATGTGGTTGATTTATCTGATCTACTGCAAATGACCGACACGGCACGGCTCCGGCAGGCCAGTATGCAGCGGCTCCAGAAACGGCTTGACCGGAAACGGCAGGAAATTGAGCGGGCGCAGATGTTGTTGCAGTCCCTCTATGAAAATCTGGCCGATGGAATCATCGACCGCGAGGATTATAAGGATCTGAAAGCGAAATACTCCCGCCGTCGGCAGGAGGCCGAGGAGCAGGCGGATGCCATCCGGGAAGAAATGGGCCAGGAGTTGGCTGGCTCTTCCGAGAACCGTGCGTGGATGGGGCAGTTCCGTAAATTCCAGAATATCACGGAGCTGGATCGGGCTGTTATTGTGACGCTGATTGAGCGGATCATGCTATGCAAGGATCATACGGTGGAAATCGTTTTCCGCTGGCAAAATGAATACCAGTGGCTGGTCGATCTGGTGGCACGTCAAGCGCATTCCGAACAGGAGGTGGGCTGACGTGGCACGGACGAAACGCAAGGTCAACTATGTGCAGCCTGCAATCGAGACGATTTCCGCTCCTGTGAGCCAGGTTTACCGGGCTGGCGGCTATGTCCGTCTTTCGGTAGAGGACAGCGGCAAGCCGGGTGCGGATACAATCTATGCACAGAAAGACCTTGTTCTGAAGTACATTGAGAGCCAGCCGGATATGACCTGCTGTGGGATGTACTGTGACAACGGACGAACCGGGACGAATTTTGAGCGGCCGGAGTTTGAACGGCTGATGACCGATATCCGGGAGGGGAAAATTGACTGCATTGTTGTCAAGGATTTATCCCGTTTTGGGCGGAACTATTTGGAAACGGGCAACTACTTGGAGCGGATATTTCCCTTTTTGAACGTCCGGTTTATCGCGGTCAATGATAATTTCGACACGCTGACTGCTGAACGGAATACGGACGGCTATATCGTGCCACTGAAAAATATCATCAACGGCGCTTACAGCCGGGATATTTCCAGAAAGTCCAGTTCTGCCTTGGCAACGAAACAGCGCAAAGGGGAGTTCATCGGCTCCTGGGCGCCATACGGATACCAGAAGTCTGCCGCCGACAATCACAAGCTGGAACCTAACGAGGAGACCGCCCCCATTGTCCGAATGATCTTTCAGTGGCGGGTATCCGGCGACGCCTATCTGCAAATCGCCCGCAAGCTGAACGAAATGGGGATACCGTCCCCATCCCGATACCATTACATGAGAGGGGAGGTCAAAGCCGAACGCTACGCCAATTCCATTTGGCACGTTCCCATCATTAAGATAATCCTTCAAAGTGAGACCTATCTTGGGCATATGGTGCAAGGCCGTACCTACAATAGCCTGCCCGAAGGTCGAAAGCTTTGTAAACGCCCAAAATCCGAGTGGGTCGTTGTCCCTAACACGCACGAACCACTGGTTGATGAAGATACCTTCCGCATCGTTCAAGAGATGGCCGAGCAGCGCCGGACTGTCCATCAGGAACGTGTTGGTCGCTTTGATGACTTGGGCCGCATTCCCCACATTCTTCGGGGGCTGGTTTTCTGCGCGGACTGCAAAAGGCCGATGGCCCGATATAAGAACGTATCGGAGCGGTGCAAACATTTGTACTACTCCTATATTTGTATGACACATTCGGAAAACCCGGCCTCATGCCCCAAGAAGTACCTTAGAGAGACAACGCTGTTGGAGATTCTGTGGGATACCTTGCAGCGAGAAATTGCTCTGGCCGGGAGCTTGAAGGCTGCTTCGGAAAAATATACCCGTTCCTCCAAAGCAGTTGATACTGAAGACGCGATTACGCAGGAGATTTCTGACGCAAGCAACGCACTGGAACGGGCCAGGATGCTCTATGACAGCCTCTATCAAAATTATGTGGACCGGCTGATGACGGAGGAAGAGTATACTGAGCTTCGAAACCGCTACAAACGGGATATAGAAAACGCAAGAGTCCGTTTAGCCGCCGCCGAACAGCAGAGGCAAACCGAGCGGAAGAAAACTGCGGAAAATCCCTGGCTGATTGTCTGTGAGAAGTACGCCGACGAGTTAGCGTTGACGGAGGAAATGGCCCACACATTGATTGAACGGATCGAGATTGATGCCGATAGCCACGTTTCCGTCACACTGCGTTTCCGGGATGAGTACCGTACTCTGATTGCCCTTTTAGCTGAGAATGGGGAGGCGGTGCCGGTGTGAGCACTTATGTGATTGCGGAGTATTTGCGGCTGTCCTCGGAGGACGTGGATTTGAAGGATACCCAAAAAACAGAATCCAACAGCATATCAAATCAGCGCGATCTGTTGAATGCGCATCTTCAAAAAATTCCAGAGTTTGCGGAAGCGGAGGTGGTAGAGTTTTGCGATGATGGTTGGAGTGGGAAAAACTTCGAGCGTCCGGCGGTTCAGGAAATGCTTGCCCGGGTTCGCCAGGGCAAGATCCAATGCGTGATCGTCAAGGACTTATCTCGTTTGGGGAGGGACTACCTGACCGTAGAGAACTACATCTCCCGCATTTTCCCGTTTCTCGGTGTGCGCTTTATTTCGGTCAATGACGGCATCGACAGCATACGGCCTATGGACGTGGACAATCTGGACACCTCTTTTCGGGCGCTGCTGTACGACCTCTATAGCCGGGATTTGTCACGGAAAGTACGGAGCGCACAGAGGCACCGGGCGCAGAGGGGCGATTTCCTATCCCGCTACGCCCCATACGGGTATATCAAGGACCCACAGAACAAGAATCATCTGCTCATTGATCCTCCTGCCGCCGAAGTCGTACAGCGTATCTTCCATATGGTAGGAGCCGGACATTCCACAAGACAGACAGCCAAGGCACTGAATCGGGATGGTGTATTGACACCTATGCTTTACAAGATAGCCGCAGGTTGTACGCAAAAAACTTGGAGTAATGTGCGGTCGGAAAACCTCTGGACGGACTCCACCATCATCCGAATTGTTCGAGATGAACAATATTTGGGTAAAGTCGTTTTTGGAAAACGCTATTACGATATCATTGGGCAAAGCCACAGCATCAAGGTCAGCAAAAAAGACTGGATTATTACGGAGCACGCACATGAGGCCATCGTTACGCAGGAGGAATTTGACCAAGCGCAGGCTGCTCTGAAGGAGTATGTGGAGCGTGGGGCTCCTCCCGCCCATCACCCTCTGCAGAAAAAGGTACGATGCGGCATATGCGGTTATGCCATGTCGCGGGTAGAAGCAAAGAGTCCTCACTTTATTTGCCGCACTTCAAAGTGGACAGATGAGAGTCCCTGTGCGGAGATGCAGATATCAGAGCATGATCTCTGGGAAATCATTCTGGATGGCATTCATCTGAGGGCGGCTCTTGCGGTCGATGCCTCGTTAGTTTGGGACGCACAGCATCATCAGGATAAAAAAGACATCAACTCCATATTAAAGCAGATAAGCAGTCTCCGGGACGCACTCGATCAACACAAGCACCTGACAGAGCAGATTTATGAATCATTTGCCTTGGGGGAAATCAGTAAGGCAGAGTATATCTCTCGAAGGGCCAGTATCAAAGAAACCATTGACAGTCTATCCGATAAGATTGCACACTTAAAGGCGGAGTTAGAATCCAGCAGTAGTGAGGTTCAGTGGCAGAATCCCTTTGTAGATGCTTTTAAGAAGTATGCCGCAGTTCAGGAGCTCACGGATGAAGTCGTTGCAGATGTCCTGACCGCAGTTCGTATTTCCCCAGATCATCGAGTAGAAATTGAGTGGAACTACCAGGATGAGTTGCAGGCGCTTATATCCGCTGGGTATTTGGATGTGGAAAAAAGTAACGGTAATTCATAGGAGATCATTGAAATGGAATGTAAAAGAGCGTGGATTTACTGTAGGGTTGCACACCCTGATGCCTATGCACTGGCAGCGCAGCAAGCCGCTTTAGAGGCTTATGCTGAGCAGCAGGGGTTTGAGATTGCGGGTACTACCGCCGAACAGGCCAGCGGGCATGACTTTTCCCGTAGGGGATTGTCCGAGGTTTCCAATGCGGTAGTTGCCGGCAAAGTTGATGTGCTGCTGATAGCAAACCTCTCCCGCTTGGGGCGAGATATTGTAAAAGGAGACGCTTATTTGCGTTGGCTGGAAGATCAATTTGTAGAAGTTGTCTGCGCTGATGGAACCATCCCACAGACAACAACGGAGATACTGCATCAGATGATGAAAGCGTTATAGAGAAGATTAGGTGTAACAGATAATCAAGTAAATTCTTCGTTTCAATATGTAGACAGCTGAATCGTCCAAATTATTACATGGCCCCGGTGATGCGAGAATTACGTTTCGTGTTGATGGTGTGCAGTTTCGACATTATCATTCACAAAGTTATTTAATCCTTGCCTATTCACAAAATGTTTACAAAAAACTATGGGTCTATGCTTGACAGGGGCGAATGAAAAATACACCGGACGAGTGCTGCTCCAGAAAACAGTCAGCACTGGCGCTGTACAGATTGAAAATAATGGCCTCATGGAACGGTATCTCTACACC
>JAAWGR010000073.1 GCA_022795445.1 Oscillibacter sp. | reverse complement strand
CATCGTTGAGGGCCTCATGACCACCGTCCACTCCGTCACCCCCACCCAGAAGCTGCTGGACGGCGCTTCCATGAAGGATTGGCGCGGCGGCCGTGCTGCGACCGGCAACATCATTCCCTCCTCCACCGGCGCCGCCAAGGCGGTCGGCAAGGTCATCCCCGAGCTGAACGGCAAGCTCACCGGTATCTCCATGCGCGTCCCCACCCTGGACGTCTCCGTGGTGGACCTGACCGTGAAGCTTGAGAAGGCCGCCAGCTATGACGACATCTGCGCCGCTATGAAGGCCGCCTCCGAGGGCGAGCTGAAGGGCGTGCTGGGCTATACCGACGAGGACGTAGTTTCCAGCGACTTCCTGGGCGATACCCGCACCTCCATCTTCGACAAGAAGGCTGGCCTGTCCCTGACCGACCACTTCGCAAAGGTTGTCTCTTGGTATGACAACGAGTGCGGCTATGCCAACAAGATGGTGGAGCTGATTGCTTATATGTTCTCTGTGGACAACAAGTAAGACCTTTCCCCCAAACGTAATCGACCCGTCAGGTTCGCCTGGCGGGGCTGTGAAACGGTGAAATGACAGGGCTTATCTGGCAGGAAAACCAGGTAAGCCCTGCTTTTGCATTTCCGCCCTGCTGCCGCTAACTTGACAAAGCGGAACGGCAGCCGTAAAATAAAAAAATTTCCCAAATGGTATGGAGGTAATGGAATGAAACAATGTATGGACGCGGAGAATCTGCACCGGCGTTTGGCAAAGATCATGGGGCAAATCAAGGCGATTGACCGCATGATTGAGGAGGATATCCCCTGTGAGGATATTCTGTCGCAAATCAGCGCGGCAAAGTCGGCGCTGAACAAGGCAGGACAAGTGGTCCTGGAAGGCCATATCCAGCACTGCATCCGGGACGCCATCAAGCGGGGGGATGCAGAGGAAATTGCGAGCTTTACAAAAGCAATCGAACGGTTTGCCAATATGCAGTAACAAGCTCCAGCAAGCATCTTCCACCCTGTTCTGAAGCGTCTCCATCTGGTCCCCATGATGTGGCAGCGCTGGCCGATTGTGATCGAATCTGCAAAAAACTCTTTGCGCAATCGTTTTTTGCTGGTTTTTCCTAGTTCCTTGCGGTGGTGAAGAAGACTTCCAATGTTCGCTTCCAGGAAAAATTTTTGGCGCTTTTATCAAAAAAATCATGGAAGTTGTGGCTGTTTTTTCGTTGACAATTTAAGCGCTATGCTTTATAATGTGCAGCAAAGGAGGTAATTGATTAAAAGTAGGCACAAAAAATCGTAGAAGGTAAGGACAAACAGTAGAGGCGCGAATCCGATGAGTATCCGTCCAGGGGGCAATGGGGCTGTAGAAGGACGGGGAAAGGCGGCTTCGCCGAAACCGGCGGCAGACCCATGGAGCCGCTGCGTTAGGGTGCGGTCCAACAGGCCGCGCACTCTCACCCTGGTGGGTGCAGGCGCTATTGTTTCACGTATGCATGCGGAAAACGTGCTGACAGTAGCTGTGGGAAGAAGGCCGCTGTTCTTTTTTTCTCATTTGCAGAAACAGCGCCCTGTGCTGGCAACCATCGTTCGCCAGGCTTTGTGGAAAGGAAGGGAGTTTTTTACAAATGATTGGTTTTTTGAATTGGCTTGATGGAATCCTTTGGGGATTACCGCTCATTGTACTTATGATTGCTACCGGCTTGTATTTTACAATCCGTTCCGGCTTTTTCCAGTTCCGGTACATCGGCTGGATTTTTAAGCGCACCCTCGGCCAGATGTCCAAAAAGAATCAGGATACCGCCGAAGAGGGGAAGGGTATGCTCAGCTCCTTTGAAGCCATCTCTACGGCCATCGGCGGTACCGTTGGTTTCGGCAACATCGCAGGCGTTGCCACCGCTGTGGCGGCAGGCGGCCCGGGCGCGCTGTTCTGGATGTGGCTGACCGCTTGCTTGGGCATGATCCTGAAGCAGGTGGAGGTTACCCTCGGCTGCTACTATCGCCGCGTAAACGAAAAAGGCGATTATTACGGCGGTCCCACTTATTACATGGAGCGGGGCTTGGGCGAAGAACGCCATTGGAATAAACTGTGGCTCATACCGGCCATTATCTTCGGCGCTGGTATCTTCTCCACCTTCTTCGTGACCTCTTCCACCCTGACGGCCTCCCAGGTAGTTGCGGGCGCGTTCAACTTTGACGGCATTACCATTGGCGGCTTCAAAATTGAAGGCATCATCATTGTTGGCGTCCTGATCTGCGCGCTGACTTTCGTTATCACCGGCGGCGGCACGAAGAAGATCGCCAGCGTTTTCAGTAAGCTGGTGCCCTTTATGAGCATCTTGTACATCTTGATGGGCCTGGCTATGATCCTTGCCAATATCACCTCTGTTCCCACCGTCATCGCCGCGATCTTTACCAATGCGTTCACCGGCACGGCGGCAATCGGCGGCTTTGCCGGCTGCGCAGTCGCTTCTATGGTCCGGATCGGCATGGCCCGTGCGGTATACTCCAATGAGGCCGGCTGGGGCACGTCTCCAATGATTCATGGCTCCGCCAGAACCCGCCACCCTGTCGAGCAGGGCCTCTGGGGTACGTTTGAAGTTGTTTTTGATACGTTCATTGTCTGCTCCATCAGCGGCCTGTCCGTACTGCTCAGCGGCCAGTGGACCAACGGCACCGACGGCGGCACTTTGGCCCTCAGCGCATTTTCCAGCTCCTTCGGCACCGCCGGCAGCATCCTGCTGGCAATTATCATGGTGATCTTCACAGTCACAACCTCCGGCGGCTGGTTTGCTTACTACCTGGCCGTCCTGGAGCATCTGTATACCAAGGAAGGCCTTATGAAGGATATCGTGATGAAGGTCTTCTATGCCATCCGCGTCCTCCCCGGTCTGCTGTGGACCATCTACCTGGTTAAGACCGACAACCAGGGCTTCATCTGGACACTGGTGGATATCACCTCCGCCATCCCTACCTTCGTGAACGTCGCGGTGATCCTCATCTTGTCCAACCAGTATTTCAAGCTGCTGAAGGACTACAAAGCCCGTTACCTGGGCGTGGGTACGCTGGATGAAAATACACCGCTGTTTTATGAGGATGCAATTGCACGTAAGAAATAACGCCAACAGCTCCGCCGGGAATCCCGGCGGAGCGCTGTCCATCCATTAAGATCGCACTTTCGATTTATCATAAAAAGAACGGGGGCTATTCAGCATGAGAACCATTTATCACAACGGCGTGGTTTATACCGGAACACTGCCTTTGGCGGAAGCCTTTGCCGCAGAGGACGGCGTTTTTACCTTCGCCGGCAGCAACGCGGACGCCTTGGCGCTGGCGGAAGCGGATTCCCAGGTCATAGATTTGGAGGGCCGGTTTGTGTGCAGCGGTTTCAACGACAGCCATATGCATCTGTTGAACTACGGAAGCGCTCTTCGGACTGCGCCGCTCCATGCCCATACCGAGAGCTTGGCGGATTTGCTGGAGTGCCTGCGGGCCTTTGAGGCGGAGCATCCCCGCAGCGGCGGCGCGTGGCTGATGGGCCGGGGCTGGAACCAGGACTATTTTTCCGACACAGACCAGATGCCCAGCCGCTGGGATCTGGACAAGGTATCCACGGATATCCCTGTCTGCGCCGTACGGGCCTGTGGTCACTGCCTGGTGGTGAACAGCAAGGCGCTGGAAGTGCTTGGCGTGACGGCGGACAGCCCCCAGCCAGAAGGCGGGCGGATCGGTATGGAAAACGGTGCGCCGGACGGGCGTTTCTATGACAATGGTATGGACATGGTCTATAAGGCGATCCCGATCCCGGACAAAGAGGCGCTGAAGGATATGATCCGTGCCGCCTGCAAGGCCTTGAATGCCTACGGCGTCACCAGCAGCCAGACGGATGATTACTGTGTGTTCCGCAGCGTTCCCTGGCAGACGGTCAACGCCGCTTACCAGGAGCTGGAGGCGTCCGGCGAGCTGACAGTCCGGGTATATGAACAGAGCAATTTCACAGACCTGCCCAGCCTGAAGGAGTTCGTTGAAGCGGGCTGTAACACCGGCGTGGGTACCGATCTGTTTAAAATCGGACCGCTGAAAATGCTGGGCGACGGCGCTTTGGGCCCCCGCACCGCGTACCTTTCCCGTCCCTATGCGGATGACCCCTCCACTTGCGGCATCCCGGTGTTCAGCCAGAAGGTCATGGACGAGATGGTGAGCTATGCCAACGCCCATGGGATGCAGGTGGCAATCCACGCCATTGGCGACGGCTGCCTGGATAGTGTGCTTTCCGCCTGCGAAAAGGCCCTGGCGGAACATCCGCGGAAGGATCACCGGCACGGGGTTGTTCACTGCCAAATCATGCGCCCGGACCAGCTGGAAAAAATCGTAGAGCTGGATATGCACATTTACGCCCAGACCATTTTCCTGGATTATGACAGTCGCATTGTGGAGGTCCGTGTAGGCAAGGAGTTGGCGGATACCAGCTACGTTTGGAAGAGCCTTATGAAGCGCGGCGTTTCCGTGAGCAATGGAACGGACTGCCCTGTGGAACTGCCCGATGTGATGGCCTGTATCCAATGCGCTGTAACCCGCACACCCCTGCGGGGCGACATCCCTCCCTACCTGCCGGAAGAAGCCTTTACCGTCCAGGAGGCTTTGGACAGTTACACGATCCGCAGTGCGGAATCCAGCTTCGAGGAGGCACGCAAGGGCCGTATCCAGCCAGGTATGCTGGCAGACTTTGTCGTACTGGAGAAGAATCCCTTCGAGACGGCGCCGGAGCAGCTGAAAGATATCGCCATCTGCGCTACCTATCTGGGCGGCAAAAAGGTGTTTGGCTGATTGCATGCAGCAGGTTCCTTCTATTCAGCATAAAAAGCAGGACCGGGATTCCCGGCCCTGCTTTTTGCTTGCGCGGCGGAATGCGCTGATTCAGCGGGTATCCATGATAAATACCTGCTTGGCAAATGGCGTTCTGTTTACGTGTTATCATTTAATTTGGCATACACAAAGGTATCCTTCCAAATTGCTTTTTCATTTTCATCTTTCCAGAAATACACATTTTTCCGAAAATGGGCTTCACGCTGAAATCCTAATAATTCCAGCAATTTCCATGAACGCTGATTGTTGGGGTCGCATTCTGCGTATATCCGATGTATACCGTTTGAAAATGCCAGTTGAATGAGAGCTTTGCAGCTTTCAGCAGCATAACCATGTCCCCAATAATTTCGATGAAATACATATCCGATTTCCAGCGCCTCAAAGTCACGTTTGCCCATATATACGTTTCCAATCATTTTGTGGGAACTTTTCAATTCAACGGCAATCATTTCAGCGGTACCTATGCGCCATTTAAGATTTTCAATTGCTTCATCAAAGGTTAGTGGTTTATATGGTTCATATTTCACAACTTCTTTATCCGATAAATACGCAAATAGGTCTTGTATATCTTCTTTTTTGTATCTCCTTAAAATTAACCGTTCCGTTTCTGCTAGGATGATTGGATGGTTCTCCATGTTGCACGCCCCTTGAACTTTTAAATGCAGCTGTGATACGCTGATTGTATCACAGCGAATTCTCCGTTTCAAGCTTCGTTTATCGAAATCCAGTCCCTGATGTTGGCAGGGCAGCGCTTTGGCGTCGTCCTGTTTTGTGCCTGTTTATGATGGATGGTATCATGATCTTGCGGGGAATCTCCGCTTTCTTGGAAGCCTTTACCATCCAGAAATGGACTTTGTCGCATGGAGCGGCATTAGCGTCAGGGAAAAGGCGCTCCGTGTGGATGCGCCGAAGTTCCGCTATAAGGACGGCGTGTTTTATGCTTCCGTGCTTTTATATGGGTAAAAGAACGCCCCCCTCCTGTGGCCTGCACTGCGGGAGGGGCGTTTGGCCTGGATTTAAGTTTTCAGCCACTGGGCCAAGTTCTTCCCGGGTTGCCAGCACCGTATGGGCACCTTTTACCAGATGCTCCATACCCTGCTCATAGTCAATGCCGTTGGTGTCTTTGCCGTATGCAACAGACTTGCGCTGCTTTTCCACCTCCGGGTTTGGGTGGGGGACAACGGAGGGCAGATTGCGGGTATGGGGGTGGATGGGGTAGGAAAAGCTCTCCTCGAAAACGCGTGTTCCACAGACCGGTTTGTCTGCTTTGGAGAACCCGTAATCTGTATGAACGGTCAAAATTTTGCATGAACGGCATTGTACTTTCAGACAAAAATGTGTATGATAAGAGAAAATGAGAAGGCAAAAGAGGGTTATGGCCGTAAAAAACGGCTATACGCGTGGAGAATCCACGTGCAGTCCTCCCTAAAAGCTGGGGTGGGATTTTATGCTGATCGCGATATGCGATGATGAATATTTGGAGTTGGAAACCATTGAAAAAATGATTTGCCAGGTGGCGGAAGAGCTGTCCGCAGAGATTGAAACCGCTGTATATCCCTCCGGTGAAGCGCTGTTCCAGGCTATAGAGGCTGGTGCTCAGCCGGCCCTGGCAGTCCTGGATGTCTATATGAAGGGCTGGAACGGCATAGAGGCCGCACGCCGCCTGCGGGAGCGTCTCCCGGGCTTGCCGGTGGCGTTCCTGACCACGAGCAGGGAGCACGCGGTGGATGCCTTCGAGCTGGAAGCCATCCACTATCTCCTCAAGCCTGTGACGCTGGAAGCGGTTCAGGTGCTGCTGGCCCGTTTCCTGGCGCGGGGCCGCCGAACCTCTCCGCCGGCGCTGGTGCTGACTTGTGGACGGGAGAAACACAGCCTCCTCTTCAGCCAGATTGCATGTATCGTCAGCTGTGACCGCGGGACCAGCCTGTATTTGGAGGACCAGAGCCGGAGGCAATGGCTGTCCTGCCCCTTCCGGCGGGTGACGGAGCAGCTGGACCGGGAACCGGACTTTTTGCGGCTCTCCCGCAGCTGTATGGTCAATTTGAACGCGGTGCTGTATATTGGGCGGGAGAACTGCCACATGAAGGATGGAACGCTTCTCCCTGTCAGCCGCCGGGAGCGCCAGGAAGTCCAGAAGCGTTACAATGACTTTTTATTCCGCAAAATGAGCCGGGCAAAGGAGGGTGCGCCATGATCCATCCGCTGTTTCTCCTGATGCGTCTTCTCCAGACCGTCCCGCTGGCGCTGCTGGTTTTCACGCCCTTCCAGGATGCAGAGCTGCGCTGGGAGCGGCGGCGGAGCTGTCTGGCCGCCGTCTCTTACATGGTTCTGGGCAGTGTGGCTATGGCGGCGCTGAGCCCGCTGACCAGCCAGGATGGTCAGCGGAACATCTATGCCCGGGACGCCGCTCTGGTGGCGGTAATGGCCGTGTTTTTTTACGGCTGGGCCTGCTTGGTTCGTACTGGTGCGTTGCGAAAGCTGCTGGTGGGGCTTATCCTCATCCACTATGACTTGGCGCTGCAGGCCACCAGCGATCTGTTTGCCGCGCTGATCCTAGGCGGGCGTTACGCGGCGGAGGTGAACGCCGAGGCTGGAAGCATGACCTGCGATTTGTGCCTTCTGGCGGCGAACGTCATCACATGGCCGCTGGTATGGTACTTCTGCCGCGATATCCTGCACCGGAACCTGCCTGCTTTGGATGACAGCGAGGCCAAACGCGGCCTGGCGTACCTGTTTATGGTAGCCCTCCTATTCACCGTGGCGGTCTATAACCCACGCTTCGATGTGATACCGGAGGTGCCGCTGTTTGCTGCAGTGCTGATTATGACGGATATGATCGCTTATTACATCTTTTTCCAGGAGATCGGCATCGTGCGGCGGCGGGCGGAGACAGAACGGCAATTGGCGGATTACCAGATGCAGTACCAGCAGATTGTCAGCCGTATGGACGGTATGCGGCGGCTGCGCCATGACCTGCGCCACCACTTGAATCTGCTGGGGACCCTGAATGCCCAAGGGCGAACGGAAGATATCACCGCGTATCTGAAACAATACGGCAAGGTCTATGAACAGATGGAGGATAACAAGTTCAGCGGCGACCCCGCAGTAGACAGCGTGCTGAGCTATTATCAGGCCCAAGCCCGTGAGGAAAACATCCCCATGGATTGCCAGATTTTCCTGCAAGGCAGCAGCGGCATGGAGCATATGGACATGACGGTATTGCTGGGCAACTGCCTGGAAAATGCTATGGAGGTTCTGCG
This sequence comes from Oscillibacter sp., assembly GCA_022795445.1. Classification (GTDB taxonomy): domain Bacteria; phylum Bacillota; class Clostridia; order Oscillospirales; family Oscillospiraceae; genus Oscillibacter. Next base: position 6,535 of record JAAWGR010000073.1, on the reverse strand, counting down.
GCGGCTCCCGCATGAGAAGCAGCGGATGACTGTGGAGCTCCAGCCTTCCGGAGCGATGCTTTTGCTGCGGGTGTCTAACACCTGCGAAGCGGAGGCGGATACGGACGGCTTTACCAACTGGAAAACCTTCCAATCCAGAAAGGGCCAGGGCCGAACAGGTTTAGGCCTGCGGAGCATTGCGGAGATTGCAGAAAAGTACAACGGCAGCGCCCAATTCCAGCGGAAGGGCAGCGAATTTACCGCCCGGGTATCGATGTGTATGCTGCTGGCGGGGCAAGGAGGTGCGCCATGAAAGCGGAAGTAAACGAAACTGGCAAACCGGTTACCCATATGCAGGCAGTGGCCGCGCTGCTGCAGGTCCGGTTCCTGCTTGGACAGCAGCCGCTTTTTATAAGATCTGGCCAGGCCGCGGCAGAGCGCAGGAAGGGCCGTAAGTATGAGTAACCGAAGGGAGCCGGTGATGAGGCCGGATCATAACCAGCAGATACCCTGGTTTTTGGCAGCCTGTCTGACCGCTATTCTCCTGTTGGCCCTCTTGAGCGGCTACGGGAGTCGGGGACGTCTCAGCCATACTGCGCCGATCAGCGAGATAGGCCGGGAGAACCCTGCCCAGGCAAACCAGGTTGAGTCGCTTCTTTCCCCACTGCCGCTTTCTCTGATGCATGGCGGCACTTTCACTGCGTCTTTTGATAACAAAGATATAGTGATAGAGGACGGCGTATTAAAAATTTACATGATCGTGTACGACTATGAGCGCTTTGCTGCGGCGGATATTTCTCGGATGAAAGTGGGCGACACGCTGTCGGTCAATGGGCAAAGCGTCCTGGTGGATGTCATTGAGCACAGAGAGAACGGAGGGGTAATGGTGAACGGCGGCATCGAGCTGGTGCAGGACGGCGATGTGTTTTATGTAGTTGCCGCAAACGCCGAAAAGTGTTATCAGATGCTGGGAAGCGCAACGCTTCTGGCGGCGCAGGATTTTACCTTTTACGACTACACCGGCCTGGCCTATTCCGCAGAAGAGCTGTTGACTTTGGCGGATTCCATCGACTTTTCCTGTCCCGCCTGCTGCGCGTCTGCGGAAGTAAAAAACGGCTTTCTGGTAAGCGTCACCAGGATGTTTGCTCCGGACCGTTCATAAAGAGTCATCCCGGCTTTTGAGTTCTTTTTAAGGCCGCCCCGTACCATGCGGGGCGGCCTTGGACTGTGGTTTGTTGCGATGTCTAAAACTTGCCGTTCTCGTTGGCCCAGATGGACTTGCCGGCGATGGTTTCCATCACATCCCAATGCGCGGCAATCTTGCCGTCTTCCACTCGCCACAGGTCATAGTAACTGGTAGGCGCACCGCCGAAGGTTCCTTCACTCACCGCCAGAACAAAGCTGCCCTGGGCCAGCACCTGATGGACAGTGGTGTAAATCATCTGGATGCCCTGCTCCGCAAGAGCGGCCAGAGCTGCGCCCAGCCCGGACACCCCATCCGCAATGCCGGTGTTGTGCTGGATGCAGCCCTTGGCCAGCAGGTTGCGGGCAGCGGCGGTATCGCCAGTGGCGAAGGTGTTGATCAGGGCGATGGCTTTCTTGATGTTCGTCATAGTAGTGTTCTCCTTTTCAATGTGACGGGTGTTTTCCGTCCTTGTACCTGCATCATACAACCCGTAAAGAGCTTTGAAAAGTACGCACAATTTTGTGGCATAGGCACCTGAAAGTAACGATTAGACCGTTACCAGGAAGTAACGGTTGTGTGATTTCAAGGCGTTCCGGCTTTTTGCCGGAGGGGAAATTTTTTCTTGCAGCCTGACCCCGGATTAGAAGATGGAGTAAAATAAGGGCGTACATCAGTGACAAGTGGAAGGTACTTATTATTCGAGATTTGCTGTCGGGGACCAAAAGGTTTGGAGAATTGAAAAGATCCATTGGCAGTGTCAGCCAAAAAGTGCTGACTTCCCAGCTTCGGCAGATGGAGGAAAGCGGATTGCTGGTTCGGACGGCCTTTCCAGAAGTTCCGCCGAGAGTAGCGTACACTTTGACAGAATTGGGATATAGCTTACAGCCGGTTTTGGAGGCTATGCGGAATTGGAGAGAGGAATATAAAGCGAAAAACGCCTGACGGATAGGCAAGGCAAATGGGGAGGAGCTGGCGTCAATACCAGCCCCTTCCCAGGCCGGGCGAGATACTGGCTGAAAATATGATAGGTTTTCGTCGCTTCCACCAGCAGGAACGCGGCGCAAACAACAATTGATGGCGGACATTCTAAAAAGAATGTCCGCCATCAATTGCTATTCAATCCATCCCTAAGATTTCCTCAGAGGCGGCGAGGGCATACTTGAGTACCAGCCGCTGGGTCGCTTGGTATGTGCTGTCATCCATCCGTGTGATTGGCGCAGATACGCTGATGGAGAATATCGCTTTGCCGCCCAGGCCTGCGATGGGGGCAGCCACGCAGCGGAGGCCTGGGCAAAATATCTGGTCGTCAAAGGCATAGCCATCCTGCCGGATTTTCTGCATGAGTGCCAGAAATTCGTTATAGGACGTTCCAAGATCTTCGGCATGGTTTTGGTATACATATTGCAGTTCCGAGTCATCCAGCTCGGCTAACAGCACCATACCAAGACCAGTCTTATGGGCGGGGTAAGAGGCGTTCAGTTCAAAGCTGGGCCGCAGGACATGCTGGCAGTCTATCCGATGAATGTAAGTAATCTCATCACAATTCAAGATGCCCAGATTCACGGTCTCGCCGGTTTCCCGCCCGAGGGCTTCCATATGTTTCACAACAATGCGCTGGCAGGCGTCCAGGTAACCGAGTTTGCTGGTGAGGAAGATAAATTTTGGCCCCAGGCGGTACTTTTTATTTTCTTTATTTTGAAAAAGCAGCCCCACAAACTCCAAAGTTTGGACAATTCGGTAAACAGAGCTTTGGGGCATATCAATCTGTTTTGCGAGTTCCTTGATTCCGATTTCCTGTTGATCATTTGTGAAGCAGTCCAAAATGTGGAGAGACTTCAGCAAGGTTGATGTGAACAAGTTGCTGTTCATAAGCCTAATCCCCTTTCCAATCCGGCTGTATCCCTGCCAAGGCACAGCGTAATATAAAATTACCCGATTTGCAAGTGGGAAAATTCTTTAGACCGTACGAATTGCACGGGTATAGCACTTGCAAATGCAAAGCCCGCACGCAGTACACAGGTTTGGGTTAACCTGGGCGCCGCCCCAGTACAGCGTAATGGCTTTTTGCGGGCAAAGGACTTCGCAGGCTCCGCAGGAAATACATTTTTCCAATATAATAGATACAGCCATCCCATTTACATCTCCTTTTCGAACTGTTTAGCTGATTCTAACATAGATACTATTATAAAATTCCACAAAAATCAATAACCAATCTTTTGCATTTACTGGCCTTCCATTAAAATCGTGAATTATATGCCAAGTATATTCCGGAAACCTTGGCATATTTTTGTAAAATTGGCATAAGCATAGTTCCGTTTTGTGAAAAACTTATAAATAATTTAGAGGAAATTTTATAATCATTAATTTCGTATAATGGAATTGGCTGTTGAGAATATCAAAAAAATCATGTATATTCAAAACGAACGGCAGCCCTGGCTGGCAAATCGCCTCAAGAGGGAGACTTCAGAGTTTTACAGGAGGAATCAACGATGAGAACCCAAGAAGAATATTTAGCAAAGCTGAAGGGAATGCGGCCCAATATTTACCTGGACGGTGAAAAAATTGGACGCGACGATCCCCGTGTTATCCGTGCAAGTTCCGCCATACGGATGACCTTCAGCGTGGTAAATAACCCGGAATATGACGGCCTGATTACGGCAACCTCACATATTACTGGGAAAACCATCAACCGTTTTACCCATATCCACCAGTCCCAGGAGGATTTGCTGAAAAAGCAGGAACTGACGAGGAAGATCTGCGGCCAGTGCGGCGGCTGTGTGCAGCGGTGCATGGGCATCGACATGATGAATGCGCTCTCGTCTGTGGTGAAAGATGTGGACGCGAAGTACGGTACGCCGTATTATGACCGCTTCCTGCAGTTCCTGGAATACTTCCAGGAAAACGACCTGGTTTGCGCGGGTTCCCAGACGGATACCAAAGGCGACCGTGCAGCGCGTCCTTCGGAACAGTGGGACCCGGACCAGTACCTGCATGTGGTGGAGCGCCGCCCGGACGGTGTTGTGGTACGCGGCTGCAAAGTACATAATACGATGGCGCCCTATGCCGATGAACTAATTGCCCTGCCAACCCGCGTGATGGGGCCGGATGAGAAGGACTACGCAATCGCGTTTGCTATCCCGGCAGATACAGAAGGTGTTTACTTGATTGCGCGTGAGGCGTTTTCCCAGACCCGGGAACCAAATCTGGACGCGCCAATCACGTCTGCTGGTGATTTGGAGAGCATGACTGTTTTTGATAATGTATTTGTACCGAATGAGAGAATCTTTTTGAATGGCGAGGTCGACTTCGCCGGCCAGCTGGCGCTGCGCTTTGCTCTGTACCACCGCCATTCTTACACCGGCTGCAAGCCTGGCATTGGCGACGTGATTATGGGTACTACCGCGTTGCTGGCGGATTATCAGAACATCAAGAAGCAGGGCCATGTGAAGGAAAAGCTGGCGGAAATGATCAGCGTGGCAGAATTGACCTACGCGGCGGGGATCGCGGCGGCGGTAAAGTCTACTAAGGCCACTTCCGGTACGCAAGTGCCAAATGTGATTTTTGCAAATGTAGGACGGCGGCACGCAGGACATAACATTTACCATGAATTTAATTCCTTGTGCGATGTATCGGGCGGCTTGCCTGCAACCGTTCCGCAGACAAAAGAATACAACAATCCAGAAATTGGGAGATTTGTTCAGAAGTATGTGACACGGCGGAAAGGCGTTTCCTCAGAGGACTGCTACCGTGCATTCCTGTTGGCGAACGACCTGCTGTGCGGTGAATACAGTTCGGTTATCTTCCAAGTGGCGGGCGTCCACGGCGGCGGTTCTCCAATTATGGAGGATATCGCGATCCTTGGCGCTTATGACCTGAATTCGAAGATCAATATTGCCAAGCATTTGGCGGGTATCGAGGTCAAGGATGAGAAATAAGATGCCCGGTGGGGGCTAGGCAAACATAATAAAAAGGGGTAAATTTTATGGAATTTGGATTAACAAACGAACTGAAGATGGCGCAGAAAATGTATCGGGAGTTTGCGGAAAACGAGGTTAAGCCGCTTGCGGAAGAGATCGATGAAGAGGAGCGTTTTCCTAAGGAGACAGTAGAGAAGCTGGCAAGATACGGCTTTTTGGGAATTCCCTACGCCAAGAAATACGGCGGGCAGGGCGGCAGCAGCATGGCATATGCGATGGCAATCGAAGAGTTGTCGAAAGCGTGTGGGACAACGGGGACCATCGTCGCGGCGCATACCTCCCTGTGCTGCAACCCAATCCATGACTGGGGCACAGAGGAGCAGAAGATGAAATATTTGCCCGATCTGCTTTCCGGCAAGAAGCTGGGTGCGTTCGGCCTGACCGAGCCTGGAGCCGGGTCCGACGCATCCCGGCAGCAAACAACAGCGGTACTGGAAGGGGATCACTACATATTAAATGGCTCCAAGTGCTTCATAACCAATGCGTCTGAGGCGGGCGTATTCATCGTGTTGGCGATGACCAATCCCAAGACAGGCAACCGGGGGATTTCGGCATTCATCGTAGAGAAGGATTTTCCTGGCTTTACGATCGGGAAGCATGAAAAGAAGATGGGAATCCGGGGCAGTGCAACCTGTGACCTGATTTTTGCAGACTGCGTGGTGCCGAAGGAAAATCTGCTGGGCAAAGAAGGCCAGGGCTTCAAAGTGGCCATGCAGACGCTGGAAGGCGGGCGCGTAGGCGTTGCGTCGATTGCGCTTGGCATCGCTGAGGGAGCGATTAACGAGGCGGTGAAGTACACTCAGGAGCGTGTGCAGTTCGGCAGGCGTTTGAGCCAGTTCCAGAACACACAATTCCAACTGGCGGATATGCAGACAAAAACAGATGCGGCACAAATGCTGGTTTACCGTGCGGCGGCGGCGAAAGACGCGCATGACCCGAAGTTAGGTCTGTATTCCTCCATGGCGAAGCTGTTCGCTTCTGAGAACGCCAGCGATGTGACACGGCGTGTTGTGCAGTTGTTCGGCGGATACGGCTATACCCGCGAGTATCCTGTGGAACGGATGATGCGCGATGCGAAGATTACTGAAATTTACGAAGGTACTTCTGAGGTCCAGCGTATTGTCATCTCTGGACAAATGGGACTGAAATAAGATAGGAGGTAAAGGATAACATGAAAATCATAGTCAGCATTAAGCAGGTACCCGACACCTCCGGCAAGGTGGCGGTGAACCCGGACGGCACCCTGAACCGTGCATCTATGCAGACCATCACGAACCCCGACGATATGAACGCTCTGGAAGCCGCCCTCAAAATGAAAGACGAGACGGGGTGCAAGGTGATTGTCGTCACTATGGGTCCCCCTCCTGCGGCTGGGATGCTGCGGGAAGCCCTC
>JAAWGR010000072.1 GCA_022795445.1 Oscillibacter sp. | reverse complement strand
GGAGAAGTATACTTCTCCGTCCAAATAGTCTTTATAATATGGAAACGGCTTGCATAATGCGAACAGTTGTTATACAATATTTGGGTAAAGAACCAGAAACCGAAAGGAAGTATACTATGAAATTGCTCCATCTCTCCGATCTTCACCTGGGCAAGCGGTTCAAAGAGTTTCCTTTGCTGGAAGACCAAGCCTACATTTTACAAGTCATCCTGGGCATTGCCGACGTGGAACGCCCTGACGCTGTATTGATCGCCGGGGATGTATATGACCGTCCTACTCCTTCTACGGAAGCCGTGGAACTGCTGGACCATTTTCTGGTGGCCCTGGCCCAGCGGGAAATCCCTGTACTGCTGGCCAGTGGGAACCACGATTCACCGGAACGCCTGGCCTTTGGTGCTCAGCTGCTGGAAAAAAGCCAGATCCACATTGCCCCAGTATACAACGGAACCGTTACACCTGTAACATTACAGGATGCTTACGGCCCGGTGGACATTTATTTGCTCCCCTTCCTGAAGCCGCTGTATGTCCGCCGCTGTTTCCCCGAGGAAGAAATCCAGGACTGCACGGAGGCCGTCGCCTGCGCCATCGCCCATATGGACATCAATCCTGCCCGCCGGAATGTGTTGGCGGCACATCAGTTCGTTATCGGCGCGGAACGCTGCGACTCTGAAGAGATTTCCGTAGGCGGCAGCGACCAGGTGGATGTCTCTGCATTTGCGCCCTTTGATTACGTAGCCCTGGGACACCTGCATGGTCCCCAGGACCTGGACGGAGGACGTGTCCGTTACTGCGGTACGCCGTTAAAATATTCCTTCTCGGAAATCCGGCACAAAAAATCGGTTACACTGGTGGAATTAGGGCCTAAGGGGGAACGCACAATCCGGCCCATTCTCCTGACCCCCCTGCGGGATATGGTGGAACGCCGGGGAACCTTCCAGGAACTGTTCTCTGCTCCGCGGCTCCCTCAAGACCAGGAGGCTTATATTCATGTTGTCCTGACCGACGAAGAGGATGTTCCGAACGCTATGGAACGGCTGCGGACCATCTACCCCAACGTGATGGGGCTGGACTATGACAATCGGCGCACCCGGAGTGGAGACTTTTGCATGGGATCTGCTAATATGGTGCAGCAGTCCCCGTTGGACCTGTTCGCCGCATTTTACGAGCAGCAAAACGGCGCGCCGCTTACCGAAGAACAACGGCGCTACCTGACCGCAAAAATTGAGGAAATTCAGGAGGTGAAGGAATGAGGCCGACACGCTTAACCATGTCTGCCTTCGGCCCATACGCGGGCCGTGTGACTTTGGAGATGGAAAAACTGGGAGACACCGGGCTGTTCCTGATCTGCGGCGATACCGGCGCGGGCAAGACAACCATCTTCGATGCAATTACTTACGCCCTCTATGGCGAAGCCAGCGGCGCAGACCGGGATGCCCGGATGTTCCGCAGCAAATATGCCGCAGCCGGGACACCGACCTATGTGGAACTGGAATTCCAGTGCCGGGGACAGGGCTACAAAATCCAACGCTCTCCGGAATACATGCGTCCTAAAGTCCGGGGAGAGGGCTTTACCAAAGAAAGCCCTAAGGCATGCCTCTACTACCCCAGTGGCCGGACGGCGGACCACTCTGCCTCGGAGGTCACGGCTGCGGTGGAAGAGCTGCTGGGTGTAGACTGTAGGCAATTTGCACAGCTGGCTATGATTGCCCAAGGGGAATTCCGCAAACTTTTACAAGCTTCTACCGACGACCGGCGGGAGATTTTCCGCGAGATTTTTGACACAGGGTTTTATCAGCAACTGCAAAACGCGCTGAAAGAGGACGCTGCGGAATTGGACAAAATCTGTAAGGAGCAAATGGCCTCCCTGCGGCAAGCGGCGGCAAACATCCTCTGTCCAGAAGGACATCCACGCTGGGAGGATGCGGAACGGGCCAGAGCTGGGCAGATGCTTTACAGCGACGCCTTGACTCTGCTGGAAGAATTGGATGCAGGAGACCAGCAGCAGCAGACGGTCCTGGAACAGCGGAAAGCCGCGCTGGAAGAAGAATTAGCTGCTCTGACCGCGCAGACCGCCAAAGGTGCGGAACGGCAAAAGGTGGCAGACGCCTTGGCGGCAGCGGGGAAGATCCTTGAAGCCCACCAGCCAAAGCTGGCGGAAGCTCTCCGGAAGTTGGCAGAGGCCCAGGCGCGGCAGCCAGAGATCGACCGGCTACGCTCGGAGATTGCTGTACTGGAAAGCCAACTGCCGCAGTATGGGAAATTGGATGAGCTGATACAGAACCGGGACCGGACGCAGAAAGAGTTGGCACAGAAAGATGTCCGCTGGAAAGCCGCGCAAACAGAATTGACGGCTTGGCGCACGGCCTTACAAGCAGACAAACAGCGGCGGCAAACGCTGACCGGCGCGGGAGCGGCAGCGGCAGAGGCCCGGAATGCCCTGGCGCAGCAGCAGAAGACGATGGAGGATCTCCGCAGTCTGCAAACGGATTTGACGGCGCTGGATACCCTCCGCGGCAAGTGGCGGCAGGCACAGGCGGCATACGAAGCAGCCTATAAGGCCGCGGCGGAACGGGAAAACACATGGGCCCATATGAACAAAGCGTTTTTGGACGAACAGGCGGGGATTTTGGCTCAGGGGCTTCAGCCGGGGATGCCCTGCCCAGTATGCGGCGCAACGACGCATCCCTTCCCAGCCCAGATTGAGCAGGCCGCCCCCAGTGAAGCCGCACTGAAGCAGGCGAAGCAAGATGCCGCTGCGGCGCAGCAAACGGTGGTGGATGCCAGCAAGGAGGCAGGCCGCCTGAAAGGCGAGGGAACCAAGCTAAAAGAGGAATTGCTTCGGCGGGCAGGCATTCTGCTTCCAGGGACTGCTGAGAATGCTCTGCCAGGGCAAACGGAGACAGCACGTGCGGTTGCGGAGCAGGCGGTTCACCTGCAAGAAGCCGCAGCGAAGGTCCAGCGTACAGAAGCCCTGGAACGGGAGGAAAAACAGCTGTTAGAATCCATTCCGCAGAAGGAGCAGGAAGAAGCTGCGCGGGACCACTTCGTCAAGGAGTTGGAAACCGAGCTTGCAGGTTTGACAGCAGCCTTAGAGGGCTTAAAACAACAGACGGCCGTTCTGCGGGAGCAACTGCCATACGACAGCCGCCGCGTTGCTGAGGAGGAATTATCCAGCCGAAAGCAGCAAGCGGATGGATGGGAGCGTCAAATCACAAAGGCCAAGCAGGAGAAGGAAACTTTGGAGACGGAAAAAGCCGCTCTGGAAAGCCGTGTCAAAACGTACCAGGCACAGCTGGAAGGCGGAGAGGACGTTGATTTGGAAGCGGTCAGCGCGGCGCTGGGCAAATGCCGGAAGGCGCAGAAGGAACTGGAGAACCAGCGCGAGTCCCTCCGTGATCGGGTAAAAGCCAACCGTGAGACGGCGGAAATCCTACGCCATGGCCATGCGGAACTTGAGACGGCGGAAAAGCGTTATATTTGGCTGAGCAGTCTGTCAAGAACAGCCAACGGTAAAGTTGGAGATGGCCGGGAGAAGCTGATGCTGGAAACATTCGTTCAGACGACATACCTGGACCGGGTTTTGGAGCAGGCCAACAGCCGTCTTTTGAAAATGAGCGATGGACAGTATGAGCTTAGCCGCCGGAAGGAGGCGGACAATAACCGAAGCCAATTTGGTCTGGATTTGGATGTGGTTGACCATTATAATGGTACGGTTCGAGATGTGCATACACTGTCGGGCGGCGAGTCCTTCTTGGCGTCCCTGGCGCTGGCATTGGGCATGTCGGATGAGATACAGGCCTCGGCTGGCGGGGTGGAGCTGGATGCGATGTTTGTGGATGAGGGCTTTGGTTCGCTGGATGAAGAATCATTGCAGCACGCTTTGCAGGTGCTGGAAGGCGTCAGTGAAGGGAAGCGCCTTGTCGGGATTATTTCCCATGTGGGCGGATTGAAGGACCGCATTGACCGCCAAATCATCGTTAAAAAAGCCCGCTCTGCCGGCAGCCAAGCAGAAATCATCTGTTGACGCTTTTTTCAGCCATTCCCATGGCTGGGCGGTTTGAACGGTCCAAAAGAGAAAAAGACGCAGTGGGGCCCGGCGGAATCCTTCTGTGCCTATCGGTAGAACACGAGAAAACCACACTGATTTGGCCTGCGTCTACTTCCGCTGTCGCTGGTGCGAGGGCCGTTGAGAGTTGGGTGCTTTTTCTGCCGTCGATGGTGCAGGAGCGCTGGAGGCGGGTGCTCTATAATTCATCATTCTGCCCAATTTCAGTAAAAAAATTTGGTAGTGAACCGCTGCCGCTTTTCGTTGCAACGTCCGGATTTCTGTGTTATCGTATTAAAAACAGCGGATTTATTGAATTAGGGGGTACGGATATGCTTACTTTGGATTTCATCAACGTCGGCAATGGAGATTCCATCCTTATCCGGGAATTGGACAACAATACCCAAACCTTCGCCATGCTTGTGGACTGCGGCCACGACAACCTTATCCGCGACGATCATCCCAGACCCCCAGACCCACGCTCGAAACGCCTCTACGCTGGTGATTTCCTCAAAAAACACCATATCACCCACCTTGATCTTGTCCTCCTCACCCACTTCCATCGTGATCACATCGGCAGCCTTGGCCGTGTCCTTGACGCCGCCTTGGTAGACCGTCTCCTCACCAGCTACCTCCCGCCCGCTGAAAACGGCCCTCTGGACCCCGATGGAGACAATGGCCTCCCCAAAGCCGCCCGCAACCTTCTGCGCTGTATCGATCTATATGCCCGACAGCTCCGCGAACACCCAGGCCGCATCGCTGAAGCTGTAGAACTTCCCTGCCAAACGGCGGAAACCTTCCAGCTCACGCCAGATCTGCGCATGGACATCATCCCCGGCGAACCTGCCCTATACCCGCGGCAAAAGATGGTTTATGACGCTGCCTTCCGCGGAGAACGGAACCGCTACGACCTTATGCGCTGGGGCAAATGTATGAACATTTCCAGCCTCCGCCAGCGGCTGTACTATCATGGCAAGGAAATCGTTCTTGGCGGCGACATGTATGCCGCGGTCTGGGACAACGACACCCTCGCCCCTTGTGACATTCTGAAAGTCCCTCATCATGCCTCCCTCGCGTCTACGACGCGCAAGCTTCTGGATCTGCTGCGTCCTACGACGGCTGTGATTTGTGAAGCATCAGACCGTCCCGACGACCGCCCGCATCCCTATATTGTATCACTGATCAAATCCTTTGTCCCTGACGTCCGTTTCACCGACGCCGTATCTATCCCAGGATTGGTAGAGCCGGAATATCACGAGTCCGTACATATTGAAATCGTATAAGGCACAAATAAAGAGTGCCCGTTGGAGGCACACTCATATAAGACAAAACTAGAAATGTTTTGGGGTACGGCATGGCTTGTGGGCTGTGCCGTTTCTCCGTTCTATAAGTCATTTAGCATAAATTCAGGAAGTATTCTCAAAAAATATGGAAAATGTTATGTTCTCTGATTGCTTTTCCTTTTCCCGCTCGTAATTGCCGCGGTATAGATCTGTTCTTTTCATAATAGAGCTATGGGTCAGCCTGCTTTTTACTGGGGCACGGGTTTCTTTGCTTACGAATTCAAAGTGATACATCTCTCATACCTCCACGTTGATGTTCCCCATACCGGCCATTTAACGCGAGTTAAATCATTGCATCATATTACAATAATTGGATTTATCAAGAGATATATCAGTTAATTTGCTATAAGGCTGAATTAGGGAAAAAAGTTGACAGGCCACCACTCTGGCGGTCTGTCAACTTACTTTGTCCCAATTGGGCAGGGTTGTTCACAGATTTTCTTCTTTCCATTCTGTAAATTATCAAGTATAAATTCTGCTATAGTTATTATAAGAAATGAGGCGAAGTCAGAAGTATATCATTATTACTTCTCAAAGGAACGAAAAATCGATCCTCACAACAGTTTTTTATAAAGCTCCTTGATCTGCTCCAGCTGAACGGTTCGTGGGTTGCCTTCTGTGCAGCGGTCTGCCAAGGCAGCCTGTGCCAGGCTGTCCAAATGTTCGCTGACGTGGGCGCTTTGCTCCGCAGACAGCTTGTGGGGCAGCCCGGTTTCCGTCATCAGGTTCTCAATCTTATGCACCAGACCCTGCACCGCTGTCGTATCTGTGTAACAGCAGCCGCCTGCCAGTTTCGCAAGGACCGCATAACGTGCCCGGGCCGTGAAATCGCCTCGCTCCCCCAGACCCGCATTGAACGCAATCACGTGGGGCAGCAACAAGGCGTTGCTCCGACCATGGGACAGATGCAGTTTTTCGCCAAGGGCATGGGCCATGCCATGGCAGAGGCCCAGAGAGGCGTTGTTGAACGCAATCCCCGCCATACAGGAAGCGTTGTGCAGCCGCTCACGAGCCTGGAAGTCCTGTCCGCTCCGAACCGCCCGGGGCAGACAAGCAAATACAATGCCGGCCGCCTTTTCTGCCAAAGCGTCGGTGAAATCGTTGGCGGCAGGCGAGACAAACGCCTCTATAGCATGGGTCAGCACATCCAAACCGGTATCCGCCGTCACATGGGGCGGGATGCTGAGGGTCAGGGACGGGTCTAACAGCGCCGCCTCAGGCAGCATCTGGTCGTCGATCACGGGATATTTGGAGCCCGCCTGCGGGTCGGAAAGGACAGAGAACGAAGTCACTTCACTGCCGGTTCCAGAGGTGGTGGGGATGGCAATAAAGAGAGGCTTCTTCGCAACGCCCATCTGGGTATAAGTGTAGTTGATGGCCTTACCGGCGTCCATTGCCGAGCCGCCGCCCAGGGCAATCATGGTATCCGACCGATACTCTAAAATACGGTTCACGCCCTGGCTGACCAGCCCCACGGTGGGGTCGGGAATGATCTGGTCAAAGACCTCCCACTCCGCCTGGATGGCTTCCAGCTGGCTGGTTACTAATTGAACGCCGCCGTTTTGGGACAAAAAAGGGTCGCACACCAAGAGCGCCTTTTTGATTGGGAATGTCTGAAGCTGTTTCAGGGCCTCGCTTCCCATATGAACGACGGTCGGAACAGAAAATTTCGTTGTCATATTATCATCCTATGCCAAACCGATGTAGGTTTTTACATCATTGATTCCTTTATTTTCCTTGCTGCTGATATGGAAAATCGGCTGGCAGCCGGCCAATTCCAGCTTTTCATCCGCATCGCGGAGGGCCTGCCCGTCCGTCGCCAGATCGATCTTCGTAACCAGCCCAATGGCGGGCTTGCCGAACATCCCGGCGAACCCAGGGGCAAACCAGCATTGCTCATCCGTGCAGTCCTGGAGCAGTACCATCAAGTCCGCGTCGGCGGCGGTCACGATCAGAGCGCGGTAGAGGTTCCGGTTCTCCAGATATTCGCCCGGGGTATCGATGGCGTTGTAAAACAGTTCCACCGCCTGGGTCTTCTGATACCGCAGCTCTTCGCCGTAGATGGCCTGACAGAAGGTGGTCTTGCCCGCACCGGTGTGCCCCACCAGCATGATCTTTTTCATATTCGCCACCTGCCTATGTCCGGGTAATGGGAGCCGGAGTGAAGTTCAGCGTACCATGCAGTGTGTCCAGGACGGCGTTCAAGGACGCCTCCACGCTCTCCACGTCGCCGGAAATGACCAGCGAACCGCTGAAGCGGTCGACAAAGGCCAGGTAGACCCCCGCCGCCTTACTGGCCACGTCCCCAGCGATGATCGCGCCCTCGCTGGGGGTGATCGTCAGGATACCGATGGCTCCGGTGTTCTCCCCAATAATCCCCAGCTTTTTAAATAGATCGTCTACCGGGTTGGCAATGATATGGGCCAGCGTTACCTGCTTGCCTGGGACGAATTCCTGTATAATCCGCTGTTTTTCTTCCGCCATGGTGCGCCCTCCTTTCAAAATCAGCAGAGGCTTTCAAACAGCTCCAGGTTGGGGCTGGGAATGACCACCTGGCTCACCAGGAGGCCGGAATCCTTCGCCTCCGCCGCACCGGCTTCCACGCCCTCCTTCACGGCAGACACGTCGCCGGTCAGGATGACAAAGGATTTGCCGCCGATGCCTGTCCCGAGCCGCACCTCCAGCAGCGTCACATCCGCCGCTTTGACTGCCGCGTCCGCCCCGTAGATGGATGCGGTGACACTGAAATACTCCAGAATGCCCACCGCATTAGGCCGCTCTGGCACGGTCGCCATACCGATGGCCTCAATCACCTGGGGATGTATCCGAGGGATGACCACCTGATCAACCACGTTCCCGGCAGCGGTCTCCACTCCGGCGTCCACGGAGGACTGTACCGCGGCCACTTCACCGGTGATCAAAATATGGTATTTCCCGGGACAGCTGGGCCGGGCGGCAATGAGCCGCACCTCCGCTGCCTTGAGCATGGCATCCGCCGCAGCAACGCCTCTGGCAATGCTGTTCAATTCCAAAAAACCGATCGTCTCCATCAGACTGTCCTCCTCTCAATGGAAATGGCGCCGTTCACCGCCGTGACAACGCCGCTGATGCTGGCGCAGAGGTTGGAGCCCATTGCGCCCTCCGGGCAGCTTGCGATCCGCTGGCCCACGGTGACGGAATCCCCTACCTGCACCACCGGCACCGCCGGTGCGCCCGCACCCTGCTTCAGTGCCAGGCGGACTTGGCGTACCTCCGGCGTGAGAAGGGCGGAGATTTCGTAATCGTAGTATTTGCCGACACCCAGGCGTACGGCCATCCGGCGGGAAGGGGCCTTCCGCCACTCCCGCATTTCCATAGGCATCCAGGTATCGCCGCTCCGGGCGTAGCGCACGCCTTTCTTTGCAAGTGCGTCTTTAACAAAGAGGTTGACCTGCCGGGGCTGGAGTCCCATCGGGCAGGCGTAGACCTCACACACGCCGCACTGGCTGCAAATCAGAGCTTGATGTACGGCGTTGTCCTCAAGCGCCGTGGGCAAATCTTCCGCATAGGCCAGCTTCCGCATAATCATATGCGGCTGTAAAGGGTGCCCGGAAAGATGCCGTGGGCAAAGCTCCGTGCAGCGGGAGCACTGGATACAGGCGGTCTTGGCCCGCCGCAGGATTACCCGCAGGGGCGTTTCCCGCTGCTCCACCAGCGGGATGTCCGCTGGAAGCACCGTGATGCCGGAGGTCGTCTTGGTGACGGTTTCCCGCTGGGCCTCCTCCTTGGTGTAGAGCTTCCCCATCATCGGACCGCCGCAGAGGATGCGGTACTCCGTCAGCGCCGTGCCGCCAGCGGCCTCAACGCACTTCATCAGGGGCGTGCCCACCGGAACCCGCAGAATGGCGGGATTCGCCACCTCTCCGGTTACCGTGAGATATTTCTGAGTGAACGCCTCGCCCTGTACGGCGTCATAAACGGCGTTCATCGTCGCAGCGTTGGATACCACGGCTCCCGCGTCCAGGGGGATGCCCGCCGGGGGCACCGTGCGGCCCGTCACCTCCAGTACCAGGGCCTGCTCGTCTCCGGCAGGATAGAAGTTCTGGATGAGGAACAGCTTTACGGGGCTGTTCAGCGCCTGGATGGCCTCGCGAAGGGCCGCAACCGGCTTGGCATAGTGTTCCTTCACGGCAATGTACACTTGGCTGGCTCCGACCGCGTTCCCGCAGAGCCCAGCGGCAGTCACGATCTCCACGGCCCGGTGGCACATCAGCCAGCGGTCGGTACGCAGCAGCGGCTCGCACTCCGCACCGTTTATGATCAGGGTGTCCACCTTGCAGTTGAGCTTTATATGGGTGGGAAAACCGGCGCCGCCGCAGCCGACCACACCGGCATTTTTAATTTGTTCCAGCAGTTCCATCGATCTTTCCCTACATTTCCACTTTGTCAATAATCCCGACAATTGCGGCATCCATTGACAGTTCTTCTTTTCCAAAGGCCCGCCGGGCCGTGCTTCCGCTGACGGTGAGCACCCATTCGCCGATCCCGGCCCCCACCACGTCGGCGGCGACAAACGTCCGCTCCGTGGGGCGGTAGTCCGGCGTCAGCTCCCGCACGACCATCAGCTTGAGGCCAGCCAGGGATGCTTCCTTTTTCGTGGCCCATACATGGCTAATAACCTCGCAAATCAGCACAGCACTTCCTCCTCAAATAAAAGCGCAATGCGTTTTTCCCGCAGGACGTCCTTGGCCAGGGGCGTGAGAATGGCTCCGCTCCCCAGACGCAGCGTGCCGCCGCAGGTTTTTGCCAGACGGCGTGCCTCGTCCGCGGTCAGGACGCCGCAGAAAACCGGAGATTCCTTCGGCTCCGCCGCAGATTCGTGCGCCTCAACAGGCATGAGAACCAACGGGGCTGAAGGAGCGTTTCCTGGTGCGGGCTGGCCGCTTAAAAGCCGTTCCAGCTCCGCCCGCGAAAGCACCCGCACGCCAAACTGCGCCAGCTGCGTCACATAGCCCTCCAGCATGGCGTAATACCGGGGGTTGGCCGTGACCTGATTGGCCCGGTGAGGAAGCCCTTCTTCCAGGATGTACACCGGCTTCCCTGCCAGCAGGGCCTTGGAGACAGCGCAGGCTGCCGGGGTGGAATCCCGACCGAGGGCCATGTCGCACAGTTGTGCGCTGCTGACCTGACGGCAAACCACCATTGTATAGGGCGAAATGTCCCCCTGATACCCGGCTTCTTCCTCCCAGCGGAGGCCGGAGACGGCGGGTATCCATTCACCCGTGCCCACCAGCAGCCCCGCAGGTCCTGCCGCAGGCATTTGGCCCGCGAGCGCTGCCAAAACCTGACGCGTAACTTCTTCCAAAAGCTCCGGAGTTACATTCATATGGCCCCTCCTTTATCGAACCACGCGCCCGGACTCGCCATTTTGGAACGCACAGGCGTTGGCCTCGTCCAAGTCGATGTGCATGGCCAGGGCAAAATCGTCCCGCACCCGAACAACTACGTCGTCGAATGTCACCGGCCTTTGCGTCCCCATCTCCACCTTGATCACCTGGCCGTCGGAGACACCGTAGCGGCGGGCGTCGGCGGGGGTCATGTGGATGTGGTTCTGGGCGATCATTACGGCCTCCTCGGCCCGGATCATCTGGCTTCCAGCCAGAAGGCATACAGTGGGACACCCCTTCGTGTCGCCGGACTGGCGAATGGGGGGCTTCAACCCCAGAGCCCGGGCGTCCGTCAGGGAAAGCTCCACCTGCGTGTGATCGCGGACGGGGCCCAGGACAGCTACATTATGGAATGTGTTTTTCCCCGTAACCACGCTGACCCGTTCCTCCGCCAGGAATTGCCCCGGCTGGGACAGGTTCCGCTTGTGCGTCAGGGTATGCCCGGCACCGAACAGGGCCTCCACATCCGCCTGGGTCAGGTGGACGTGGAGGGCGGAAACTTCCACAGGAACGGTATCCGTCGGTGTTTCCTTCACAAGCATCTGCTTGACCACGCTGGAAATCAACTGCTGGAGTTCTTGCTCATTCATGGGATATCCTCCCTCCTTCTTTCTCGGCTGACGCCAATTGAAGCATCAGAATATAGAATGCGCTGCTCAGACGGTTGTAGCCCTGCAGCAGGTCTTCCCGCTCCGCCGTGCCGTCCGGGTGGATGAACGCGTCCGCCGCCGCCAGCTCCACTTGGCGGGACAGGGCGCGGAGCCGGTTGAGCTCCACCGCCCACTCGTCCAAATGGTAATCCGGCAGCAAGTGTCCAACGCCAAAATACTTGCCGGGCTTCTGGGACTGCTCCCGCAGCTCCCGGCTGGTCAGCCCCAGGATCTTCCAATCCTCCAAAGGTTTCCCGGATACCTCGCAGCTCATCAGGATACGGCAAAACGCAATGACATCCGCCAGCCAGCCGGTCAGCCCGGTCTTTCCCGCCTTCTGTGTGCGCACCTGGAGGCAGACAATTTCCGCCTCCATCTGGTCCAGCAGGCCCCGGAGCCGGATGCGGGGATGGGTCTTGGCCACCAGCACGTTCCCGTGCAGATGGGTCATGTGCTCCGGCTTGTGATCCAAAATCTGCCCATCCTCCGTCCGGAACTGTCCCGCCGCCATTTCCGGAGCAGGACGGATTTCCCGGTTAATCAGCGGTTTGCCCTCCTCGTCGACAATCAGCGTCAGGCGTTTTTCCTTGATGTAGTCACGGGCCTGCTGGGTCACATAGGTCTTGGGGGCTATGTGGATTTCCGTCCGGCCCTGCTTCAGGTGCAGCTGGCGGACGGTATCTTCTTGCAGCACTTGCATACTGGCCCGCCTCCTTCAGCTTCGCTCAGCCCTTGACGGCGGGGAGGATGCCCTCAACCTCCGTGTGGGGCCGGGGGATCACATGGACGGAAACCAACTCGCCCACACGGGAGGCGGCAGCAGCGCCGGCGTCCGTTGCGGCCTTCACCGCGCCTACGTCGCCCCGTACCATCACGGTCACCAGCCCGCCGCCTACGTGCTCCTTGCCGATCAGCGTCACGTTGGCGGCCTTCACCATAGCATCCGCCGCTTCAATGGAGCCTACCAATCCACGGGTTTCAATCATACCCAGAGCCTGCATATTCATCGCCATAATCGTACCTCCAAATCAATCTAAACACCGTTTTTATCCGTTTTCGTACTGCGTTTTGTATTGCGGGGATTTATTCCGCGCTGGGCTCCACGCTGGGCAGGATACACTCCACTTCCATATGAGGACGGGGGATGACATGGACAGACTTCAATTCGCCCACACGGGAGGCAGCGGCTGCACCGGCGTCGGTGGCGGCCTTCACCGCGCCGACATCGCCCCGCACCATCACGGTCACCAGCCCGCCGCCTACATGCTCTTTGCCGATCAGCGTCACGTTGGCGGCCTTTACCATGGCGTCCGCCGCTTCGATGGAACCCACCAGACCGCGGGTCTCCACCATTCCAAGTGCCTGCATATTGCTGCTCATAGGTTATTCCTCCTTATTTTTTCGCCAGAACGGCGGCCAAAATCTCACGGGTGATGCGTTCCACGTCGCTGGTATTCAAGCTGCCTCCGCAAACCGCAGGGACCGCGGGACAGGGTGCCGCTGCCGCGGGGACGGGGGAGAGCTTCCGCAGGTCTTCCAGTTCCCGGACGCCCCAGGCCACCCGGCGGATGTTGATGAGGTTCAAGGGGTTCACGTTGTCCGAGGTGGCGCTGCCGCCTACTGCGCCGCAGCCCAGCGTCAGGGCCGGGGCAAGGCTTGTTGTCGCACCTACGCCGCCCAAGGCCCCAGGGGTGTTCACCAAGAGGCGGGACACCGGCTTCTTCAGCGCAAATTCCCGGATGATCTCCTCGTTGGCGGAGTGGATGGTCATGGTGTGGCCCGCGCCCTCGTTCTGGAGGATGGCGATGCTCTTTTCGCAGCACTTCTCCCAGGTGTCCTCCGCAAAAAACGCTAAAATCGGGCACAGCTTTTCACGGGAATAGGGGTTCTTCGGGCCGACTGCCGTCTGTTCAGACACCAGCACACGGGCCCCCTCAGGGACGGTGATGCCGGCCATTTTGGCGATCGTCTGCACGCTTTTGCCTACGATGGCGGGATTCATGGTGTTATTGGCGCGCATGATCATCTTCTCCACCTTCTCGGACTGCTCAGCGGTCATGAAGTAACCGCCCTGGCGCTTGACCTCCGCCCGCACCGCATCGGCGATGCACGCCTCAGTGACGATGGACTGCTCACTGGCGCAGATTGTCCCGTTATCGAAGGTCTTGGAGTCCAGGATATGCTTCACTGCCGCGGGGATGTCGGCGGAGCGCTCGATAAAGGAGGGGCCGTTCCCAGGGCCGACGCCAAGGGCCGGGTTGCCGGAGGAATAGGCCGCTTTTACCATGGGCGTGCCGCCGGTGGCCAGGATGATGCCGGTGTCGGGGTGCTGCATGAGAGTATTGGTCGCCTGGATGGTGGCGAGTTCGATGCACTGGATCAGGCCGTCGGGGGCGCCTGCGAATTTCGCGGCGTCCTGGATAATCCGGACGGTCTCCAAGATGCACTTTTTTGCGTTGGGGTGGGGACTGACGATAATGGCATTTCCCGCCTTGACGGAAATCAAGGTCTTGTACATCGTGGTGGAGGTGGGGTTCGTCGAGGGGATCAGCGCGGCGACGACGCCCACAGGCACCGCAATTTCCATCAGCTTCTTCTCCCGGTCTTCCCGGATGATGCCCACGGTCTTCATATCCTTGATGTATTCATAGGTCAGCTTGCTGCCCAGCAGGTTCTTGATAACCTTATCCTGCCAGATACCGAAGCCCGTTTCCTCATGGGCCATCTTCGCCAGAGGCTCCACGTTGGCCTCACAGGCGTCGGCGATGGCCTTTACCAGGGCGTCCACGCGGCCCTGATCCCAGCTCTGGAATTCCTTCTGGGCGGCGACGGCTTTTTTCATCATATCCCGTACCGCCTGAATAGACTGCAAATCCTTATCGAGGGTCATAGCGTATCCTCCTTATCCTTCTACCGGGGCGTCGGCAATGCGGCACACCTGGCTGGCAAATGCGTCGCAGGCTGCCTTGCAGGCCGCTTGGTCACCGGTGAGCAGGCCACCAGCAAAGTTGGTCTCACTGGGCGGCCCGAAAAATTTCTTCAACTCCACGTCCGCTGCCTTCAGCGCGGCGTCCAGGCCCTTCATGGCCTCGCAGGGCGGAGCAATCAGGTAGGCGATGGCTTCGCCGGGCTGGATTTTGCACTCCTTGGACATGTCAACGCCAACGTGAAAATGTCGATTTTCGCCGAAACGAAATGTAATTTTTCGCCGGTCAGCACACAGGTGTATACAGCCCTTATACACCACATCA
>JAAWGR010000071.1 GCA_022795445.1 Oscillibacter sp. | reverse complement strand
CCCCATTTTCTCTTTTTCTTGGCAAAGAAAAAGAGAAAACGGGCCGTTCACGGTCCAAAAGAGAAAAAGACGCCCCGCGGGGGATTTTTTGGCCCGGTGATATCTTGATAGTACCTACTTCTGCAAACGAGAAGACCACACAGATTTGGCGTGCCTCTCCTTCCGCTGTCGCTGGTGCGGGGGCCGCTGTAGGTTTGTACTTTTAACGCCTTTCAATTGGTGGGAAGATGTCTGTGCAAAGCTGCGCAAGAGTTTGCGCGGCCTGCCGCGCATCTGGTTGTGCAAAGATTGCGGAAACGACGGCAACCCCAGCCAGTCCACAGTCTTTCAACTGGAAAACATTCTTCGGATTCACCCCGCCGATTGCAACGACAGGGATATGTACTGCTCTGGTAATTGCCGAAATAGTCTCTTTGGAAATTGGTTTCGCATTGGATTTGGTAGCGGTAATAAAAGCGGCCCCAACTCCAAGATAATCTGCACCGTTCTCCTGGGCCCGCAGGGCCTCCTCAACCGAGTGCGCCGAGACGCCGATCATTTTATCCGGCCCTAAAATCCGCCGCGCCTGAATAACATCCAAATCATCCTGCCCAACATGCACGCCGTCCGCGCCGCATAGCAAAGCAGTCTCTGGCAGATCATTGATAATACTGATTACGCCCAGTTCCCTGCAAAGCGCAGTAAAGCGAACAGCCAATTCCAGCAGCCGTTCCGCCCCAACATTTTTTTCCCGCAGTTGGAAGACCCGGACTCCTCCAGCGGCAGCATCCCGAATCTGCTGGAAAAAAGCGACGTCGTCCGCAGCCCAGGTGTGATCAGTGACCGCATAAACGCGGAAATCCTCATGCAGCAATTTCATAGGAAAACCTCCCGAAATAAAAATAAAAGGCGGCAAAAGATGACAAAAAACCACGGATAGACCAACCCCAGTCTATCCGCGGCAGAACGCGCACGCTATATCCCTACGTTGGCATAATCCAAATCAGGTAAAATGGGTCGAGACCTTGCAGTCTCCTCTCAGCCCACGCCAGCGGGCTCCCCTGTTGTTGGTGTCATTATAAACCATACAGAAATGATATGCAAGCTTTTTTTGTGTTTTGCATGCGGAAAAAGGCCTTGACAAAGGGGGAGAAAGATGTTACACTAATTTGGCAAAACAAAGAAGGCCGGTATGACCGCCTCACCTCCAGCTATGGGCAAAGAGGTCAACAACGATGAAAAAACTGCCGAATCAGGGCAGTTTGTTGTTGCGCGGGTACTGGTAAGGTTCCCGCGTTTTGTGATTTTTAGGATGGAGGTGCTTTGACCATTAGTAAGCAAGTGCATGAGCTAAATGAGGATATCCGTGACCCTGAGATCCGGCTGATCGGCCCAACCGGCGAACAGCTTGGCCTGATGCCCCCCGCGCAGGCGTTGCGCATTGCCGAGGAGCAGAGTCTGGATCTTGTGAAAATCTCGCCCCAAGCGAAGCCGCCCGTGTGCAAGTTGATGAACTATGGCAAATTTCGGTTCGAGCAGAGCAAACGGGAAAAAGAGGCCCGCAAAAACCAACACGTGGTGGAGATCAAAGAGATCCGGATGTCCCCCGGCATCGATATCGGAGATTTTAACACAAAGCTCCGCAACGCCTTGAAGTTCATCGCTGACGGCAACCGGGTCAAGGTATCCGTCCGCTTCCGCGGCCGCGAGATGGCCCATACCGACATCGGCCGGGACCTCCTGACGCGCTTTGCGGAACAGTGCGCAGAAAGCGCAAACCTCGACCGGCCCCCGAAGCTGGAAGGGCGTATGATGTCCATTTTCCTCTCCCCCAAGCCGTCGGGCAAATGAGAGACGGAAACCACACGAATGTTTTCATTCATCTACACTAGGAAGGAGCGATTGCTATGCCCAAGCTGAAAACTCATAGCGGCGCAAAGAAAAGATTCAATCTCACCAAGACCGGCAAGGTGAAGCGCGCCAAAGCCTTCAAGCGTCACATCCTCACCAAGAAGGATACCAAACGGACCCGCCGCCTCCGCGCCGGAGGCTACGCCGACGCCACCAACGCCGACGCAGTCCGCAAGATGATCCCTTACAAGTAAGACGGAATAGGAGGCTTATACAATGGCTAGAGTCAAGGGCGCGATGATGACGCGCAAGAGAAGGAATAAAATTATGAAGCTCGCGAAGGGCTACTGGGGCTCCAAGTCCAAGCACTTTCGCGTAGCAAACCAAGCGGTAATGAAGTCCCTCACCTACGCCTACACCGGCCGCCGGCTGAAGAAGAGAGACTTCCGTTCCCTCTGGATCACCCGCATTTCCGCCGCCTGCAAGCTCAACGGCATGAATTACTCTACCTTCATGCACGGCCTGAAGACCGCGGGCATCGAGATCAACCGCAAGATGCTGGCGGAGCTGGCCGTCAACGACGCCGCTGCGTTCACCCGCCTCACCGAGCTGGCAAAGCAGGCGTAACCTGCCCATATGGCACACGAAAAGGCTTCCGGGTTTCCGGAAGCCTTTTTTCGCATACAAACCTGTAATCGCCGCTGCACTTGAAACATAAAACTCCAAATGCCGGCTATAAAATCAGCAGCAGCCCCAAGGCCACCAGCAGTTCCTCATCGGCGTCCTCCCGGAAGAGGAAAAACAACAGCACCAGCAAAATCATATCGCCGGTATCCACATGGTCCATGTGCAGCTGGTCCAAGATATGGCGCAGGAAGCTGGTAAGGCCGTCAGCAGGGCGTCCTCCCGGCCCGGGCCCGTTCGGCGGCGGGTACCCTGGTCCAGGACCTCCGTGGTTTGGTCCCTCTCCGGGCGGCGGACCGTTTGGGGGCGGCCCGCCATGGGGCGGTTCCGGCGGAGGTTCCCCTCCGCCTGGACGCGGCCCATTTGGCGGCGCACTGCCTGAGGGCGGTCCTTCCTCCTGGGGCGGACCGCCCCCAGGCTGTCGGCTGGCTGCCGGCTGAGGGTCCCCTGTTAGCTGACGGGACTCTTCCTCAGGGATTCGGGTATAGGAACCGTTGTCATTGCGGATATAGCGGTTATACATCCCTCAGCCCTCCCAACCCGCCAGGAACTTCCTGCCGATATGGAACAGCCTTGCCAATTGCAGCGCCCGTTCGATCTTATCCTGCCGTTCAGCCTTCAGGTATGGCCGCAGGGCATACAGCAGCTGCCGTGCGTTGGAATCTTTCTGTCCGCCAAGCTCCTGGATCAGCGGCAAAAGCCGCAAGATCAGCTTCGAGTCCAGCCCACCCATCAAGGAGGACAGCAGGTCCCCGCCCCCTCCCGCCGGCTGGGGCGCGGCGGGGCTTGCCGCAGACGGCGGTCCCCAGAAAGGCTGTGCTGGGGGCGGTTCCGCCGCAGATACTCCGCCCGGCGGAGGCCCTGCGGCTGGTGGGGCTCCTGCTGGTGGAGGGCTGCCCGCGCCGCCTCCCAGGGATTGGGCCAGCTGCATGATCTGGGCCATAGCGTCTGGGTTCGACAGCAGGCTATTCAGTTTCTCATCAAATTCCGCCATGCCGTCCTCCAAGTTCTATAAATACGCAAAAGTCCAAGGATACCTCGGCTTTTTTGGCATTTGTAGACGGCTCTTGACGGATTTGCCGCCAAGAGTCACCGTCTCCTCCGCTGCACCCGCAGCTATTTCTGTACGGCTTTGTTGATTCGTTCCACCAGTTCCGCGCCGCTGGGGGTCTGCATAATCTGGTTCACCATCTGCACCATAGCCGAGGTATCGCCCTTCGCGGCGGACTGCACCGCACGCTGGAGTCCTGCCCCCTGATCGCCCTGGGTAAGCATCTGCATCAAAGCCTGCCCATCTCGGGACTGCATAAGGGACTTGAGCATAGCCGGGTTTTTCCGGAGCTGTTCCGCCATGCGGGCCGTGTTTTCATCCATATTGCTGCCTCCTTTGCTGCCGTGGGAATTTCGGCGGCACAAAAGCCAAGGCTTTCCAACCGCCTTTAAAGCAGTATATGATGGCAGGGCAAAAAAAGTGCCTCCCGCTTTCGCAGAGGCACTGAAAGAAGGGCAGATTATTTCTTTTCCTTCGCTTCGTCACAATCCCGGGTCAGGGGGCAGTCCCCGCATTTGGGTCCCCGGGCGGTACAGGTATCCCGGCCAAACAGCACCATACGGTGGCAGAAATCGGAAGACTCCTTCGGCGGCAGTACCAGACGCAGCTGCCGCTCCACCTGCACGGGGTCTTTGGAGCCATCCGTCAGCCCCAGGCGGCCCGTAATGCGGATGCAGTGGGTATCGCAGACGTAAGCGGGCTGCTGGTACACATCGCCCAAGATCAGGTTCGCGGTCTTACGGCCCACACCGGGGAGGCTGGTAAGTTCTTCCATGGTACCCGGCACCTTGCCGCCGAAGTCTGACAGCAGCTTCTGCGCGCAGGCGACGATATCCCGGGCCTTGCCATTGTAGAAACCGCAGGAGTGGATATATTCTCCCACCTCCTGGGGGTCGGCCTCTGCGAAGCTTTGCAGGGTAGGGAAGCGTTCATACAGCGCGGGGGTAACTTTGTTGACCCGTGCGTCTGTGCACTGGGCGGACAGCCGCACAGCAAACAGCAGCTCATAATCCTTTTGGTACTGTAAAGAGCAGAGGGCGTCGGGGTAGATCCCTTTCAAGGTTTCAATGATGCGTTTGACGGCAGCTTTGCTTTTCATAAGCGGGAACGCTCCTTTTCGACAAGGTTCCCGTTCAGTATAGCATGATTTTCTTCTGCGGACAACCGGCAATTTTCCTTTTCCCGGACGTACCCACGGCATCCTGTTCGTTTCACGCAGTTACCAAGCCCCGCTGTACCCCAGCGTGACGCTGCTGCACTGGGCTCCCTGGGCCATACACTCCGGGATGGGCATCCCCCGCAGAAGGCCATAGAGGAAGCCGGCGATAAAGCTGTCTCCGGCGCCCATAGTATCCACCACCGTACAGGGGACAATGCCGTACGCATAAAACCGCTCCCCGTCGAAGGCCATACTGCCCCGTTCGCCCCGGGTGGCAACCACCAGCTTGGGCCCTTTGGCATAGGCGTCTTTCAGGAAGGCCTGTACCTCCTCTGTTTCCCCGTCGAGGGAGAAGAAGGCATAATCGACATAAGGGATCGCCTCCTCCACTCTTGGGTCCCACAGCTTATCGGCGCAGTCGAAAGCCACAGCCGCCCCCCGTGCTTTAAGCTTATGCAGGTCCGGCCCGGTATGGCCCCACAAGCCGCTGACCACAAGGTCATGGCCCGCCAGGAAATCAAGGTCCTCATCGGTCATGCGGAAGTGTTCCATGACGCCTTCATCATAGTCGCCAAAAACCCGGTCGCCGTCCACCAGCTCCACATGGGAGACTGCCGTCGCCCCTGGCTCGGTGCGCAGGTGGGAGACGTCGACGCCTTTCCCGGCGACAGCCTCCCGCATAAGGGCGCCGTATGGGTCGCTGCCCACCACGCCGGTATAGGAGGCCGCGCCTCCCAGCCGCAGGGTGTACACCGCCACATTAACGGGGTTGCCGCCGGGAAACGCCTCCCCGGTCTGGTCGTAAACATCCATGCAGTTGTCGCCCACGGCAGCCAGCCTAGGTATCCGCTCCATATTCCTCATCCTTTCCACCCCTCCGGCAGCATGGCCCGCAGCCGATCCAGCGCCCGGCGGGCATAGAGGGAGGGTTCGTTCTGATAGGCAGTGACCAGCTCGATGGTACACCGGCCCTGGTATCCCCGTTCGTACAGTTCCAGCAACAGTTCCGGAAGGGGGACGGCCCCGTCGCCGGGAACCATATGGCTGTCACTGGCTCCATCGTTGTCCACCAAATGGAGGTGGGCCATCCGCGGCCCCAGCAGGTCCAGGTAATTGCCCGCGGGTTCCCGTGCCGCGAAGGGCGGGACGACATCGCACATGCCCAGCAGGCAGGGGGAATCCACCGCATCCAATGCCTGGGCCAGTTCTCCGGCGGTGGTGCACAGGTTGCTCTCATAATGGGACAGGCTCTCCACCACCACGGCGTGGCCGATGGTTTCCCCATGGCGCGCCAATTCCTTCAGGCTCTCCAGCATCCGCTCCCACAGTACCTGCCGCGGGAGGGCATAGCCGCCGTGGCCCACGGAGACCAGGGTATAATCCGCCCCCAGGGCCTTGCCCATCTCCATAGACAATTTCAGGTAATCCAGGGCCTCCCGCCGCTGCGCCGCGCTCCCCAGCATATAGTTGTAGGGATAGGCGTTATGCTCTGGGGTGTACACCCGCACGGGAAGCCCGTAACGTTCCGCCAGCGCCCGTACCTCTGCCAGGCCGCCCTGGGCCAAATCAGGCGCAAAGGCATGGGGGCGTCCGCCCCAGAGTTCGATGTAATCGTAGCCAAAGCGTTTGGCGTCTGTGAAAGCCCGTTCCAGGGGGTAGAATTGATAGCCGCAGGTAAACATACCCAATTCCATAAAGTTCAAATTCCTCCCAAAGAAGGGCCGCTCCGGGTTTGCCTCGGAGCGGCCCCTTGCGCAATGCTCAGTAGTTCAGGCGGCGGTAATACCGGCGGATTTCCACAGGATGGCAGTTGATCTGCTCAATATGGGCGTCGATCCGCTGGGTAACCGCGTGGGTGACCAGATGGGACAGGTTGCCCCGGAAACGCTCGTCGATACCGGGCAGGTCGTAATCCTTGGAATCGATCACCGTGAAATTGGCGCAGATGCGGGGCAGGAAGTCCACCACCCGCTGGCTCAAGGGCCGCTGCTTATCCTCGCCCAAGAAGACGGTGACGGCGGTATCCCGTTCCACGATCTCCAGCATCCCGTGGAAGAACTCCGCGGAATGGATGCTCTTGGTGCGAATCCAATGCTGCTCTTCCCAGTAGCACATCGCGTAGGAATAGGTGGAGCCGTACTGGTTGCCTGCGCCCACAAAGTAGTGGATCGCGTCGTCATGATGCTTCTTGGCAAATTCCAGCCCGAAGGCGTCGGCGGCTTTTTCCACCTCCACCAAATCCCGGGCGAGATGGGCGTCCAGCTGGGCATAGTACTCGTCGTACTCTGGGAACTCCCCATGGTTGAACATAAACCGGTCCGCCACCATGAAGAATTTCAGCTGCTCGTTGGCCGGGTAGGCGATCTCCCAATCCATCATTTTTGCAAGCTCGGCGGTATCGATATCGATAAAGCCTAAAACCTTGGCCCCGGCAGCCTTGGCGGCTTTTACCCCGTCCACCATTTCGCTGGTGCTGCCGGTGACGGAGGAAACCACCACGATGGTCCCCTCGCCAACCCGCAGGTCCCCAGTGGTGAGGTACTCAGCGGCGTTCAGCACGTAAAAGTTCAGCCTCGAACGTTCCCGCATATGGACCTCCGCCTGGAGGCAGGAGGCATAGGTACCCCCAATGCCCAGCCAGCAGATGTTGGTAAAACCCGCTTTGCAGATACCGTCCACCACTTCATCAATGCGGGGGCGCAGGGCCAGGGCCCCCTGGACGCTGGCAATCTGCTTCTCTTCGTCAAATTTCAGCATAGTACGTCTCCCTTCCGGCGGCGGTTATTCGCCAACCTTCAGCTTCTGATAGTAGTCGTTGTAAATAATCAGCGCGTCGCCCACGTCTTCCTGGAAGAACACATTCTCCTTATAGTTGAAGTCACGGGCAGGATCGTTCTGATACGCCTCGCTGGCGGCGGCAACCGCAGCGTCATTGGGGCAGGAATAGGGGTACTCTTCCAGGTTGGCGGCCATAACCTGCGGGTCGCAGATATAGTTGAGGAACTTCTCGGCCAGATCCACGTGGGCCGCGCCCTGGGGGATCACGTAGAGGTCGAAGCCCAGCTGAACCGCGTCATCGGTGAAGGGGGCGACCACCAGGGGATTGCTCTCCCCCATCTCGCTCATGGCCCAGGAGGCATTGCCGTCGAAGGTCAGGGCCACGGAGGCGGTGCCGTTGGTCAGGTTCTGCTCGGCATTGCCGTAGGCGACGACGTTCTCGTTGAACTTGACCAGCCACTCATAAGCCGCTGCAATCTCGCTCTCCTCGGTGGAGTTGGGGTCGTAGCCCAGGGCGATCAAAGCGATGGGGAACAGGTTGCGCGCACCGTCGATGGTGCTGATTTGGCCCTTGAGGGAGGGGTCCAGCAGATCGTTATAGCAGGTGATCTCAATGGGGCAGGTCTCGGTGTTGTAGACCACGTAGATATAGTTCATCAGGTAGGGGATGCAGTAATCCTTCGCGGTCCAATAGGCCTCGTTGATGTTGGCTGCGGCGTTGGGGATGTTGTCCAGGTTCAGCTTCTGGACGTAATCGCCCGCCACCAGGGACTCCATGTAGGCGTCGCAGGTCATGATGAGGTCATACTCCTGGCCGCCGCCGGCAGTAAGCCGGGTGATGGCGTCGGCATTGTCGCTCATGTAGGACAGGTTGACTTTGCAGTTGTTTTCGCTCTCAAAGTCCGCGATGAGCTGGTCGGAGATATACTGCTGCCACATGTAGATGTTCAGCTCGGTGCTGGCCGCGCCGTCATCGGAGCTGCCGCCGGAGCTGCCGCCTCCGCTGGAATCGGAGCCGCCAGAACCGCTCTGTCCGCCGCAAGCGGCGAGAGAGAGCACCATTGCAAGAGCCAGTACGCCGGTCAAAAACCGTTTCATTTGATCTTCCTCCTAGATAAATGTAATATATCCCAAAACCGTCCGGAACAGACGGCGGCGGGCCGTTTATTTGGGGGCTTTTTTCTTCAGCCGCCCCGTGACCAGATTACTCAGGACCATCCCCGCGACGATGACTAGGATCATAATGGTGGTCAGCGCGTTGACGTCGGGGGTGATACCGGTTTTGTTCATGGAAAGGATCAATACGGGCAGGGTAGAATTTTTCGCGCCTGCCAGCAGGTTGCTCATTACTACGTCGTCAATGGACAAGGTGAAGGACAGGAACGCCGCGGACATAACGCCGGGCATGATACTGGGCAGGGTGACCCGGAAAAAGGTCTGGATACGGTTGGCTCCCAGGTCCATGGAGGCTTCCTCCAAGCTGTCCCCATCGCCGCTGATGCGGCCCTTGATGGTTACTACAGCGTAGGGGATGCAGAAAGTGCAGTGGCCGATCAGGATGGAACCCATGCCCAGGGCGAAGCCGATGTTCATGAAGATGATCAGCAGCGCCACTGCCAGCACGATCTCCGGCACGATAATGGGGATGTAGAGCATATTGTTGATCAGCTTCTTTCCCCGGAACTCAAACCGTTTCAGGCCCAGCGCGCCCAGGGTGCCGATGAGCACGGAGATGACCGTTGCCAGGACGGCGATGATCAGGGAATACCAGAGGCTGCCGATCAGCGCGTTGTTGGAGAGGAGCTTGCCGTACCACTGAGTGGTGAAGCCATTCCAGTAGTAGTTATACCG
Organism: Oscillibacter sp.; assembly: GCA_022795445.1. Classification (GTDB taxonomy): domain Bacteria; phylum Bacillota; class Clostridia; order Oscillospirales; family Oscillospiraceae; genus Oscillibacter. Next base: position 5,577 of record JAAWGR010000071.1, on the reverse strand, counting down.
CTGGTTGTTGAAGGAGAAGATCATCATGACCACCACCGGTATGTAAAGGACGGCGTAAATGATGATCGAATAGAAATTGCCCAGGATGCTCAGGGCCTTTTTGCGGCGCTGGATTTTGGTGAGGTTTGCCACTCAGACCACCTCCATATCTTCCAGCTTGGCGAAGCGGGTGTAGATAAAGATCAACAGGCCGGTAATGACCAGCAGCAGCACCGATAGGGCCGCGCCCAAGGGCCAGTTGCGGATAGAGCCAAACTGGTTTTTAATGATATTACCGATGTAGAGGACCTTGCCGCCGCCCAGCACGTCCGACACGGTGTAGATGCCCAGGGAGGGGATGAACACCAAAATAATCGCGGAGAAGATGCCGGGGAACGTCAGGGGCAGGGTAACCTTCAGGAAGGTCTGCACCGGAGTGGCTCCCAGGTCGGAGGAGGCCTCCAGCAGGGATTTTTGCAGTTTTTCAATCGTGCTGTACAGGGGGAGCACGGCGAAGGGGAGCATATTGGTGATCATACCAAGGACCACCAGGGCGTCGGTATAAATGAAGGTAATGGGGCCGTCGGTGATGCCGCTCCACTGGAGGAAGCTGTTGATAGGGCCGCTGGTCTGGAACAGGAGCAGCCAGCTGTTCAGCCGCATGAGGGAATTCGTCCAGAAGGGGATCATGATGAGCATGATCAGCTTGGAGGCGGTTTCTGGCGGCTTGCGGGCGATGTAATAGGCGAAAGGGTACCCCAGCGCCAGGCAGAGCACCGTCGTAAACACTGCCACTTGCAGGGATTTGAGGATGACCTTGAAGTAAGTGGCGTCCAAGAGGGTCTGGTAGCTTTCCAAGGAGAATTCATATACCACGTCGCCGAACACGCCGCGGGACATGAAGCTGATGTAGATGATAAAGAGCATGGGGATGGTGACAAACAGGATCATCCACACGGACACGGGGCCCGCCTGGGCCAGGGCCGGGAGGGTTTTACGGCGGACGTCCCGGCGGCGGCTGATGGCCTGGAGGTCGCTGGCTTCGTCAATCGATTTTTTCATAACTCATCCCCCCTGCGGCACAGACTTCTTGATGGCCACGGATTTCTCCGGCCGCCAGAAGACATAAACGGGGTCGCCCTCCTGGAACTGATCGTCCTGCTCAAAGCGGGAGAACTTGGTTTCCATACCGTCCTTCATATCCAGGGCGGTTTTGACCACGGTGCCCATATAGGTAAAATCTTTCACAGTCCCAGGGAGGTCGAAACCCTCCACCGGGGTTTTGGACGCTTCCAAATATTCAGGGCGGATGGAAACATGCATTTCCTCTCCCACTTGGAAGCCGTCGCCCTGGGTGGTGATGAGGCCCGCGGGGGTCTGGACGCGGATGAGGCGGCCGTCCACGGCTTTCACGGTGCCGTCGAAGATGTTGGATTCTCCGATGAACCCGGCGACGAAGCGAGTTTTCGGATAATCGTAGATGGTACGGGGATCGGCCAGCTGCTCGATGACGCCGCCGTTCATAACGGCGATGCGGTCGGACATGGTGAGGGCCTCCTCCTGGTCGTGGGTAACGTAGACGAAGGTAATGCCCAGTTTCCGCTGCAAGCGCTTGAGTTCGATCTGCATCTGCTTGCGCAGTTTGAGGTCCAGGGCGCCCAGGGGTTCGTCCAGCAGCAGCACCTTGGGCCGGTTGATCAGGGCCCGGGCGATGGCGACCCGCTGTTTCTGCCCGCCGGAGAGCTCGTCGGGCTTCCGCTTCTCGAAGCCGCCCAGCTGCACCATGGAGAGCATTTCCGCCACCCGCTCTGCAATCTCGTCCTTCGGGACTTTTTTGATCGTCAGGCCATAGGCCACATTGTCGTAGACCGTCATATGGGGAAACAGGGAGTAGTTCTGAAACACGGTATTCACGTCCCGCTGGTAGGGCTCTTTATTTTCCACCCGTTCGCCCTGCACCTTGATGATACCGGAGGAAGCGTCCTCGAAGCCGGCGATCATGCGCAGGGTTGTGGTCTTGCCGCAGCCGGAGGGGCCCAGGAGGGTCAGGAATTCCCCTTCGTAAATCTGCATGTTCATTTTTCGGACCACCAGATTGGAACCGAACCGCTTTTCTACGTTTTCCAAGGAAACTATGGATTCCGCCATGTGTATCCTCACCTCATTTTTGTGCATTTCATCGAAAAATGCCATTTTTAATCGGAAAACTTTCTACGCTTTCTTCCCATGGGAGACATGATAACACAGCAGGAAACCATTTACAACCCTTTTTGCAGATAAGTAAAAAATATTTTCATACCAATTTTTATTTTCCTCAAAAAAACGCCAAATCTTCAAAGAATCCGCTTTTGATTTCGTGTGAATTTGACAATTTTTCACCAAAAAATTGGATTAAAATTAAAATCAGCTTATCCGCACAGGTGGTTGCGGCATTTTTTAAATTATGGTAGGATAGAAAAAACAGACCGGCGGCACGGAGGTCCCTGAACGCAGGAAGGGCCCCCTGTGCGCAGGCGGTACAGGGGAGGCAGGAACAGGATGCAGTCATACAAAGCCAGGCCCCGGGAGCGGGCGGAAGAGCTCCTGGAGGGCTATTTGCTGGAGCATAAACTGGAGCCGGGGGAACGGCTGCCGCCGGAACGGGAACTGAGCCAGCAATGGGGAATCAGCCGCTCCACCCTGCGGACGGCCATCTCTAGTTTTGAGCGGGACGGCCTGCTGTACTCCCGGGAAGGCTCGGGCACCTACGCGGCCCAGCCGAAGTACACCCGGGACCTGCGGGGCCTGCTGTCCATGAGCCAGGCCGCCGCCTCCCAGGGATTGGTTGTAACCACCCGCCTGTTGGAACTCAAGCGTATGGAATGCGGCAAAAACCTGGCCCAGCGTTTTGGGCGGATGCTGGGGGCGCCGGTCTACAAGGTTGCCCGGCTGCGTTCCGTGGGCGGCGCGCCGCTGATGATGGAAACAGCGTTTCTTCCGGCAGAGCGGATGCCTGGGCTGGAGGACAAGGAGCTGGAACGCCGTTCCCTGTTCTCCGTATTGGAAGAGGATTACGGCCTTCTGCCGGAACAGGGGGATGAAAAGGTAGGCATTACTTACGCCACCGCCGGAGAGGCGGAGCTGATGGGCGTCAAGGAAGGCGCGCCGCTGTTTTGGATCGTCAGCCAGACCTACGACCGGGAGGCGGGGCTGATCGAATACTGCCGGGCCGTGGCCCGGCCAGACCGGATGCGGCTGGTCACTGTTTTGGAGCGCCAGGGCGAGGAGGTGGGCTGCCATGAGGCATGAGGAATCCGTTGGCCCCAATTCCCCGCTGTACCTTCAGCTCCGGGAACTGATCCGGGGGAAAATCGAAAACGGGGAGTACCTTCCCGGCACTGCCATCCCCTCCGTCGGGGCGCTGGCGGAAACCTACGGCATTCACCGGCTGTCTGTGCGCTCGGCGGTGTCGGCGCTCATCGGCGAGGGACTGCTGAAAGCCGTCCAGGGCAAGGGGATTTTCGTGGTAGGCGAAAAGCTGGAACAGGAACTGGAGACCGTAGGGGGCTTCCGCCAGAACATGGCGGCCCAGGGCAAAACGCCCGAGACCCGGGTGCTGTGCAAGGCCCTCCGTCCGGCGGGGCCGGCTTACGGGACCCTGCTGGGCATCTCTCCGGAAGCCTCTGTATACTTCATCAAGCAGCTGTGCAGCGTAGGCGGGGAACCGGTTTCCTTGGAAGAAATTTATCTGCCGGAAGAGCTGACCCCCAACCTGGAAAAAATTGACCTGGGTGTGTTCTCCATTTTGAAAATTCAGGATTTTTACGGCATCATCCCCGTGCGGGGGGAACAGAGCCTGGAAATCACCCGGCTCCGTTCCACGGACGCCCGCCAGCTGGGCGTGGAAGCGGGACGGGGCGTCCTGCGCCTGCAATGCGTCAGTTATGACGGCGCGGGACGGGCAGTGGAACTCAGCCGCACCTACACCCGGGGCGACCGCTGCACCTTCAGCGTCCATTTCCAGCGGGACCTTTGAGCGCGGGCTGAGAAAAACGCTTGTATTCCAGCCTCCAATGCAGTACAATGAATCATGGACAATGGACATTTTTTTGTCACCCGCCGCGTTGTCGATTATTGAAACAGATTGGAGCGGAAACAATGAAGATGAAACGGTATTGGATGCTATTTGCCCTCCTGATCGTCTGCCTGCTGGCGGGTTGTTCCAGCAAAGCGGGCGACACGCAGGAAGACGAACCGGCTATGAGCGAAACGGAGCTGCATCAGCTCTTCCAGGAGGTCTTTGATGCACATGGGGACGCATCCTCCGCAGAAGAGAGCCAGATTGCGGCGGAACTGGCCGCGCTGGCGGAGGCCGCCGGGCCGGATGCCCTGCCGGAGGGTTATGAGGCGCTGTACCAGAGCTGGCGCAGCGAACAGCTTGCGGCGCAAGGAGCACAGCTCCAAGCGGAATATGAAAAGATTCTCTCCGAAGCGCCGCTGTATCTGACCGGCGGGGAGGGCGCCTGTACTGCCTGTTACGCGGACCTTGACGGCAGCGGGGAGCAGGAATTGCTGATTGTGTACCTGGGAGCCTTCGGGCCGGATGACCCCAGGCGGCAGATTTGGTTTGAGGTCTACGGGGAGGACCAGGGCCACGCGAAAAAAATTGCGGAGGAACACGTCAGCAGCGTCGGCCGGACAAGCATGTGGCTGTGCGGGTACGATGGGCACGCTTGTATTTATACCGGCGAGTACAACCGCGGCCAAGACGCTTTGGAGCAGTATTATGTATATGAAAACCAGGCCCTGACCCTGACGGACAGCCTGTACCAGTACGCGGAGTTTGGCCTGTTGGAACCCCAGGAGAGCCCAAACGATCAATACACCTCCTTTGACCAGCCCATTTCCAAGGCGGAATTTGATGCAGCGGCCGGCAAGTATACGGATCAGCAGCCAGTCGTGTGGCTGGAAGACGGCGTGCCGTATATCGAAGACCGGGGCGTCCTGCCGGAGCTGCCGCCGGAAGCTGCCTGGAAGTCCGCCTGCCTGGAGGCGCTGAACGGCGCTTATGACGCCGTTTACGCCACCCTCCTGGATGTCAATGACGACGGCTTGGACGAGCTGGCCATCCTCTACGAGAACAACGACCAGCTCTCTGTTCCGAAGTATTATTTCCGCGTCTACTCCTGGGATGGCAGCCAAGTGGTTCCAACGGATTACAGCCGGACAGCCAATGAAGAACACAGCGATTATTTGAAGTATGGTTTTTCCCTGTACGGAATTTACCGGGAAAAGGACACCGGCAAGGTTTACTTCTGCTACTCCGGCGAAATCGCCGGCGGCTGGGGCGGACACCTCTTCCTGAACGGTCAGGAGTCTGTATTCTTCAGCGAGCCTTTCTGGGGCGAGTATGACGACCCGGATGCCGGAATTTACGACGAGGAAGGGCTCCGCAAAGCCTATGCGGACTACCAAGCGCAGATTGACCAGCGGTTTGAGAAAATCGTGGGGGATTTCAACGCCTGGAACGATCTTCCTGACTACGACAGCATCGAAGCGGTCAAGCAGCAGCTGCAAAACGGTTAAGGGAAACCCTGCACATGGATGGAGCTCCATCCA
>JAAWGR010000070.1 GCA_022795445.1 Oscillibacter sp. | reverse complement strand
GGTACTGCTGATGGACGAACCCCTCTCCAACCTGGACGCCAAGCTCCGCAACCAAATGCGTGCCGAGATCATCAAGCTCCGCCAGAAGATCAACACCACCTTCATGTATGTGACCCATGACCAAACGGAGGCCATGACGCTGGGTGATCGGATTGTCATCATGAAGGATGGGTTCATCCAGCAGATCGGCACGCCCCAGGAGGTGTTCCACCATCCAGCGAATCTGTTCGTCGCCGGATTCATCGGTTCCCCGCAGATGAATTTCTTCGACGCCAAGCTGGAGGAAGAAAATGGGCGTTACCGCGTAACGGTGGGCGGCTACAGCGTCAGCCTGCCCGACGCGAAGGCAAACGTTCTGGCAAACAAGGGCATCCAGACGCAAAACATCACCCTAGGCGTCCGTCCGGACCATATCGTCCTGGCCGACGGCAGCGAAACGGCGCTGACCGCACGGGTGGATGTGAGCGAAATGATGGGCAGTGCCGTCCACCTCCACGCAGCCGCGGAGGGCCGCGATGTGGTTGTTATCGTGCCAACGATGGATGTTTCCGGCAACTATGTGGAGTTCTTTGGCCCTGGTTCGGAAATCCACCTGACATTCGGCGGCAGCGTCTGCCATCTCTTCGACCGCGAGGGCAGAAACCTGGAATTCTAAACCAAATCCTAATAAGCCCCGTCTGCTTGGTACCTTTCCAGCAGGCGGGGCTGTTTTCCTTCCCATACGGCAGGTTTTGGACCCATTGGAACTGCAAAAATTTGTGAAAAAACATTGCAATTCTGTAGGAATATGCTTATAATAAGGTGAACTGAATCGAAAAGGGGCGTTTAGCCATGCATACGGATCATAAACTGAATATGACCATGCTTTGCGATTTCTACGAACTTACCATGGGCAGCGGTTACCTCCAGACGGGATTTCAAGACCGGATCACATATTTTGATGTGTTCTTCCGGGAGGTGCCGGACCAGGGAGGATTTGCCATCTGCGCCGGTTTGGAGCAGCTGATTGATTACCTCCAAAACCTCCATTTCAGCGAAGAGGATATTGCCTACCTTCGGGGCCGGAATTTGTTTCCGGAGGAATTCCTTGATTATCTCCGGAATTTCCAATTTACCGGCGATGTCTGGGCCATCCCAGAGGGAACACCGGTCTTTCCCCAGGAACCATTGCTCACCGTTCGGGCGCCGGCTATCCAGGCACAGCTGATCGAAACCTTTACGCTGCTGACCTTGAACCACCAGAGCCTGATTGCAACCAAAGCCAACCGCATCTGCCGTGCCGCCCAGGGACGGACCGTACTGGAATTTGGCTCCCGCCGCGCCCAAGGTTCCGATGGAGCCATCGCCGGGGCCCGAGCAGCCTACATCGGCGGCTGCGCCGGGACCGCCTGTACCATCTCCGACGAACTTTACGGCGTTCCTGCCGGAGGCACCATGGCCCATGCCTGGGTGCAGATGTTTGACAGCCAGCTGGAGGCATTCAAGGCCTACTGCCGCCTTTATCCCAACCATGCAACCCTCCTGGTGGACACCTATAACACGCTCAAATCCGGTGTACCGGATGCCATTCAGGCGTTTAACGAGGTATTGAAGCCTTTGGGCATCCGCAAATGCGGCATCCGCCTGGACTCCGGCGACATCGCCTACCTGAGCCAGAAGGCGCGGAAAATGCTGGACGAGGCGGGGTGGACAGAGTGTCAGATTTCCGCCTCCAACTCCTTGGACGAGTATATCATCCGAGACCTGATCATGCAGAGGGCTAAGGTGGACATGTTCGGCGTCGGAGAACGGATGATCACAGCCAGCAGCCAGCCGGTTTTCGGCGGCGTATACAAGCTGGTCGCCATTGAAAACCAGGACGGGGAGATCGTACCGAAAATCAAGGTCAGCGAGAATGTTGGGAAAATCACGAATCCGCACTTTAAAAAGCCGTGGCGGATTTTCGACAATGCCACCGGCAAGGCGGAAGCAGATTATATTACGCTCTGGGACGAGGCCGTAGACGAGGGGAAGCCCCTGGAACTGTTTGACCCGCAGGCCACATGGAAGCGTAAGACCTACACAAACTTCACAGCGAAGCCCTTACAGGTTCCGGTGTTCCAAGGAGGGAAGCTGGTGTATCAAAGCCCGTCGCTGAAGGAAATCCAAGCATATTGCCGCGACCAGGTAGACGCGTTGTGGGCGGAAGTGAAGCGGTTTGAGAATCCGCATAACTATTATGTAGACCTGTCTCAGAAGCTGTGGGACGTCAAGCAGGCGCTTTTGCAGGCCCAGACGGACGTATGACAGACAGGAGCCGGAAACATTTCCGGCTCCTTTTTCTAACAAAAGCGAATAAAGGCATCCCGTTCCGGCAAAAGTCTATGAAACGAGGCATCGGATTTCGGTAAGAGACCCCAGACTAGCTTCCGCCGTGCTGCAAGTGCGCTTGGAACGGCGCGGGACGCCCAGCACAGCGAATTTTTTAACAGAGTTTGAACATTCTGGAATCAGAGCAAAATTGTAAAATTGCCAGTTGAAGACGGCGGCGGATTTCGCTATAATAACTCCATGGAGACGGAAGGTCTCCATATAAAATGAAAGGGGATGGCAGCTTGTGAGCAGAAAACGGCACTCTATGCCTATACCGGACGAGCATATTGAGCGGCGCATCTCTGCGGCAACAAGCCTCTCCTTCTGCGTACTGTCTGTTCTGGCACAACTGGCAACCTCCCTATTCCTGACGCACGTCCTCCAGGAAACAGGCGGCTACATCTACGCCTTCCTTCTGCTGATCGGGGCCATCCTGGCAATCCGCGTCTACCAACGGCCCGGAAGCCCCTCCTATAAACTGGTCTGGATGTGCCTGCTGTTGGCTATGCCCATAACAGGTACCATGCTGTTCTGCCTCTGGGGCGGGACCCATCAGGCAAAAAGCCTGAGCTTGAAAAAGATCCCCCCTGTCCCCGTGCGGGAGGACCAGCGGCGGGACTGTGAAGCCAACCTTGCCCGCCTGCGGCGGCAGTCCCCTGCCTGGGGACGGTTAGCCGCCTACCTGCAAAAACGCGGCTTTTTGCTCTTCCGCGATACGGCCGCCCAGTATTTCAGTACCGGCGAGGCATTTTTCGAGGATTTGATCGCCCGTATGGAACAGGCCGAAGTCTATATCTTCCTAGAATATTATATCTTAGCAGAAGGAGCACTGTGGGACCGGATTTTTGCCGTCCTCAAAGAACGCGCCGCCGCAGGCGTGGAAATCCACATCACATTCGACGACTTCGGCAACCTTACCCGCTTTTCCGACGGGGCCCTCCAAGCGCTTCAAGACGCGGGCATTGAGGTCAAGGTCTTCAACCCCGTCCACCGCTACGTCAGCCGCATCAACTTCAATTACCGTGACCACCGCAAAATCGCCGTCATCGACGGTCAGTACGCCTATACCGGCGGCGTGAACATCGCAGATGAATATGCCAACCTTATCGTCCGCTTCGGTTATTGGAAAGATACCGCCGTCCGCATCGAAGGCGAAGGCGTGTGGGGCTTTGTCACGCAGTTTATGCAAATGTGGAAAATGATGGGCGGTTCCTTCCCAAATGAGGACGATTATTACCGTCCCCGTCACGACGGCCCGAAAACCGCCGGCTATTGCCAGCCCTTCACCGACGGCCCCCTTAACAACCCCGACAACCCCATTGAAGACACCTACCTACAGCTCATCAGCTCCGCCCAACGGATGCTCTACCTCACCACGCCATACTACGCCGTGGAGGACTCCATGCAGAAAGCACTGTGCATTGCCGCCGACGCAGGCGTCGACGTGCGCCTGTTTATCCCCGGCGTGCCGGACCTGCACAAGTTCACCTATATGGTTGCGGAAACCTATTGGGGCGAGCTGCTCTCCCATGGCGTCAAAATCTACAAATATACCCCAGGCTTCCTGCACTGCAAAAGCGTTATGGTCGACCGGGAGGTTGCCCTGGTGGGTAGTACCAATATGGATTACCGGACGTTCCAGCTGCATTACGAGTGCGGTGTGCTGCTCTACCATATGTCCACGGTGGAAGACCTCATGGAGGACCTGGACGCCATCGCGTCCCAAAGCACACTCTACACCCTGGAAGATTGGAGCAAGCGTCCTTGGTATCGCCGGGTCTTTGCCTCCTTCTTCCGCTTGGGAGCCATCTGGCTTTGAGGATATGGACAATCAAGGGCAAAAACGCCGCGCATGTTCCATTTTATACGATTTAAGAGGTGTTTGAAGTGCGCGAACGGTCTCCCCAGGAAATTGCGGAACGCAGCCTCATTAAAACTTACCGCAAAACGCTTTGGAATCCCTTCATCGCCGCTGTGAAGCGTTATGAGCTGGTGGCCCCCGGCGACCGGATCGCCATCTGTATCTCCGGTGGAAAGGATTCCATGGTGTTGGCAAAACTCATGCAGGAGCTTCAGCGTCATACCGAGCACCCATTTGAACTGGTTTTCCTCGCCATGGACCCTGGTTACAACCCGGCAAACCGCCGTCTTATGGAGGAAAACGCCCAACGCTTGGGAATTCCCTTGACCATTTTTGAGAGCGATATCTTCGCTGTTACGGTCCAGGTTGACAAGAACCCCTGTTACCTCTGTGCCCGGATGCGACGGGGCTGCCTCTATGCCAAGGCCCAGGAACTTGGCTGCAATAAAATCGCCCTAGGACACCATTTTTCCGACGTCATCGAAACCACCCTGTTGGGACTGTTTTACGGTGCGCAGCTGCAAGCTATGCCGCCGAAGCTCCACAGCAAAAATTTCCCCGGTTTGGAGCTGATCCGTCCCCTCTACTGCGTTCACGAGGACGCGGTCGTTGCGTGGCGGAACTACAACCAGCTCCGGTTTCTCCAATGCGCCTGCCGGTTCACCGAGGCACGGGACGCCTCCGGCGATGGCGTTGGCGCCAGCAAGCGGCAGGAGATCAAGCTGCTCCTGCGGGAGCTGAAACGCACAAACCCCAATGTTGAAAAGAGCATATTCCGGGCAATCCACGGTTTGCAGCTGGATACCTTTCCAGGATTCAAATACCGTGGGCGCGCCCTTTCATTTACGGATATTTATAATGGAGCCGCAGAGTTTGGCGGCGAAGATGCATAAGGGAGGAAAGCAAAAATGGATTATTACCGCTGTGAAAATCCGGATTGCGGCTTTGTGGCCGAAGAAGAACCAGATGTTTGCCCCCGCTGCGGCGGCACCTTTTTCGTCGCCCTGACGGAGGAGGAGATGTCTTCTGGCGACTGGGTGTACCTGGGCAACCAGGCGGTCGACGAGAAGCGGGAGACCGACGCTCTGGCCTGTTACCAGCGCGCCGCTGCAATGGACGACCCGCTGGGCCTGACAAACTTGGGCTGGTGCTTGGAGGCGGGCATCGGCGTGGAAGCGGACCCAAAGCAGGCAGTCCTGCTGTATGCTCAGGCGGCGGAACGGGAATACATGCCGGCGCTGACGAACCTGGGTTATTGCTATACATATGGCATCGGCGTGGAGGTTGATTATAACAAGGCGCTGAAGTGCTTCCAAAAGGGCGCGGAACAGGGCTTTCCCCGAGCGCAGTTCCAGCTGGGCGAGGCGTACCGCCGGGGCAACGGCGTGGAGCAGAGCGACGAGGAGGCTGTAAAATGGTACCAGTCCGCCGCGTGGCTGGGTTATCCCGGCGCACAGACGGAGCTGGGCCGCTGCCTGGAATTCGGTACTGGGATTGAGATGGACTTGGAACAGGCGGTAAAGTGGTACACGGCTGCTGCCGAGCAGGGCAATGCCCCTGGACAGTGCTGCCTGGGATTCTGTTACGAAGCGGGCCGGGGCGTGGAACAGAGCTGGGAAGAAGCCGTCAACTGGTACCGCAAGGCGGCGGAACGGGGCTATCCCCGAGCGCTGTGCAACCTGGCGTGGTGCTATGAGCACGGCAAGGGCGTGGAGAAGCAGGATTATGCCACCGCTGTGCAGCTGTATAAACAGGCCGCTGACCAGGAGTATCCGCGGGGGCAGCTTTGCCTGGGCCTTTGCTATGAACGGGGCCGGGGCGTGCCCTTGAGCAAGGAGGAAGCCGTCCGGTGGTACCGTCTGGCGGCAGAACAGGGCGACGAGGACGGCGCATGCTGCCTGGGCTATATGTACGAGACCGGAGACGGTGTGGAGCAAAGCTGGGAGTTGGCCGTGGAGTGGTACCGGAAAGCTGCGGAGGGCGACCTGGCCCGCGGGCAGTGCAACCTGGCGTGGTGCTATGAACACGGCAAAGGTGTGGAGCAGAGCCCTGAGCTCTCCTATCAATGGTACCGAAAAGCCGCCGAGCAAGGGGACCCGCGGGGCCTGTTCAGCGTAGCCCGTGCATTCGACTACGGCATTGGCGTGGAACAGAATGCGGACGAAGCGGCTAAGTGGTACCAAAGAGCCGCCGACGCTGGTTCCGCTCCGGCGATGTGTGATTTGGGCGTTTGCTACGAGCGGGGCGAAGGTGTGCCCCAGAGCTATGAGAAGGCCGTGGAGCTGTACCAGAAGGCTGCTGAGCTGGGCAATGCGCCTGGACAGTGCAACTTGGGGTATATGTATGAGAGCGGCCGGGGTGCGGAGCAGAGCTGGGAACTGGCGGTCAAATGGTACAGCGCTTCCGCGCAGCAGGGGTTTCCACGGGCGCAGTGCAACTTGGCATGGTGCTATGAGTACGGCAAGGGTGTGGAAGTGAACCTTGCCCGAGCAGTCCATTGGTACCGGAAAGCCGCCGACCAGGAGGATGTCCGCGGCATGTTCTGCCTGGGCGTATGCTATAAGCGCGGCCGGGGTGTGGACCAGGATTACGGCGAGGCGGTGAAATGGTATCAAAAGGCGGCTGAGCGTGAATATCCCCGCGCAATCTGCAATCTGGGCGTGTGCTACGAGTTTGGTGAGGGCGTTGAGGAGGATCTTGTCCGGGCCGTGGAGCTTTACCGGCAGGCCGCCGAGATGGGCGATGCTTCCGCCCAGTGCAACCTGGGGTATATGTACGAATCAGGCCGCGGCATCGGGCAGGATTGGAAGCAAGCGGCGCATTGGTATGGTGAAGCCGCGGAAGCGGGCCATCCCCGGGCGTTGTGCAATCTGGGTTACTGCTACGAGTTCGGCAAAGGCGTCGGGGAGGACTGCGCGGTTGCGGCGGATTACTACCGGCAGGCTGCAGAGCAGGGAGACCGTACTGCCGCCTGCAACCTGGGCTACCTGTACGAAACCGGCAAGGGCGTGGAACAGAGCTGGGACGAGGCTGTGATCTGGTATCAGCGGGCCGAGGAACAGGGAAGTGCCCGCGCACAGTTCCTGCTGGGCTGGTGCTACGAGTACGGCAAGGGCGTGGATGCGGACAGGGACCGTGCTTTGGAGCTGTACCGTAAATCTGCCGCAAAGGAGTATAAAGAGGCCATAGAGGCCGTGGAACGGCTGGAAAATGGGGAAACCACCCAAACATCCGGCGCAAAGCCTGATGCGGCAAAAGGGGCGGAAGGTCTCGGCGCCCCCGCTTCCCGCAGAATCCCGGCGAAAAAGCCTGTGGAAACGAAGACCAAAAAAGACAAAGGCGGTTTTTTTAAGGGCCTGTTTGGCGGGCGGAAGTGAACCGTTTCACGCGGTACCCATGCGTCCGGAGGGATCTCCCTCCGGACGCGTTTTTTTGGAAATTTCAGAAAATTGGAAAAAGGGTCTTGACATTTGGCGAAAATGTGTTATTGTATTATTCATCTAAGACAATGAAACAGGAGGTGTTCACTCATGCAATGGCAGTTTTCCAATGACGCCCCCATATACACCCAGCTGATCCAGCAGATCAAGGTGGGGATCGTTGCCGGCGTGTTCCCACCAGGCGAACGGCTTCCCTCCGTCCGGGATTTGGCGACGGAGGCTGGGGTAAACCCCAACACCATGCAGCGGGCTTTGGCGGAATTGGAACGGGATGGGCTGGTCTACAGCCAGCGCACCGCAGGACGGTTTGTAACGGAGGACAAGACGATGATTCATAACGCAAAATGTAGCTTGGCCGAACGGCATATCAAGGAGTTTTTAGAGGCAATGTCCCACCTGGGCTTCCAGCGGGAAGAAATCCTGTCCCTGCTGGAACAGGAAATGAAAGAGGAAGGGAAGACCCATGCCAGCGCTTGAATGCAAAGAGCTTTGCAAAAGCTACGGCCGTACCATGGCGCTGGACCGGCTGAGCCTTGCCATTGAACCGGGCCGCATCGTGGGCCTGCTGGGGCCCAACGGCAGCGGCAAGACAACACTGATCAAGCTGGCCAATGGCCTGCTGACCCCCGACGAGGGGTACATCACCATCTGCGGCCGTGCGCCGGGGCCAGAGAGCCGCAGGGACGTCAGCTACCTGCCGGAGCGGATTGCAATCCCGACGTGGATGTCCGCCAAGCAGCTGCTGGATTTTTACGGCGATTTCTACGAGGATTTCCGCCGGGACGCCGCAGAGGAAATGCTGGCGCATCTGAACATCGCGCCGGACCAGCGGATCAAGCAGATGTCTAAGGGTACGCGGGAAAAGGTGCAGCTGATCGTTGTGATGAGCCGGGCTGCCAAGCTGTACCTGCTGGATGAACCCATTGGCGGCGTAGACCCCGCTACGCGGGACTATATCCTCTCTACCATCATCGGGAACTACAACCCCGAGGCCGCGGTAGTGATCTCCACCCACCTGATTTCCGATGTGGAAAAGGTGCTGGATGAAGTCATTTTTATCAACCAGGGGCGGTTGATGCTCCAATCCTCTGTGGACGAGATCCGGGAGGAAAAGGGCATGAGCGTGGACGCCTTGTTCCGGGAGGTATTCAGATGCTGAGGAAATTGATCAAGCACGAGTTCCGTGCGACGGGGCGGATTATGCTGCCGCTGTATTTGGTGCTGCTGGCAACCGCCGTGGGCGCGAATTTATCCGCCCGCGGAATGCTGGAAACCCGGTATGTTGCCCTAGATATCCTGGGTTCCCTGCTGGTGGTGGCCTTCACCCTTGCAATCATCGGCGTGTTCGTGATGGCCTTTGTACTGATGCTCCAGAGGTTTTATAAAAACCTGCTCCAGGATGAAGGTTATCTGATGATGACCCTCCCTGTCTCTATCCACCAGCATTTGTGGGCAAAGTTGATCGTGTCCGCCGTGTGGTTTGCAGCGACGGTGCTCGCCGTCCTGCTTGCCAGCATGGTCGCGGCCTATGACGTAGGCGTCTTCAAGGAATTCCTCTTGATCTTTCGCGAGTTCTTCCTGGGGCTCCGGATGCTGAAAATCAGCGAAGCGCTGAATGGCACGGTCATCCTTGCGGAAGCTGTGGTTCTGCTGTTCCTGGCTATGGTGGCCTTTTCCCTGCAATTCTATGCCGCCCTGGCCGTCGGGCACAGCTATCCAAACCATAAAATGGCGCTCTCTGTGGCGTTTTTCTTCGGATTCCAGTTTGTCATCCAGTTTCTGGGAAGTATGCTGGTCATTGGGCTGGATAAAATCGGCGCATTCCATTTTTTGGACCGCTGGACGCTCACACCCGCTGCCTCCGTACATGTTGGCCTGTTGATCTGCATTGTGGGAGTTGTGATTTACGGCGCAATTTTCTATGGAATTACAACATTGTTCTTGAAAAAGCGCCTCAACCTGGAGTAAACTATCCATAGCGGCGTTTGCGGAAACACCGCAAACCAGCTTATGGAGGAAGATTATGCCATTTTTTGCAAATTGTTTACCGGACATTCCGGAAGAATTGATTACCTTTGCCACTGCGATGGTTCCTGTTTTGGAGCTGCGGGGCGCGATCCCGGTAGGGATTGCCTCAGGGCTGCCGCCCTTTGAGGCGGCGGCCATCGCGGTGGCGGGGAATATGGTGCCGGTGCCGTTCATTATGCTGCTTGCGCGGCGTATTTTTGACTGGCTGGGGGAGACCCGGTTTTTTGGACCCAAAATCCGCTGGCTGGAGAAACGTGCCCACCTCAAGGGGCGGTTAGTGCGAAAGTACCGCTTGTTGGGGCTGATGGTCCTGGTTGGCGTCCCGCTGCCGGGCACGGGAGCGTGGACAGGAGCGCTGGTAGCGTCGCTGCTGAATATTCGGATCAGCCATGCTATGCCTACAATTTTCGCGGGTTTGATTGCCGCAGCCGTCATCACAACCAATATTATAATGGGAATTGTCCATCTGCTGTAAGGGTTTCATTTTTATGGAGGATTTATCATGAAGAAATATACATCCCTGTTTTTCTGCGGAGTTTGCGGATGCATAATGGCTTTGCTGTTGTGCGGCTGTTTCCCAGCGGCCTTGTTCGCACAGTCCACGCCCGATGAGAATTTGGAGGAAGAAATGGAGGACAAGTGGGAAGATGTTTGGAGCGATGCTTGGGATGGATTGAGTGATGATTGGAACGCCAAGGGGCATTGCTGGCAGATCCTGGATGCCGAAGGCGCGGAAGTTTGTACAATCGACCAGGAGGAAGCTGTGCAGGAGATTGACGAACTGGTGGAAGGCGACATGGATTGGGAACGGGCTTCCAGCGTGGAGGACAAATCTCCGCTTTATATCTATGTGTTCATGCAGCAGAAGACGCTCTTGGCCGGACAGGACCCGGAGTCTGAACGGGAATATGAGGAGGTTATGCGGTTCACGGTTTACGAGGATACCGATGTGATGAAGATGACAATTCTGGATAGTCTGGGGGAAGGTTTTCCGTTTTCCATGGTGGATTTGGAGGACGTTTTGACTATTTACGCCAAAGCGCCAACGGAGACGGTGGAGGCTTTGCGTGACCCAGGCCAGTTCAGCGAATAAGGAGAACCCCCGGGACAACTGTCCCGGGGGTTCCGTGCATGGCTGTTTTTGCAGTGACATTTTATGGAAAGCAAAAGGAGGCCCGTCTATGCGGCAGACAACATTAGATTGTATTCGGGGAGCGGCATTGATCAGCATGATCCTTTACCACGCGTGCTGGGACCTGGTTTGGATGTTTGGGGTGGATTTGCCATGGTACAACGGATTTTGGGCCCATGTCTGGCAGCAGAGCATTTGCTGGACGTTCATCCTGCTCTCCGGCTACTGTTGGTCCCTGGGCCGCCATCCGCTGAAGCGCGGGCTGCTGACCTTCGCCTGCGGGGCACTGATCACCGGACTTACCACCGTGTTTATGCCGGAAAACCTCATTTTTTGCGGCGTGCTGACCCTTCTGGGGGCCTCCGCCCTGCTCTTGATCCCCTTGCGTCCGGCGCTGGAAAAACTCCCCCCACGGCTGGGCTTGGCAGGGAGTTTCCTCCTGTTTTTGCTCCTGCGGGACGTCAACTCCGGCTGGCTGGGCTATGAGGGCGTCCGCGTGGCGGCCCTTCCCCAGGGGCTATACCGCAGCCGCCTGACCGCCTGCCTGGGTTTTCCGCCCGCGGATTTCTTCTCTACAGATTATTTTTCCCTCCTGCCCTGGTTCTTTCTGTTCCTGACGGGCTACTTCCTTTGCCGCCTCCCCCACGCCGAAAGAACAGGCGAGCGCCGCCTGCCGCTGCTCGCGGTCATGGGACGGCACTCGCTGCTCATCTACCTTCTGCACCAGCCGATAACTTACGGTCTTTTCCTGGTGGTGCGTCAAATTTTAACTTAGGAGCCCATCCAAGGTGTCCATCAGCTTTTCAATATCGATCGGCTTGGCAATGTGCCCGTTCATACCGCAGCGCAGGGCCTGCTGGCGGTCTTCCTCGAAAGCGTTGGCAGTCATGGCGAGAATGGGAGTATTCGCCAGCTCCTGATTTTCCAGGCTCCGGATTTCCTTCGTCGCGTCGTAGCCGCCCATCACCGGCATTTGCACGTCCATGAGGATCAGCCGGTAATAGCCCGGTTCCGACCGTTTCAACATGTCTACGGCAATTTGCCCGTTCTCGGCAACATCCGTGGAAAAGCCTGCCTCTTCCAAAATGGTCACCGCGATCTCCTGGTTCATCTCGTTGTCCTCCGCTAAAAGGATTCGGCCGGAGTGCTGCCTGGAGGCCATAACGTCCAAAGGATTCTCCTTCCGCTCCTCTTGCCGGATCACCGACCGCAGGCACTTGCGCAGTTCTGAGGAAAACAGCGGCTTGCGGCAAAACGTCGTCACACCCGCTTCCCGTGCCTCGTCCTCGATATCTGACCAATCGTAAGCCGTCAAAACGATGATCGGGACGTGCTCCCCCATCTCCTGCCGGATGCGTCGGGCAACCTCGATGCCGTTCATGTCTGGGATCAGCCAGTCGACAATGTACACCGCATAGTTGTCGTTCCGTGTCACAGCCTGCCGGGTACGCAGGATGGCCTCCTTCCCAGAGAGCGTCCACTCTGCCCGCATGCCGATCTGCTGGAGCATATACGATACGCTGTCGCAGGTGTTGAAATCGTCGTCCACGACCAATGCCCGCACATCCTTCAGCTCTGGGATTACCTGTATCTCTTTCGTGCCGGTGGGCAGGCGGAAGGTCAAGGCTACCATAAATTCTGTTCCCTCGCCCTGCTTGCTCCGAACCTCAATATGGCCGTTCATCATATCGACGATATTCTTAGTGATTGCCATCCCCAGGCCGGTGCCTTGGATACCGCTGATGGTAGAGGTACGTTCCCGCTCGAAGGGTTCAAAGATGTGTGAAACGAATTCCTCGCTCATACCAATGCCGGTGTCTTTGATATGGAACTCGTAATTGGCGTAGCCGTCCGGCGCGCCGGACTTTTCCACGATCTGGATGCTGACGGAACCGCCTGCACCGGTATATTTGACCGAATTGCTGAGAAGGTTCAGGAGCAGCTGGTTCAGCCGCAGTTTGTCGCAGTAGATCTCCTCGTCGGTAACGTCCACGGCGTCGATGTACAAATCCAGCTGTTTGGCGTGGATATCGGCCTGGATGATGCTGTGGAGGCTGTGGAGAATCTCTGGAAGGCTGCAAAGCTCCTCATCCAGGTGGATTTTGCCGCTCTCGATACGGCTCATATCCAGGATGTCGTTGATCAGGCTCAGCAGGTGGTTGCCGGAAGTCATGATTTTCTTCAGGTATTCCTCCACCTGTTCTTTCCGGTCGATATGGGTGATGGCCAAGTTGGTAAAGCCGATAATGGCGTTCATCGGTGTACGGATATCGTGGGACATATTGGAGAGGAAGGTACTCTTCGCCTGATTGGCCCGGCGGGCTTGGGCGAGGGTATCCTCCAAGAGGGTTTTTTTCTCCATTTCCCGCCGGGTCTCCTCATCGACGCTCCGGAAGCCCAGCACCATGCCCCGCTGGCCGTCCCAGGTTCCCGCCCGGACGGTCTTCATCTGATAGTAGCGCATCTCGCCATTGATGGAGGCGCGGTAGTTAATGTAGTAGATGGTCTTATCTGCCAGTTCTTTCCGCAGGATCTCCTGGGAGGCGGCCTGCCGCATCATCTCCTGATCATCGGAGTAGACGTATTTCTGGATATAAGTCTCCATGCTCTGCTGGAAGGGAACTCCAGCGGTAAAAATGGTGTCGGAAAAATGGGTGTCGTTTTCGTCCACCCGCAGGGGGAAACCGTGTCCGGTATCCAGGTCGAAAAAGCTGACAAGGCTGTAATCAAGGCTCAAGGCGTGGATCAACGCCATTTGCCGCCGTTCGCTTTCCATGCGTTCTTCTTCTTCCCGGAGCTTTTGGGCCGTGAAATCCAGAAGGAAACGCTGGTAAAACCGCATTCCGTTTTCTTCCACGAGCTTGATGTTGCCCATAACGTGGAGCTCTTCGCCGTTTTTGTGCCGCACGCGGTACTCAATATTCACGTTGTCGCCGACCTTGTTCAGCTGCTGGATGCATTTCCGGAGGCGGTCCTTGTCCTCTGCGGCGACCGTCCCGGCCACCATGTTAAAATTGTCCGCCAGAAGTTCCTCCTGGGAGGTGTAACCCAGAATATTCAGCGCGGCGCGGTTCACTCTGAGGATATGGGAGCCATCCAAGGTATGGCACATGACGCCGCAGTCCATGGTGGTAAAGATGGCCTCCAGCGTATGATTTTTCTGAACAATCTCCTCTTCATAGGCCCGTTCCTTCGTGACGTCAATGGCGACGCCTACCGTGCCCATGACGCTGCCGTCCAGGTCGTAAAGGGGGGATTTGTATGTCGTAAGCAAGCGGGTGCCTTCGCCGGTCTGGATGGTCTCTTCCGCAACGAAGGTTTCACGCTTGCGCATGACTTCGGTCTCGGACTCGATACAAGCAGGGTCATCGTGTTCCACGTTCCAGATGTAGGCGTGTCCACGGCCCTCCACGTCGGCTTTCGGCTTGGCGACGGTAGTGCAAAAGCTATCGTTGACTTTCCGATGGATACCGTTTTTATCTTTGTACCAGATCAGGTTGGGTACGCTGTTGATAGTAGCTTCCAGATATTGGCTGGTTTCCCAAGCGTCCTTTTCTTGTTTGCAGCGTTTTTGCCAGTGGGAGAAACGGAAAGCGAGTTCCTCCTGGGAGATAGGCATCCGCCAGACATCCGAGACGGAGGGCAGATGGAGCGATAAAAGGGCCAGGGTATCCTCGTCTGTCAGAAGAATGCACTCAGCGTCTGGGCGTTTATGTTCCAGGAGCATGCGCAGGGTATTGGGGGCTTCTGGCCCCTGGATGCTGGCAAAGATGACATCCGAAGCTGCCGCCAGGGAAGCGGACGGCTCTAAGCTCTCTGAAAAGGCATAGGTAAAGTGTTCTAAAGGCTTGGCCGTCTTGATATGCTGGAAAACCGCAGGTTCGTGTCCAGCCAGATAAAATTGCAGATGGCAATGGTACATATGCCATTCCTCCCTTGCATACATACTTTTACGATTTTATTTTACCAAAATATAACCCACCCTGTCAACTGCTTCCACAAAGAACCCTGCGGTGCGTTTGATTCAGCCATTCCCATGGCTGGGAGGTTTGAACCCCCCATTTCTCTTTTCTCTCGCCAGAGAAAAGAGAAACGGGCCGTTCACGGTCCAAAGAGAAAA
>JAAWGR010000069.1 GCA_022795445.1 Oscillibacter sp. | reverse complement strand
TCTTCCTCCTTACAGCCCCATATTGGCAGAGATGACAATGCGCTGAACTTCTGAAGTTCCCTCGTAAATCTCGGTAATCTTCGCGTCGCGCATCATCCGTTCCATCGGGTAATCCTTCGTATAGCCGTAGCCGCCGAACATTTGCACCGCCTTTGTGGTCACCCACATAGCAGTTTCAGACGCAAACAGTTTGGCCATAGCAGCTTCCTTCGTGCAGCGGATGCCGTTGGTCTTCATGGTCGCCGCCTGATAGGTCAGCAGGCGGGATGCCTCAATCTTCATCTCCATATCCGCAAAGGTGAACTGTGTATTCTGGAACTTGCTGATGGGCTTGCCGAACTGAACGCGGCCTTTGGTGTAGTTGATGGCTTCCTCCATTGCACCCTCAGCAATACCCAAAGACTGGGCCGCAATGCCGATCCGGCCGCCGTCCAAGGTCTGCATGGCAATGCCAAAGCCCTTGCCTTCGCGGCCCAGCAGGTTCTCTTTCGGTACGATGCAGTCTGTAAATACCAGCTCCGTGGTGTGAACGCCATGGAGGCCCATTTTCTCCTCATGCTTGCCCACAGAGAAGCCGGGGAAGCTGCTCTCAACGATAAACGCAGAGATGCCCTTTGTGCCCTTGGAGGGATCGGTGGAGGCGAACACCACAAACACGCCCGCTTCCGAACCGTTGGTGATGAAGCACTTCGCGCCGTTCATTACATAATGGTCGCCATCCAGCACGGCCACGGTCTGGGTCTTGGAAGCGTCGGAACCAGCATTCGGCTCAGTGATCGCAAAACCGCCCAGCACACCGCCCTTGGTGAGCAGCGGCAGGTATTTCTTCTTCTGCTCCTCCGTACCGTGGGCCAGGATGGGACCGTAGCACAGGCAGTGGCCCGCCACGATGTCGCTGGTAGAGGCGCAGACTCGGGCCAGCTCCTCGGTGCAGATCGCGGAGGACAGGTCGTCCGCACCCGCGCCGCCGTATTCCTTCGGCACGGTCATGCCCATGACGCCCAGCTTGAACAGTTTCTCCACGTTCTCCCGGGGATACTCACAGTTCCGGTCAATTTCTGCGGCAATGGGCTTCACTTCCGTTTCCGCGAACGCCCGGATCATTTTGCGGACTAGTTCCTGCTCACGATTCAGCGTAAAATCCATAGTCTATCCTTCCTTTTCTCAAAAAATCAGCCGAAACCGGCCGGCCGGAATTGTTCTGGCCCAGTACGGCTGTCCGTTACTGCAAATCCGGATATGCCTTCTGCACATACTCGCCGATGCGCTTGACGGCTTCCCGGAGGTTTTCATCGGAGTTGGCAAACACCAGACGCAGATGGCCCTGGCCCATCTTGCCAAAGGCGGAGCCGGGTACTGTAACAACGCCTGCATTCCGGATTAGCGCTGCGGCAAACTCCTCCATTTTCGCCATATTCGGTACCAGGGAGACGTCTGCCAGCAGGTAACCCACCCGTCAGCCGGTCATGGCGTAAAATTTGGAGAAACTGTTCAGCACAACCGCCTGAGGCCGCACCTCTGGAACCTGCGCGATGCTAAAAGTCTCCACGCCGTCGTAGACCAACTGGTCATAGGGTTCATCAGAGAAAATATAGAGCTCATGCTCCGCCGCCTGGAGGCGGTAGTCATTATCCACGTAGACCGGTACCGGGACAGCCTTGGCCCCAACCATCTGAATTTGTCCAAAGTAATTCGGGCAGCAGGGATCTGGAACGATCACCTCATCGCCGGGGGCGATCAGCGCAAACAGGGCAATCGCCAGGCCTTCCAGTGCGCCTGCGGTGATAATCACATTTTTACATCGTCTTTCGTATAGCCGTCCCAATGGGTCTTGCGGTACCGTTCCGCCACAGCCTCCCGCAGGGCGGGAATGCATGTTGACGGTATAATGGGTCTGTCCCTCGTCCAGGGTCCTTTTCGCGGCCTCTTTGATATAATCTGGGGTGTCAAAATTCAGCTCACCCAGGGTCAGGTTCACCAGATCATCATACTAGGCTGCGATATTGAACATCTTCCGGATGCCGGACGCAGGGTAATTTTGCAGCAGCTTGGATATGCGCAGCTCTTTTATAATGCGCTCCTCATTCTTTGCCGGAATGTCCTACGCCTGCGATATGAGCGGCAAATTTCTTCTTCTCCTCCAAACCGGAGAGCTTGGAGTACATGACCTTCTGGGCCTGGGGAGAGCCCGCGCCGTGCATGGACTCCACCAACGCCGTGCCGCCGGTCATGTTTTCCAGCAGACGGCCCACGCGCATCCGGTCCTCTGTCGGAACGCCGTCCACGCCTTGCAGGTACTTTTCCACCCACTTGCCGACCTCGGGATTCTTCAGGTCCGCCTCGGAGGGCATGGTAGCCATAATGCCGCCGCCGATGTCCTGGGCCAGACGGTCAATGTCGTAAATCAGCTTGGTGACGTTGTGCTTGCCGACGTTCGCCAGAAGGCGGTCGACGAAGTACGCGCCGGAAGGCGTGGGCTTGCCCATGCAGGACGCCGCCAGGGAGCAGGCATAGAGCGTCTCGGCCATATGGATCATCTCGTTGAGCTTATCCTTAATGTGGCTGGCTTTGCCGGTGCCCTGATAATCGGCCCACAGCGCCGCCGCACCGATTACCACATCGGAAACGCCGCCCTTGCAGCCGCCGTAGTTGGAACGGTGGTAGCAGGCGAAGCGCTCCACCAGCAAGCCGGAGAACTTGGTCTCGCCGCACATAAACACCTTATCCCAAGGTACAAATACGTCGTCCAGGACGGTCAGGCACTCGCCGCCGACGATACCATAGTTGGCGTTGCCCTGGTCGATGCTGCCCTCGAACTTGCGCCCGTCGTTGGTCTGACGGCCAAAAATGTGGGTGACACCGGGGGCGTCCACAGGAATGGCGCAGGAAATGGCGTATTCGCCCTCGTTCTCGGCCATGCCCATGGTGGGCATAATCAGCATCCAGTGGGAGTTGACCATACCGGTCATGTGGGCCTTTGCGCCGCGGATTACAACGCCGTCTTCCCGCTTCTCTACAACGTGGACAAACATGTCGGGGTCCTTCTGCTGGCTGGGACGCAGGGAACGGTCGCCCTTCACGTCGGTCATCGCGCCTGCAACCATCAGGTCGTTGTCCTGGATGTACGTCAGAAACTTTTTGAACCGTTCATGGTAGTCCGTGCCCATGGCCTGGTCGATCTCGTAGGTCACGCCATAGGTCGCGTTCATCGCATCGAAGCCCACACAGCGCTGATAGCAGGTGCCGGTTTTCTGGGAGATCATGCGCAGCATCTGGATCTTTTTAATGAGGTCGTCGGTGGACTGGTGGACGTGGGTGAAGCGGTTGATCTTACGGCCGGTCAGATGGGAGTTCGTGGTCATCAGATCGGCGCACTCAGGGTTATTTGCCAGAGCATAGGTCATGGCGGCGGAATTCACATGACCGCGGATGAAGGGATGGTCAATAACTTTTTCGCTTTCCAGCAGCTCGCCCATAACATAGACGCGGATTTTGCGTTCCCGCAGGCTATCCTTGTATTCCTGTGCTGTTTTCATGCTGTCTGATCCTCACTTTATCGTTTTCTTTATGCGGGGGGCCATATGGCCCCCGCCGGAAGGCCTTTTTGCCTGATTATTTCCGCTCGGTCATGCTAACGTAGGCAGCGTAACGGTCCTTCGCGCCCTGGGCGGCTTCCGCAAAGAGAACCTTCGCGTCCTCAGGGAACTTGGCTTCCAGGGAGGCGTACCGCCGCTCGGAACGGATGAAGTCGAGAAAGTCGCTGCTGGGGGCCTTGGAATCCAACGTGAACGGGTTCTTGCCCTCATCCCGCAGGGCGGGGTTGTAGCGGTACAGGTGCCAATAACCGGCTTCCACTGCACGCTTCATCTCCTGCTGGCAGTTGCTCATGCCCTTGGGGATACCGTGGGCGGTGCAGGGTGCGTAGCAGATGACCACAGACGGGCCGGGATAGGCTTCCGCCTCGCGGATGGCCTTGAGGGTCTGGTTCGGGTCGGCGCCCATGGCCACCTGGGCCACGTACACATAGCCGTAGCTCATCAGCATCATGCCCAGATCCTTCTTACGGGTGCGTTTGCCCGCAGCGGCGAACTGCGCCACAGCGCCCGCGTTGGTCGCCTTGGAGGACTGACCGCCGGTGTTGGAGTACACCTCGGTATCCAGGACCAGCATATTGATATCCATACCGGAAGCAAGGACATGGTCCAGGCCGCCGAAGCCGATGTCATAGGCCCAGCCGTCGCCGCCGAAGGCCCAGACGGATTTCTTGCTCAGGAATTCCTTGTTCTGAAGGATAAAGTCCACAGAAACCTTCTCTTCCGCCTTCACATCGGCGTGTTCCAGCGCGGCCAGGAGGCCGTCGGAAACTTTGCGGGAAACCTCGGCATTGTCCTTGCCCTCCAGGTACTGGTCACAGGCGTCCACGGCAATACCGGCATCCTTCAGATGCTTCACCGCGTCCACGATTTCCGCGTTCACGGTATTGTGGGCCTGAAGGAAGCCGAATGCGAATTCCGCGTTATCCTCAAACAGGGACTGCTCCCACGGCGGGCCGAAGCCGCGTTCATCGGTGCAGTAGGGGGTAGACGGAAGAGAACCGCCATGGGCTGCGGTACAGCCGGAGGCGTTGCCGATGTACATACGGTCGCCAAAGAGCTGGGTAACAAGTTTGATATAAGCGGTCTCGCCGCAGCCGGCGCAGGCGGGCGGGAACTCATAATAAGGTTTGGCAAACTGGGAGCCCTTGACCGTTTTGAAGTTGACGGCATCCTTCTTCACCGGGACAGTTTCGATGCCATAGGTCCAGTTCTCCGCCTGGGCGGCCTGGGTCTCGGCGGGCTTGAGGGTCAGGGCGGGCTCCTTGGCGATGCAGGCATTGACGCAACAGCCGCAGCCCAGGCAGTCATAGGGGGAAACCTGGATGCGGAAGCTATATTTCTCCAAGCCGGGGCCTCTGGCGGGGATGGTTTCAAAGCCCTGGGGAGCCGCGTTCTTCTCCTCCTCCGTCACCAGCACAGGGCGGATGGCCGCATGGGGGCAGACGTAAGCACACTGGTTGCACTGGATGCAGTTCGCAGCGTTCCACTCGGGAACGACAATCGCGTCGGCGCGCTTGTCATACTTGGAGGTGCCGCTCAGCCAGGTACCGTCCACTGTGCCGTACTTCTGGAACGCAGACACCGGCAAGGAGTCGCCGCGCATCTGGTCCAGGGGCTTGAAGAGGTCATGGATGAAATCATGTACACCGTTATTGGCTTCTTCTGCGGTAAGGTTCTTCCAGCTCTCCGGGATCGGCACCTCATGCAGGGCGCTGACGCCCTCGTCCACAGCGGCGCAGTTCATATCAACGACCTTCTGGCCGGCCTTGACCAGGTAGGTCTTCTCGATTGCGTCCTTCATCGCCGTGACGGCGACATCCATTGGGATGATGTCCGCCAGTTCAAAGAAAGCCGATTGCAGCACAGAGTTAGTCCGGCTGCCCAGGCCCAGCCGCATGGCGATCTCAGAGGCATTGATGGTGTAAAACTTCGCGCCCTTGTCTGCAAGGCCCTTCTTCAGCCGGTTCGGGAGGTGCTTCTCCAGCTCCTCATCACTCCACTGGCAGTTCAGCAGGAAGATGCCGCCCGCCTTTAGGTCGGCGGCAACGTCGAACTTCTCCAGGTACGCGGCGTTATGTACCGCCACGAAGTCGGCGGACTGCACGAGGTATGTCGCGTGGATGGGATTGTCGCTGAAACGAAGATGGGACTGGGTGACGCCGCCGGACTTTTTTGCGTCATAGACAAAATAAGCCTGGGCGTACTTTTCGGTAAGGTCCCCCACGATCTTGACGGAATTTTTGTTTGCGCCCACGGTACCATCGCCGCCGGTGCCCCAGAGCTTACAGGAGATCTCGCCCTCCTTGGGGAGGTGGATCTCCTTGCAGGGCAGGGAGGTGAAGGTCACGTCATCCACAATGCCGATGGTGAAGCTGTTTTTCGGTTCCGCCTGGCCGAGGTTGTCGTACACAGCGGCGATCTGGCTGGGAGTGGTATCTTTGCCCGCTAGGCCAAAGCGTCCGCCGACGATGGCGTCGAACTTCCGGCCGGAGCTGGTGAGCACAGCCTTGACATCCAAATACAGCGGCTCGCCGACAGAACCGGATTCCTTCGTCCGGTCCAGGACGGCAACCTTGGTGACGGTCTCCGGCAAAGAGGCAAGGAAGTGCTTGGCGGAGAAGGGGCGGAACAGGTGGACGGAGATCATGCCGACCTTCCGGCCCTGGCTGTTCAGGAAATCCACGGTCTCCCGCATCGTCTCCGTGCCGGAGCCCATAGCGACGGCCACTTCCGTGGCGTCAGGCGCGCCGTAGTAATCATAAAGTTTATAATTCCGGCCTGTGAGCTTATTGATCTCGTCCATATAGTGCTGCACGATGTCGGGGATAGCGTCATAATGCGTGTTGCCCGCCTCGCGGCCCTGGAAGAAGGTCTCGCTGCTGGCGGTGGTGCCGCGGGCATGGGGATGCTCAGGGTTGAGGCTGTGCTTGCGGAAGGCCTTCACCTGTTCCATATCCACCAGGGGGCGGAGGTCTTCATATTCCAGCGCGTCGATCTTCTGGACCTCATGGGAGGTGCGGAAGCCGTCGAAGAAGTGCATAAAGGGGTGCCGGGCCTTAATTGCGGAGAGGTGCGCCACTGCGCCCAGGTCCATCGCCTCCTGGGGGCAGGAGGAGGCCAACATAGCGAAGCCGATGGAGCGGCAGGTCATGACATCGGAGTGGTCGCCGAAAATGGACCACATATTCTGGGCCACCGTCCGGGCGGAGACGTGGAAAACAGCGGGGAGGAATTCGCCCGCCATACGGAACATGGGAGGGATCATCAGGAGAAGGCCCTGGGCGGCGGTATATGTGGTCGTCAGCGCGCCGGCCTGAAGGGAGCCGTGGCAGGTACCTGCCGCGCCGGCCTCGGACTGCATCTCAATCACTTTGACCGTTTGGCCAAACAGGTTTTTCCGTCCCTGGGAAGCCCACTCATCCACGGCCTCGGCCATCTGGGAAGAGGGGGTAATCGGGTATATTGCCGCGACTTCGGTAAAGGCATAGGAAGCATAGGCCGCGGCGGTATTGCCATCCATGACTGCTTTATGTCCCATTTTGATCGGATCCTCGATTCTTGTCTGATTTGCGGTTTTACGCCCCGCTGGGCGGTGCGCGCTTCCCATCCCCCCATTGCGCACAGAATCCGCGCAAGGGCGCTCTGCGCCTCTCGCGGTTTGCAGCTTCTTTAAATATAGCTTTTTTACCTGGAAGGGTCGATAACCTTTATCGCGTTCTTCATTTCAAATACAGACAGCATTTTCTTGGCGGGCCTTCCAGGAAAAGCGCAAATAAGGTAATGCAATTTTCGGCGATTCGACCGAAAATTTCTGTTTTTTTCTCCCTTTTTACACCGTTTCCACAAGAGTCAAGCGTATTGTACCGGAAATTACTAGGGTTTGAAAATGTAATTTTCTGATTTTTAATTTTCGTTTTACAACTTTTTTGCGTTCTCTCCTTCTCTCCCAGGAAAGCACAGACCAGCTGCCGAACCAAGTAAATACGGATATTTTGAGCGCAAAGCACGGTGTTTTCTGAAGTATTTTCCAAATTTCCGAAGAAAAAAGTACCTATTTTTAACCTCCTCTCCGCTGCCGGACCCTGGCCCGGAGGTATGGTCCAAGGTTTCAAATGTCGTTTCCCAGCAAGAATGGGAGGAAATCCTAGAATGACCGTCTGTGATACAGGAAACTGATAAAATCAAAAATCAATCACTAAAAAGCAAAAATTTATAGGTAAGTTATTGTGTAATTTATATAAAGAAGTGCGGAGTGTTTTCAGTAAAAACCGTAAAAAAAGACGGATAGCAAACATAATCCCTTGAAAATAAAGCAAAAAAAGCGAATTTTCCCCTTTGTGCAAAATATACAGGAACACTCCCAGAAAAAATGTATGTATTTAATATCAAAATGCACATTTTCAATAAGCGGATAGTTCTTGAAAAGTTCATATATTGTGATAAAATACAGGAGGTAGAGGTTGCTTCAGGCAAATTGGCCGAAAGGCCAAACGACACGAAAGGGAGGTTGAGAACCCCGCAAATACGCTGGCGCAGGTTTGGGAAAGCTGCGCTTCCCGGACTGTTGGGACAGTCCGTACCTTAACCCGTATTTTGTTTTAGGAGGTATTGCTTTTATGACGCAATTTATTCTGGCAATTATCATTTCCATTGCGGTCTTGATTTTCTTCATTGTCAAGCTGAACGTACATCCCGTCATTTCCCTGTTTGTCGCCGGTATGCTGGCCGGCACCATCCTCGGCAACGGCCCGGTTTCCACTATCACGACAATCGCCAACGGCTTTGGCGGAACCCTGACCAGCATCGGTATGACCATTATCTTCGGCTCGATCATTGCCTGCTCCATCCGGGACTCCGGCGCAGCCAAGTCGATGGTCAACTTCTTTATTTCCCTCTTCCGGGGCAAAAACCTGGAACTGGCCACCGGCCTCGCTGCTTTCATCATGTCCATCCCCGTGTTCGGTGATGTGACCATGGTCCTGATCAGCCCCCTGTGCGCCATCATTTCCAAGCGCCAGCACAAGGCCATGGGCCTCATGGCTTCCATGACCATCCTGCCCTTGAACCTCACCCACTCCATGGTGCCCCCCACCCCTGGCATCCTGGCCGTTGCCCTCCTGCTGGAGGCCGACCTGGGCATGGTCATCCTGTGGGGCATCGTCTGCTCCCTGATTGCCTACCTGGGCACTTGGGTCCTGATGCGCGGCTGGGCCAGCAAGGATTTCTATCCCCAGAAGCCTGAATACATTGAGGGCGTGGAAGAAGCCAAGAGCAACGATTACCGCGACCTGCTCATTAAGGAAGACGGCCTGCCCAACGTCGTGGCCGCTATGTCCCCCATCCTGCTCCCCGTTATCCTCATCGCCATTGCTTCCTTCGCTGACATGACCATGGATGCGGAGAATTCCGTCCGTATCTTCCTGGATACCCTCGGTAACCGGAACATCGCCCTGTTCCTGGGCGTGTGCTGCGGCTGGCTGCTGGCTCTCAGCCACAAGGATAAGGCCCTCGCTTCCTACAACCAGTCCTCCGGCAAGAAGGAAACCAGCCTCTCCAAGATGCTGTTCAACGGCTGGGTCGGCGAGGCTCTGGAAGTCGCTCTCGCTCCCCTGATCATCACCGGTTTTGGCGGCGGCTTCGCGCAGATCATCAAAGAAGCTCCCGCGGCTGGCCAGCTGGGCGACGTAATCGCTGCGATTGGTTTCCCCGGCCTGCTGGTTCCCTTCGTCATCGGCGCCGCTATGGAGTGCGCGGTCGGTTCCCGTACCACGGCTGGTATGACCGCTGCCGGTCTCTGCCTCCCCATGCTGGGTTCCCTGGGCATCAGCGCCACTGCTTGTGCCGTCATGATCGGCGCCGGCACCATGATCGTCTCCCACGTCAACGACTCCGGCTGGTGGGTTTCCATGTCCATGTTCAATATGGATACCACCCGTACCTTCAAGTATAACACCCTTGTGGGCGGCATCGCCGGCGTCATCGCTGGTATTGTCGGCGGTATCCTGATCGTGGTCGGCATCATGTAATGCCTTCGACGCCTGACGCACCCCCGCATTTTTGGCCTCTCACTTAATCGATCCATCTGAACCGCCGCTGCCTCCGGAAACTTGGCGGCGGCGGTTCCTTTGCCCTAAGCGGCTCTGCGCTGTGGTTATGGAAGAAAGCGCAGGTCATTTCCCTACCGGCCCGCTAGAAATTTTATTTAGATTTGGAGGAGATCAAGTATGGAACAGAGAAGTAAAAAGGAACGGCGCTTTTGGGCACAGTTCGACGCCCTTGAACTGGGCACCGGCTGGGACGAATCCGACATCACCAAGCCCCAGATCATGATCGAGAGCGTCTACGGCGACTCCCACCCCGGCAGCTACCACCTGAACCAGATGGTAGAGCAGGCTGTGTACGGCGTGTTTGAAAAAGGCGGCAAGCCCGCAAAATACTATGCTACCGACATCTGCGACGGCTGTGCCCAGGGCCACGACGGCATGAACTTCGTCCTGGCCTCCCGGGAAGCCATCGCCAACATGGTGGAAGTCCACGCCTGCGCCGTGCCTTGGGATGGTATGCTCCTGGCCTCCAGCTGCGACAAGTCCATCCCCGCCCACCTGAAGGCTGCGGCCCGTCTGGACATCCCCACCATCTTCATGCCCGGCGGTTCCATGCGCCCCGGCCCGAACATGACCACCTCCATCGTTGCCGGCGACATCTCCCTCCGGGAAAAACGTGACGGCGCCATTACCCCTCAGGAAGTCCGGGATTATAAACTCACCGGCTGCCCCTCCTGCGGTGCCTGCACCTTCCTCGGCACCGCCTCCACCATGCAGTGCCTGGCAGAAGCCCTCGGTCTGGCCCTTCCCGGCTCCGCCCTGGTGCCCGCCACCATGCGCGACCTGCTGCAATACTCCCGTGACGCTGGCCGCCAGATCATGGCCCTGGCCGAAAAGGGCATCAAGCCCAGCCAGATCATGACCCCCGCCGCCTTCCGCAATGCCATCATTGTACACAGCGCCATCGGCGGCTCTACAAACGCTACCTTGCATATCCCCTCCATCGCCCGGGAAATGGGTTACGAACTGCCCATCGAGCTGTTCGATGAAATCAACCACCAGGTCCCCCACATTGGCAATGTGTATCCCTCCGGTACCCAGCTGACGGAATCCTTCTGGTTTGCAGGCGGCGTGCCCATGGTCCAGTGGATGCTCCGCGATATGCTGGACCTGGACGTTATGACCGTCACCGGCAAGACCCTGGGCGAGAACCTGGAAGACCTGCAAAAGACCAACTGGTTCGACCGCAACCTGGGCTATCTCAACAACTATGGCCTGAAACGCGACGACGTGATCTTCCCAGTGGAGAAAGCCCACGAGAAAGGTTCTGTCGCCATCTTGAAGGGCAACATCGCTCCTGAGGGCAGCGTCGTGAAGTACGCCGCCTGCGCAGAGAACCAGCGGGAAGTCGTCAACGCCGTCGCCCGCGTGTTCAACTGCGAGGAAGACGCCTATGACGCCGTTGCCAAGAAGCTCATTAACCCCAACGAGGTTGT
This sequence comes from Oscillibacter sp., assembly GCA_022795445.1. Lineage (GTDB taxonomy): Bacteria > Bacillota > Clostridia > Oscillospirales > Oscillospiraceae > Oscillibacter. Next base: position 3,940 of record JAAWGR010000069.1, on the reverse strand, counting down.
CGTCATCCGTTACGAAGGCCCCCGCGGCTGCGGTATGCCCGAGATGGTCGCCACGACGGAAGCCATCTGCTGTGATGAGCGCATCAATGGTTCCGTCGCCCTGATCACCGACGGTCGGTTCTCCGGCGCGACCCGCGGCGCGGCCATTGGACACGTAAGCCCCGAAGCGGCTGCCGGCGGTCCCATCGCGTTCGTGGAGGAAGGCGATCTGATTTCTTACAGCGTGGAGAACCGCACGCTGAACCTCACCGGCATCCATGGCAAGCCCTGCACGCCTGAGGAAGCCGCTGCCGCTCTGGCTGAACGTGCTAAGAAGGGCATTATCCCCCGCGAGCCGCGCAAGGGCTTCTATCGTATTTATACCGAGAACGCCAATTCTGCTATGAAGGGCGCCGGTCTGGAAAAGTAAAAGAAAGGGACACTGTATGAAAGCAGCTTTTTTAGCCCCCGCAATTACGCTTTTTAATGAGGACGGCACTCTGGACCTTGCCAGTCAGGAGCGTTTATATGACAATCTGATTGAAAAGGGCATTGACGGCATTCTGGTTGAGGGCAGCTCCAGCGAATTTTTTGCGATGAATATGGAGGAGCGCCACGAGATGGCGAAGTTCGCCATTGAGAAGGTAAACCACCGGGTGAAGCTGATCATTGGCACCTCCAATATGGTCGCCAGCGAAATCAGTGCGTTTTCCAACTTCTGCCTGGACGCCGGCGCGGACGCGGTCATGATCCTGCCGCCTTATTACTTCCACTTTGGGCCAGAGGCTTTGCTGCAATATTATGACCGGCTGGCAAAGGAAATCCATGGCCCGATTTATATCTACAATTTCCCCGCTAACACCGGCTACAGTGTCCCGGTGGAAACTGTGCTTCAGCTGGCTTTGATGCATCCGAACATTGTGGGCTTGAAGGATACAATCCCTGGGATGGACCACACGCGGGAACTGATCAAGGCTGTTAAGAGCCGGATTCCAACGTTTGAGGTGTATTCCGGATTTGACGACAATTTTGCCCGGAATGTTCTCTCCGGCGGCGACGGCTGCATCGCAGCTCTGAGCAATCTGGCCCCCGAGGTGACGTCTGCTTGGGTAAAGGCTTTCCACGAGAACGATATGGAGGGCATTGCCCTGGGCCAGCAGAAGATTGACCGTATGATGGATATTTACAACATCCGGGAACCCTTCCTGCCGGTGCTGAAAGAAGCAATCAAGCTCCGCGGGATTGTCCGCTCCAGCGCCAGCACGTTCCCGATGCCGAACGCGACCATTGAGGACGATGCCCGCATCCTGGAACTCCTGACAAAGGAAGACCTTCGGTAAGTTTCTTTTCTTTCGAGAAGGAAAAGAAACCAAAAGAAAGCTTTACCAGGGCATAACAAAAAAGAATGGCTGCGCTGTCTCTGCGTTCTACAGCAGAGACAGCGCAGCCGCTTTTTCGATATCTCTTTTTATAGGAAGATGATTTTGTAGGCGCACCAGACGAGGAGCAAAGCCATGATGAGGTTGATGGCGGTGTTAAAGCGTTTATAGAGTGGGAACAGCATGGAACCCAGCGTTGCCCAGATCAGGTTTCCGGTAGCGGCGCAGCCTGCCATAATGACGGCAAAGGCCAAGATGGAGGGGATATGGAAGCCATAGGGCAGGATATAGCCGGAGTAGGCGGCGATGCCCAGGCTCATGATTTTGACGTTGAGGAATTGGAGGAGGAAACCGTTGATGTAGGTCAGGGGCTTTGTTTCGCCGCCGTCGGTGGTTCCGACCTTGCGGACCAGGGTTTTGTAGGCTAAGTACAGGATGTATGCCGCGCCGACGTATTTGGCATAGGGGACGATTTGGGGCACCAATTCTCCCAAAACAGCACAGCCGAAACCGCAGATGAGCATAATGGAGATCAAGCCGCTCCAAATTCCGTAGAGCAAGGGGAGGCAGCGGCGGAAGCCAAATTTACTGGTGCTGCTCAGCAAGAGGATATTGTTAGGGCCGGGGGAAAAGGTTGTGGCGCAGGCGTAAGCAGCGAGTTCGAGATAAATGGACGCAGACATGGAAAAGCCTTCTTCCTTTAGAATCATTCCAGAATTTATACCGCTAAATAGTAGCACACAGCCCTTTCCCTGTCAAGGCAGAACCGCCGCAGAACTGTTCATTTGTGAATAAACCGCCGCCGAATCTCTTCGCCACGTTTGCCGTAAGCATCTGAGACAAAATCATAAATAACAAAAATGCATAGCGTCTTAATTTGTGATCATGCTCCGTCATAGGAACTTTTCTCCACCGCGAGTCCAGCGGAGCGAGTCACGGTGGAAAGCGAAGAAATTCCCGCCAGAGTACAGTTTTCGGCGAAGCCGGAAACGAAACGGTGATTTCTTCGCTGGTACGCCCGAGGGGACTTGAACCCCTACCCGTTGCCGGAATGGAACCTAAATCCATCGTGTCTGCCAATTTCACCACGGGCGCATAATAATAATATATTTATTATATCATATTCTTCTGCCAGAGTCTACCCCTTTTTATACCGGATTGCTATTTGTAAAGTAATTTTCTGCTTGACAAAAAATAACAAACGGTTTTCAAAACAACCGTTTGTTATTTGACTCTCATTTCTTCCTAAAGAAGCATAGTTAACATTTAAGGCAATATTAAAATTCATGTGATCTACAAAAACCATTCCTCTAAGTATAAAGTCTCCTAAATACTTTCGTGTTTTATGATAAACGTAGACCACTCCGCTGTGGCCTATACGGAGGCAAGCTATAAAGCTATCAACCGCATATTTGGTTTTTGTTATAAACAACCAAAAGTCAACGAAAACTTAGCTTCCACTTCAAAATAGCGCAAAAAATGAAAATGTCTATTTGTTCCCCAAAAGCTATGATATAATGATAAAATAATGAAATTTCTTTTTTTGCTTGATTTTGTTTCAAAAATCTACTTTACGAATCGCAGCATACCGAAACTGCAACCTTGTGCTGACAAAAAGATTCGGATATGAAACCCGCATTCCCCGTCCCTCTCCGCCACGGATCCAGCGAAGCGAGTTGCGGTGGAAAGCGAAGAAATTCCCACCAGAGTGCAGTTTTCGGTAAAGCCGAAAACGGAACAGTGGTGGGAATTTCTGATCTGGTGGAGATAAGCGGGATCGAACCGCTGACCTCTTGAATGCCATTCAAGCGCTCTCCCAGCTGAGCTATACCCCCATATTCTCGCGGCAATAACACCATACCGCTTGGAACAGTTGAGATTATAGCAAACCCGCAAAGATTTGTCAATACTTTTTTTAAAAATATTGCAATGGACAGGCGTCCACTACTCTTCTCTTCCTTTAACTGCATCCGCAGAGCGGGGAGGGCGCTGTTCTTACGACCCTGCAAATCTCCCACAACATCTTCGGCGGCAGCTTTTTTACGCTCTTGTGTTTAGCATTGCAGGTTCTACGCCTTTTCGTGTTCACGCAGCGATACTTTTTCTCGGTGAAACTGGTGCTGCTTTCACCTGCCATCATCGCTCCATAGTCGTTACTTCTGTATCATTAAAGTAATCCTGGAGCTCCTTCGTGGTCGCGCCATTGTCATATTGGGTAAACATCTCCAGTACAACAGGCGCAGGATATGGAGCGATAACAGGAAAGGCGGAGGGATTGTCACACCTGCCCCGCCGCCCTGTTTTGGACTTTTATTAGACCGATAAACTGGAAGTTGTATTATCACAAACGGCAAAGCATAATATATTCTTCCTCATTTTCATCTACAATTTCAAATCCTGTTTTTTGATACATCCTTACAGCATAGTTGGCTTTTTGTACTGCGAGTGACGCTTGTTTATACCCTCTATCTTTCAGAATACGGAGCATTTCTTTCATCAAATCAGTACCTATTCCAAATCCCCGATAATCTTTATACAAAGAAATGGCAAAGGACGGAGTGTCGTTGTCTATATGTCCATAA
>JAAWGR010000068.1 GCA_022795445.1 Oscillibacter sp. | reverse complement strand
ACCAGCAAATTCCTTGCTTCGTTATGCAGCATCTTCCTCACCCCGCTGCCATCTTACCATATCTCTTCTCTTATTGCTATTTCAGAGAACTGCTCTAATTTCAAAAGCTCAAGCTAATTCTAATTCGAGGCAGTATCGGGCGGCAGGCATTTGAACCAGCGCAAGGCCAAACGTCTTTCTTTTGTGAACCTCATCAAAAGAAAAAACCTGGAGAGGAGGCAAACCAGCTTCCTGCTGCCCGATACTGCCGGAGGAGGGTTATGGAAAAAGCAAATCTTAAAGCCCGTGAATACCGCTTTTACAGCCAGAAAAATCAGAAGATGATGTGCCTTCATTCAACCCAGGCCCGGGATTACGCCAAACGGCTGGAAGAGTGGCTATGGATAGTCAGTTATGATGCCTGTGTCCCTTTGGAGCTGACAGACCAGATAGACCCTTGGGGCATCCGGCAGACGAATGCCCTCTTTCGGGGAAGTGACGGGAACTGCTACGCGACTCAGGCGGCAGCTGGCTCCATTCTGGGCGTTCCCGGCATTGGGAAGACCTCCACGATTCGCCGCTGTCTGGCTGCCATGCCCCAGGTAATCGAGCATACGGAATTTGAGGGCCAGCCGTTTTACTGCAAGCAGGTATTATATCTGCGGGTGGAATGCCCCTCGGACTGTTCCGTCAAGACCCTGGCTTTGAATCTGGTGGCGGCGCTGGACCGGGCTATTGGCTCGAACTATCTGCATCAGCTGACCGCGCTCCGCTCTGCCGCGGCTTCGGCTATTGCCGCGCAGGTGAAAATCCTCTGCATGACCCACCATGTGGGGCTGATTCTGGTGGATGAAATTCAAAACGCGGTTGTGACTGCCCAAAGGAACAAGCAGGTAAAACCTCTGATAAAGTTCCTGGTGGAGCTGACGAATGACACCTGCACAGGGGTTTTCTTTGTAGGGACGCCTTTGGCGGAGGAACTGTTCATCAGCCAGGAACACCTGAAACGCCGGCCCCGGGGGATTCGCCTCCTGCCATTGAAGCCGGACGGGGTCTACCGGAGTTTTTTGAAGCAGATATGGCGGTATCAGCTGACGCCGGAACGGGCGGAGCTGACGGAGGCCCTGGCCAACAAGCTCTACGACTGGTCTGGCGGCATCCCGGCGTATATCGTGAAGATATTCCAGGAGAGCCAGGCGCAGGCATTCCTGATGGGAAAACCGTGCATTGACACCAAGGTGATGCAGCAGGCAATCAATCTTCTGGCGATAAAGGTTCCGAAAACCTATACAGGAGGAACACATATCTCTCAGACTTTCTTTTGGTAGGCTTCCAGCCTACGAAAGGCTTTCAGCTTGCAGAGGAGAGCGGCAATCCCCTCGTCAGCCCCATGGCAGACTGCAAGCCCTCTGTTAACGAGGAGAGGAAGCGGCTTTACGCAAACAAGCGGGGCCGGAAAGCCTCTGTTCGGGAGGAGCAGGACCTTCTGGCCACATTCAAGGCCGGGGCGGATATACTGGAACATTTGACAAAGTTCAATCTTTTGGAAAAAAGAGTGAGGATGAAAATGGAGATTCAGAAACTGGTTGAGTACGCGAAAAACCTCAAGCCGGAGGATGTAGAATGGAAGCCCCTCTGCCCCAATGATATGCCGGGGAACGGGCTGATGGGCTACGCGGCCTGTCTGGAGCTTCCGGATGGCAGCGGGCACAGAGACTATACCATTCTCCTCCAGCGCAAAGAGAACGGCCAGGGCTGCACGATAAACGAAGTGGAATTGTATGTGCTTTTTGAGCGTTCTCACCCAGAGCAGCCCGGTTATGGCTCCTTTGTGAGAGCTTTCCGTACTCTGGATGCGGCAAAGGCCCGGGCCGTGCTGCAATTCCAGATGGTCTACGGCTACGCCATGTCCTATCTGCTGGACGATAAATAACCATGCTGACTTACTTCCCGGCACCCTATCCGTGAGAGTGGTGGTACAGTGTCCTGTGCCGGTATCATGTACGGTCTGGGAATATCAAACAACAGACTACGATTCGGGAGTTATTTCCGGGCCGAATTGCTGCTGCTATCAGCTCCATATTTCCTAACAGTACCATTCGGCAGGTCATTGAGCAGCTGCCGTCTGATTGGCTTGCCCCCGAAACTGTCATTACCCAAAACACACTGTTTCCGTATTATACGAGATTTTTCCCAGCAGTGAAAAAGGCCACTTTACTTCAAAAAGCATGCCTGGGGGAAACTCCAGCGCTCACCAGCCTGCGGCGTTCAGCAAATCTCTCGAAATGGCAGCCGCGATACTGCCCTCAATGTGTGGAGGCGGACCGGGAAACTTATGGGGAATCCTATTGGCATATAGAGCATCAAATTCCACTGCTGGAAATCTGCCCGAAACATGGATGCAGGCTCCATGTCCTGCAAGACTGTAGCCGGACACGCAAAACGCTATTTTTTCCTTTGTCGCAAAATTGGCGTTAAACCATTGGGGCCGTATGGATAGAGACTATTTTGACTAAGGAAAAAGCGACACGCAAAACGTAAGTAAGAATCCGACTAAGGAAATTTTGCCTTAGAGCGCTAAAACCCCGCAAGCCCTTGAAATTACAGGGTTTGCGGGGTTTCTTCTGCTCTGATAAAGAAAATTGACTAAGGAAAAAAAGACACGCAAAACGCAATTAATAAATATACAGATGTTACTCGATATTTATTCATAATCTCATTGTGTCATCGATAGTTGACAAAAAAAGGTTAACTGCATTCTTAGCACTACTCTGCATCCTTTCAAGCAATTCCTCGGAATCCTTTTTAAATGCCCACCATCCTCTTGCGTCTTTTATTGAAGGCAATGCCTTCTGTCCAAGCGTGACCCTTGCTATAAGTTTCCACAAAGAAGATTGAACCTTACGTATCGATTGGATATAGGCATGCTTTTCCTTTAAAGGAAGATTAGCTTCTTTTATTCGCCCCGAAATGGTCAATGTGGAAACGAATGAATCAAAGGCACTTATAATAAGGGCAGCATCTTCCGCGCTAGCCTCCCGAATTTCTCTTTCTAACCTGACACGCAAAGTGCTGTAAGTCTCTAACATATTGCTTTCTGGATTTTCTACATTTGTGGTTTCCTTGATAGGAGTTCCAACTCCTGTCACCAGCCAGTCTTCATTAAGGTTATATTGCATACAAACCAATCTAATCAAGGAGGAAGATGGCTGGTCTTTTCCTAGTTCAATACTAGAAATATGTGTTTGAGAAATTCCCAATTCAGAAGCAAATTTTCGTTGGTTAAATTCAAGCATTTTGCGGATTTCCTTAAAGCGATCACCTATACTTCCCGCCATAAAGCAGCCTCCTTGAACGGATTCTTTTCATGAATTAAAAAAAATGGTTAATTCAAACGGATTCCTGTGATATAGTGAAAACAGCTAATATATTATACCGGCCAGTGCTCAAAAATTCAAGGGGGGCGAAGAAATGCCTAGAACCACAAATCTTGCCAACAAGCCGCCGCTGGGAACCTTAATAGGAAAGCGTCTGAAAGAAATGGACAAACAGCAAAAATGGCTGGCGCAGGAAGCGCGGATATCGAAGACCTACCTTTGCTCCATTATGAATGGACGTGCTATCCCAACCCTGGCAGCACTCAAGCAAATTGCAAAACCTTTAGGTATGGACCCCTTTGACCTCGTAGCGGCTCTCTTTGGTAAAGAATTCTGACTTTTCCAACGTCGGCTGATAATTAGTTTACCCTTTGCATATCAAAAAATCAGTTCGACAGGAGATGATATCCTTTGACATGGCTTTCAGTAAAAGAAGCAGCGCAAGTCCTTCATATAGGTGAAAGAGCAGTCCGGACTGCCGCGCAACAGAATAGATACCAGTCCCGCTATGTCAGGGGCGAGGGCCGGGGCGGCAAACAGCTCCGAATCGCCTTAGAATCACTTCCAGAGAAGGCGCAAGCCCTGTATCGTGGCGAGGAGCTTCCGCACGAGGACATTTTGCAGTACACAGGCAAGCAGCGGGAAGAAGCAGACGCCAAAGCCTGGATCGTGGAGCAATACCACCAGTCCGGCCTATCCCCTGCCGTGTTTGTGTCCTGGTTCAATGCCAGCAACCCGCCAGAGGATGCCATCAGCGAAAGCAAGCTGTTCTGATGGCAGAAGAAGTACCAGGAAAAAGACGTTACCGCCCTGATCGACCAGCGCGGCGGGCACAACCGGGGAAAAGATACTATACCGCCGGAAGCCTGGGAGCTGTTCTATTCCCTCTATATGACCCAGCAAAAGCGCAGTGTCCGCCTCTGCTACGACGTTACCAGGCTTGAATATCCTCATATCCCCTCACGCAAGGCTTTTGAGCGTAAAGTCAAGACAATTCCCTACTACGCTATCCTTTACTGCCGGGAAGGACCAAAGGCTTTCAACGATGCTCTTCCCTACATGCAGCGGAGTAAACTTGACATCGCCTCAAATGACGTCTGGTTCTCCGACCATCATCTTATCGACGTATTTGTCAAGAATGCAGAGGGAACCAGGGCGGTCCGGCCTTGGCTGACGGTATTCTTTGACGCCCGGTCAAACCGTGTCGTGTCGTTCCTGGTTCGGAACGCCGACCCGAACGCGACCGCCGTCAAAAAGTGCCTCCGCCTGGGTATGGAGCAGAGCGGCGTCCCCAACGAGGTCTATTTTGATAACGGCAAAGACTACCGCTCCAAGAGCTTCAGTATGGATTATCCCATGTCCCTGGTGAACCAGCTTGGCATTAAGACCATTTACGCAACAAAATATCACGGTCAGGCCAAAACGGTGGAGCGGTTCTTCGGTACATTTACCAACCGTTTCAGCCGCCGATTCAAAACCTACACGGGCTGTAACGCTAAAATCAGATCGGAGTGCTTGCAAATCTCTGACAAAGAGATTTTGGCACAGGCCCCAACCATGGACGAGTTTGTCAAGTTGCTTTCTGCCTACATAGCGGAGTATAACCGGACGCCAAACAGCGGCGTTGACATGAACGGGAAAAGCCCGGATGAAGTGTATTTTGAAAATCTCGAAGTAAAGCAGGTAGTCAGCGATCTGGATGCACTCCGCCTCCTTTGCGGCAACTCCGAGGAACGGACCGTCCATAAAAACGGAGTATCCATCAAGAACAACAACTATTTCCACGAAAAACTGCTGTACCATCTGGGCGAACGCGTCATTGTGGTCTATGACCCGGACAATATTGATAAAATGGCTATTTTTGATATGAATAACCGCGCTATCTGCATGGCAGAGGCAAAAATCCGCACACCCTTCCGCAACACCACCGAAGAAGATTATATCAAGGCCGACAAGGAAAAGAAGAAGGCCCGGGCTATTGTTCGGGAGTACAAGCCCACCCGTGACGCGGATATCCATGAAATCATAGCACGAAACCAGCTTACAGAAGCGGCGTTCCGTGAAGACGGCGAGTCTGGCGTCATAGAACGTGTGCTGCCGCTGGCAGCGGAAAACGCCGCCATTCTGAAAGCTACTGACTACAGCGAAAGCTCCCGGCGCATTGGAAAGGAGGATGACGTCAGCGCCACATTGTTGGAATTCTATCAAAAGCAAGCCTAAAGGAGGGATACCATGCTTGCAGAAACCAGAACCGCCCTTGCCGATTTCATAAAGCGGAGCGGCAAATCACTACGCCCACCAGCGCAATGAAATGGCCTTAGTAACCGGAGCCGCGGGAGCGGGCAAAACAACGACCCTGCATCACTATGCGGATACAAATACAGGCGTTATCTTTGTGACAGCTAATGCCTGTACGACCTCGGCCACCGCCGTTCTTGGCCTGATTTGCAAGGAATTGGGGCAGCGGGTTCCGGGTCGGAAAGCAATGCTTATGGAAACTCTGGTGGAGCAGCTCAAAGGCTCCAACCGCCTGATTATCATTGACGAGGCGGACCACTTATCGCTGGACGCGCTCCAAGCCGTGCGGAACATCAACGATCTGGCGGGAGTCGGTATCGTCCTCTCCGGCAATGATAAGATTTACCGCCAAATGCTGGCGGGCCGCCGGAGCTATGAGTTTGACCAGCTCCGCACGCGAATTGTTGTGAGAAAGAAAGTGGTCAACGATTACACTATTGAGGAAATGACCGCCATCTTTCCCGGCCTTAGTCAAGATTGCATCGGCTATCTGCTGAAACTGGCAAACGCCGAAAGCTTGCGCACCGCAAAGAAACTCTATGAAGTATCAATGGATTTTGCCGCGGCGCAAGGGGCCGCCCTCACGGTGAAGCACCTTCGGAGCACCCAGCGCCAGCTTTTGGGGGAGGTCGTAGCATGAAGAAGCGTGTAACAGCGGACAAGAAAAATGAGAAAAGGGCGGCTGCTACCGCAAATAACAGCCGTCCAGGGACTAGGGAAACTTCCTCCAAGAAGTTACCTACAGTATAACACCAGTTTTTCGGATTTTCAAGATAGAAAAGGAGCGTTTTTAATGGAGCAATTCAGTTTTGAAAACCTTGACATTACCAGGGCAAGCAATGAGACCATCGCAGAGCTGGGAGAGGTTCTTTGGCACTTCACTTCCGTTCACTGCAAAGAAGACCTGGATATCGCTGAGAAGTACCGCGAAAGTGTTGACGCTCTGGTGGACAGCTTCAACCCCAAGCAGAAGAAATGGTTTGAGGAGTACCAGAAGATGGTTACAGACGAATTGTGGCTGGCGGAGCAGCGGCGCTTTGTGTGCGGGTTCAAAACGGCTATGCGGCTTGCCCTGGAAAGCATGAAGTAAGGAGGAATGCCAAATGATGAGCAGACGAGTTCTGGACGCCTTGCGGGAGCAATTCCATGATGATTTCGGGGAACTGAGCGAGCGGGACGGCTACATACAACGCATGAAGGCCGACGCCTTCGCGCTGATCGGCAGCATGGCCCCCAACGACAGACGGCTGGAGACAGACGTGGAGGACGCTATCACGGGTATCGTTACGGCTTCGTCCCTGCTGGGCTTCTATATCGGCCTCCGGACCGGGGCTGACATGGAGCGGAATATCTCTGATTTGAAATTCCCGGAACAGGTCTTGAAGGTGTTCGGGGACCTTGAAGAATAATCTTGCTTCTACCCCCGTTATCACGCGTGATAACGGGGGTAGAAGAGCATACAGGGGTAATCCCGCCTATTCTTATAAAATCGCTGGAAGAGGCCTTAAAACGCCGGATACGCAAACGCCTCCCGCAAAGCCGTATAGACAGCATCATGGGAGGCGTTTGCTTTGTGGAGGAACAAAAATGATTATCGACCCCTATGTGAACAGTAGCAAGCGCGGAGGTAAAAAGACAAGTGTATTTTTCTAAGAAAAAATCTTATGTAAATTTCTTTAGAGTAATGACACTCTGGTTACGAGCCCGTCAGCAAACAGTACAGTCATAAGGCGGTGATACCTGCTATGGACGATTCCTGGAAAAGCGAACTTGCTCCCGATATGTTTGGGGATACCCTATACTGTACGATTGCCGAGGAAATAGGCCCTGCTAATCTTTTGAAATTATCAAGGCTTGTGGGAGGAAGTTCCTTCTATGTACCCATCGAGGATAGGCTCCTTCGGCCCTTGCGCAACAAGAAGATCGTAGAGGAGTACAACGGATACAACGGCAAAGAACTGGCAAAAAAATACGGAATCACGCCGCGCATGGTTTATAACATCATAACCCTTGACGCTGCTGATAAAACACAACAAAATTAAAAATGGAGGACAACAAAATGATTCTCAATGACAACACCATGAGGGGGCTTTCGTAGCCTTTAACACTGTTTTCAACAAGGCGTTTCAGGAGCTGGAGAACCAGTATCCCCGCGTGGCCATGGAGGTCCCCAGCGGCACCAGGGATGAAACCTACGCTTGGCTGGGCGCTGTCCCCTCCATGCGGGAGTGGATTGGTGAGCGCGAGGCCAAGAACCTCTCCGCCTACGGCTACACCATTAAGAACAAGGACTTTGAACTGACGGTCGCTGTTCCCCGGAATGACCTGGAGGACGACTGTATCGGCGTCTATAAGCCCATGTTCCAAGACCTGGCCCACAACGCCCGGCGGCATTCGGACAAGCTGGTGTTCGGCCTGTTTCCTCGGGGCTTCACGGAGAAATGCTTTGACGGCAAGCCGTTCTTCTGTGAGAGCCACACCCCCGCCATTGAGGGGAAGAACGCCAAGCCTCAGAGCAACAAGGGTACTTATAAGCTGACGCCGGAAAGCTACGGCGCTGCTCGTTCGCAGATGATGTGCCTTGTGGATGACCAGGGCGAGGTTATGTTTATTGTCCCGGACTTGCTGGTCGTGTCTCCGCAGAAGGAAGCCATGGGCCGAACCATCCTCATGGCGAATGAGATCCACCAGGAAGTCAACATCTACAAAGACACCGCCGAGCTGCTGGTGGTTCCGGAGCTGGCAAAGAACCCGGAGCAGTGGTTCCTGCTTTCTACCAAGCGCCCGGTAAAGCCTTTCATTTTCCAGAACCGCCGCAAGCCGCAGCTCGTTTCCAAGGATAAGTTCGGCGACGATAACGTCTTCTTCAAGAAGGAGTATGTTTATGGCGTGGATTCCCGTTGCAACGCCGGGTATGGCCTTTGGCAGCTTGCCTTCGGGTCTACGGGCGAAGCGGATATGCCCGCCGCAAAAGCCGCCGGTTCTGCGCCTGCCGCCAAATAAGGAAGCTGCTGGGCCCGTCCGCTGTGGATATTCCAAAGTGTGACGGGCCCAGTGCTGAACCTACTGATAAAAACGGGGAGGTAAAAGATGGACCGGCTAATAGAAGAGATTGCACAGGAACTAACGGTAGATATGATGCCTAATGGAATCTGGAAGACTGTTGCTCAGGAAATTGGCGCCGTAAATACCGTGAAGCTGCTTTTCATTTTGAATGGGGATAGCGTGTATGTCCCGAAGCCGGACCGCATTCTTATCCCCGCCCGCAACAAACTCATTCAGAAGGAGTTTACCGGCTACAACTACGACGCTCTAGCTCAAAAATACGGCCTTACTAGGGGCTATATCCGGCGTCTCTGCGAAAAGCTGGTTGATAGTACCTGATAGCAGGGATGCACATGACGGCCACCCCTTTGCAACAGCCCTATACTTTAATTGCGCCGTGTTTGCTCTTTGCTTTTCTGCAAACGCTGGTACAAGAGGGAGTCTGCAACATATCGCCCCCTCTAATGTGAGGGAGTCGTGAAATACGCCCCCCTCGATTGAGGTGCATCGTAAGGGGGCCCCAAAATAAGGCCCCTTTTCAGAAATGCATATTTATTTATCTTTTCCTGGCCAAGAGCGACGCCCCCGAATGGTTCGAGTTGATAGGCAAATTGAAGAAACAATATACTTTTCCCATCAAAATGCGGCGATTTCCCGTTGAAGTTCCATGGTTTCCTTCGATATCCCATGAAATCCCGCCCCGTACCGCCTTTTCCCGTGCTCACTTGCGTTTTGCGTGTCTCGTTACACCGGCCCTGCCGTGTGAAAAACTTCAAACAAACACACAAACACAAAAGCCGCCGGAAGGCGGCAGGATTTGACAAAACACAGCGCGTCTGGTATCATTCCGAAAGAAGGACGCTGTTACATAAGGCGGTTGGCTCACCGATTGTACCCCTAAGCAAAATCCAACAAAGGGGGAGGTGATGCGGATGTGGAAGGCCCGCGTTTTCGCGGTACTGCGATTCCTGGTGTTTTTCATCGGGGCGCTGTGGATTCTGACCACAAAAGCGTGCTAGCCGCCCGGCTGGTACCCGAGCGGCTAGCGGATAGCTAGTTGTTCAACATGGGCTGACCGCTAAAAACAGCGCCCTTCTAATGCCTATTATACCGTTCCGCCTCCGTTTTGTCAAGCTGATGAAACGGAGGTGTTTTTTTGCCAGCAAAACCGAAAATTTGGGCAAAAGAGGACATTCCTACGCCTGTGGAGATGGCGGAATATCTGGCGCGGATTCAAGCGGCGCGGGATGCGTTCCGCAGTATAACGGATTTCCCTCCGCTGCCGCCAAGCCTGGACGGGCTGAGCTTCGAGACGGCTAACCATTTGGAGCAAGTCTTATCCCAGGTACAGGAGACCATTACGAACATGAGAGAAAGCCGGGTGTATTCCGGTGAGCTGCAAACGGGAGGTATTTAGCAAATATGCAGGATGCAGTAATGAAAGGAACCGGAAACTCCCGGTTTTTGAAATCCGTAAGCGGGTTTCTGGCGCTCTATCCAACCTATGAGGCATTCGCCGACGCATTGGTAAGCGGTACGCTGCCGGTGGATTTGAACGGCGTCAACGAGGAAGGCTGGGCGGAACTTGGGACGCCGCTGGACAAGGCAAGCCTCCTGACGGACGCCACTGCCGCCCTGGCGGGCCTGGGCGACGAGGCGACGCCGAACGAGATGTTTGCCGCGCTGGCAGGGAGAACCCTTGCCGGGACAACCGACCTAACCGCGGGTACCTCTGATTTGTCCAATGGCGTGGTCTATCTTGTTTACAAGTGAGGGTGAATGATGTCTACGAGATATGTCTACAGTGTCTACAATACGACGGTTGACAGTAATAAGGCAGTAACGGAGGTTTCTGTCACTTTATCAGACGAATATCCGCGTATAAATATATATTGGTGTAACACCTATACAGCCAGTGTTGCCCAAAACCGGAGTGGGAAACCCGTCACGCGGTATGTATCAACTGGTGATATTGACGATGGATATGGCTTTACACATAGTATGTCCGCAGCGCTCCGCGAGCAATTTGTACTGGATACTTCTAAATACAAGTATGTCATTTTAGAGTCAACAGTTGGCGTTGAGGCGGATATTATCGGTGAATGTTATCTTTTAGAGTTTGCGCCCTCTGCTTCCGGTGCATTTTGGCACGTTGATTTTGGGAAGACGGAATATGACACGATTTCCATATGGAACAACAACAGCAGTACGCCGTCCAGCAAGAACGAGCTGAAATCGTTTTATAAAAGCGGCGGTGTCATCGCTCAAGGCAGTACTATCCTGCGAACAGAGTCCTCCGCGAAAAATAGTCTGACCACAGGCGCGTTTGAGGAATCCGGTGTTTGGAAATGGCGTACCTATCGTGGTTCCGATACCATCGACCCTAGTGCTGTAGCCTATTCAAAGGAGGAGCTTTATGCCGGGGATCTTGTGGAAATCCGGGTAACCCCCCGAGCACCTACTTATGGCGGAACGGTCTACTATCTGTATCAGTATTCCACCAACGGCAGCACCTGGACCAACATCGGCAGTCGGACTACCAATACCACCGCCTCCGTCACCATCCCCGCAGGGGCAACACAGTTCCAAGCCCGCGTTCTGGCCTCCGACGGCTGGGGGTTTACCTCCGCCACTTACGTCACCGGCCCCAGCCTGGGTGTGTCGCAGCTGAAAGCGTATGTGGGTGTAAGCGGCAAAGCCAGGGCGGTACAGAAAATCTACATCGGCGTGAACGGCAAGGCGCGGGAGGTTGTGAAAGGATATGTGGGCGTAGGGGGTAAAGCAAGGAAATTTTTATAGAGTTGCACCCTACACGACAACTTTACTAGGAAAATCCTCCTGTTTGGAAGGGGTGAAAAAATTGTTTTGTTTATACGCAGAAAAAACCAAGCTGCATCTGCGGCAGCGGGAACCCATCACCAGCGGGAGTGTGAACGTATACCCGGTACGGTTCGCGTTTTCGGCGGAGTGGGACGGGCTGAGCCGTACCGCCGTGTTCAAGGCTGGCGCGGACGGTGAGCCGGTCTCCGTACTGCTGGACGCATCCAGCGAATGCACCATCCCATGGGAGATACTGACGGAAAAGGGGCCGCTGCTAATGGCTGGTGTGTACGGTACAGACGCAAGCGGTGAAATCGTGCTGCCCACCATCTGGGTAAGCCTGGGGCAAATCCTGGGCGGTGCAAAACCCGGTAAAGACGCTCAGCCGCCTACGCCGGACCTATGGCAGCAAGCACTCGCGGCCAAGGCGGACAGCCTCAATTATACGCCGGATGGCGACCTGGGCCTGTATGCCGGAGATCAACTGCTGTCGGCGGTGCCAGTCGCATCCGGCGGCGGGGAAGGCGGCGTAACAGACCACCGGCTGCTGAAAGGCCGCGACGCGCCGGAGCAGCACCCAATCACTTCCATCAAAGGGCTGCCGGAGGAACTGGAACGTATCCCGGAACCGGCAGAAGCGTTAACCAATGAAGATTTGGAGGAATTACTGAAATGAGCAAGTTTTTAGACAGCAACGGCCTCCTGTACCTGTGGAGCAAAATCAAAACCTACGTGGATCAGCACAGTGGCGGTACAGCGGATTCCGTTGCCTGGGAGAACATCACCGGGAAACCGGAGCTGGCATTGAAAAGCGACCTTTCCAGCGTGTACCGGTTCAAGGGCAGCGTAACGAACTACGCCTCCCTCCCCACGGAGGGCAGCGAGACCGGCGACGTATGGAACGTAGAAGCCACCGGGATGAACTACGCCTGGACCGGCGAAACCTGGGACGCGCTAGGCGAGAGCTTCGAGATCGAGACGATCACCAACGCTGAAATCGACGCCATTGTGGCAGAGGTCTGACAGGATGGGCTTTTTGGATAAGGATGGCCTGGCTCATTTCACCTCCTGGGTCAAGGAGCGCTTCGCCGGGAAGCAGGATGCACTGACACCGGATGAGACAATTATCCTGCGGGACGGTGGCATCTCCGTCGCAACTCCG
This sequence comes from Oscillibacter sp., assembly GCA_022795445.1. Classification (GTDB taxonomy): domain Bacteria; phylum Bacillota; class Clostridia; order Oscillospirales; family Oscillospiraceae; genus Oscillibacter. The sequence continues at coordinate 2,429 of JAAWGR010000068.1, read as the reverse complement.
GTCAAATCGCTGACCCAGGCGGAGTATGACGTGCTGGCGGAAGAGGAAAAACAGGCGGATGCAATCTACCTGGTAGACGAGCCGCCTTGGACGCCTGCACAGGTTTCCATCCAGGAGTACGACACAGACGACGGCTGGCATGTACGCAAGTGGAGCGACGGGTATGTGGAGATGGTATTCGATCATGCCGCCGGCCCTTATACAGAGGCGAGTTGGAGCGCATGGGACGGTGCGATCAACACGATCGTTTGTTTGGGACATACTGCTTTACCGGTCTCACTCAAGAAGAAATTAACAGAATTTGCGTCTATCATAAACGAAGAGAATACGTTTGGTTGGCTGATGCAAGAAAGCAAAACGGATTATAACCCCTTGATGCATACCATGCGGTATCTATTTTGTCGGCCAAGCACAACCTATGGGTCCGTTACCATATCGATTTATGTTTCCGGGTTCTGGAAGTAAGGGGGGGAGTATGAACGCATATTATAAAGGGCAGCCTGTCTTCGGCCCACGCGGTCCCGCCGGGCCGGACGGCAATCCCATCGGAACGATTATCAGCTACATGGGTCTGACCGCGCCGCAAGACTATCTTGCCTGCGACGGCACAGCGTACCACATCGCCGATTATCCGGAATTGGCGGCCTTTTTCAAAGAGCAGTTCGGCTCGGTAAACCATTTCGGCGGCGACGGCGAGACTACCTTCGCGGTACCGGACCTGCGCAACCTGTTTTTGTGCGGGTACTGCGGCGAAGCAGAGGAACCGCTGAGCGGAGAGGTCGGCGAACGTCAGGAAGCGACTTCTTTTCCTGCTTTATTCATAATCAAGGCGGTAGAGAGCGTTCCGGCGGAGAATACCTATTCCATGGAGGAAACCAGAATCGGAACATGGATTGACGGGAAGCCGCTGTACCGAAGAATTATCAAATTCACGATTCCAGGCGCACTTAATACAGTCGTTCCGCTTCCGGATGGTATTTCCATAGCAGAGGTTGTACATTTTTATGGAACGATATTTTCTGGAAACCATTTTTTTGATCTGCAAACGTCAAGTACGCAGAATATATATATGACTCAAATTGACATTGCGTTAAATGAAATCAATATTTACACAGGGCCCGGTCATTTTGTTAATGCTCCGGTCACTTTAATATTAGAATACACCAAAACCACCGACTGAAAAGGAGTGACCAATTATGCCGGAAAAGTGTACAGACAACATCCGCGACTGCCCGCTGACGGCGCGGGTGGAGGCCTTGGAGGAATCCAACAAAAACCACAGCCGGGTCCATGAGGGGATGTATGACCGCATCCGCGCCCTAGAGACGGAGAACGCGGTACAAAATGCCCATTGGAAGAACGTAGACGCCAAACTGGACGAGTTGACCGGTATGGTCAAAGAGCTGACCGGCAAAGCGGGTAAGCGTTGGGACAAGCTGGCGGAGACGGCCCTGGTGGTTATCGCCACCGCGGTCATCGCCTTCATCCTGGGAAAGGCGGGGCTGTGATGAAAAGTATTACCCGGGGGCTGTTTGTTACCACCCAGATCGCGGCGCTTGGCTGGGTGAGCGTGTCCTACCTGATCGCCGTCTATGCGACGGTACGGCTTGGGCAGCCCTTCCCTGTGGTGGAGCTGAGCCAGCAGGCGATTACCACCATCCTGGGCGTGAACGTCCTGAAGGTGGTGGAGAACATCTTTGAACATAACGACGGCCCGGTTTTTGGGCGTGCAAAAGAAAAGGAGGAAATCCTATGACGCAGATTGATTGGAAGCGGAAACTGAGTTCCCGGAAGCTCTGGGCAGCTGCGGCGGGTATTGTCACCGGCCTGGCAATGGTCTTCGGCCTGGACGAAAACACCATCAGCACTGTGGCGGGGGCTGTGGTGTCTGTGGCCTCCGTGGTGGCCTACATCATGGCAGAGGGCAAGGTGGACGCGGAGGGCGTCAAGAACGCCGCAGAGGGCGTACAGGACGCTGTGGAGGCGGTCAATGGCAACCGTTAAACAAATCCTGACGATTGCCCAAGCGGAGCTGGGGATTTACGAGTCCCCAGCCAACTCCAACAACGTCAAGTACAACACCTGGTACTATGGCAAGACGGTTTCTGGCAGCGCTTATCCATGGTGTATGGCTTTTGTACAATGGGTTTTCAACCAGGCGGGCATGAAGCTGCCGTATTTGACGGCCTCCTGTAACGGTCTATTAACTTGGTATCAGAAGAATAAGCCTGGCAATATCGTAAAAGCTCCAAAACCCGGCGATATTGTGATCTACAATTTCAGCCATACCGGGGTGGTGGAGTCCGTAGGCAGCAGCACAGTTACCGCCATTGAGGGCAACACTTCCCCGGCGTCGCCGGCAGTCAGTCCAACGGCGGCATGGTCTGCCGCAGAACCCGCAGTACGTCCCTTATAACCGCCTATATTCG